>JAYVJM010000075.1:0-13738 GCA_043769275.1 Cellvibrionales bacterium | reverse complement strand
CAATTGACGCAAGGTACAACGCTTGAATTTTCGGCTGTCTTTTGGGCCCGGTTTGCTGGGTTGATGATCATCAGGTTCAGACAGCCATTTATAGATCGTGCTGCGTCCAACAGAAAATAATGCTGCTGCTTCCGTCTTGCCGCTACCCTTTTTGATATGCAACAACACGCGTTTTTTAAGGTCTTGACCGTAGCTCATCTGATTAGCGTATTTATGTCTTGTTGTTTGTGCGATTAGCTATATGTTTGCTGGCAGTGGTTCGACTCCTTCGACACGCTCAGGATGAACGGAAACATCACCACGAGCGGTTGATCTAGCCTCCTTTAGCTTTGCAAATATTGCGCAAGCACACGACACATACCATCGGTGAGCGTGCGCAATTGGCTGTTGTTGATGATGAAGGGCGGCATCACATAAACCAGCCGCCCAAACGGGCGCAGCCAGATGCCGTGTTCGACAAACATCGGCTGCAAACGCCGCATATCAACGGGTTGCTGCAATTCAATCACGCCGATGGCGCCCAATACGCGCACGTCCGCCACGCCACGCATTGCGCGAGCGGCATGTAAACCCTGACGCAAATGCGCCTCTATACGCGCAATATTTGCCTGCCAGTCTTGTGACAACAGGAGGTCAATGCTGGCGTTAGCCACACTGCATGCCAGCGGATTGCCCATAAACGTGGGACCATGCATCAGTGCGCCCGCTGCGCCGCTGCACAGCGTGGCGGCGACTTCATCCGTACACAGCGTGGCCGCCAGCGTCAAATAGCCGCCGCTTAAGGCTTTGCCCAAGCAGAGAATATCGGGCGCTATAGCCGCATGCTCACAGGCAAATAATTTCCCCGTACGGCCAAAGCCGGTGGCAATTTCATCCGCAATCAGCAATATCTTGTGTTCATCACACAATTGCCTAATTTGGCGTAAGTAATCCGCTGAATAAAACCACATGCCGCCTGCACCCTGCACGATAGGCTCCAAAATCACAGCGGCAAGCTCGTGTGCGTCTCGCACTAAAACTTGCTTGAAGGCAGCGATATCTGCTGCCGCACAAGCCTCATCAAAGCGGCTGCTTGGGCGTGGCGCAAACCGTTGCAGAGCCAGCGTGTTCTGAAAGAGAGAGTGCATGCCGGTGACGGGGTCAGTGACACTCATGGCCGCAAAGGTGTCGCCGTGATAAGCACCTTGCAGGGCAAGAAATCGGCAGCGCTGTGATTGTTTTTGCGCCTGCCAATATTGCAATGCCATCTTCATGGCAACTTCAACGGCGACCGAGCCGGAGTCAGAAAAAAAGACGCGCTGTAGGGGTGCTGGGGTGATATCGACCAATTTTTTGGCCAGCGTGACGGCGGGTTCATGCGTAAGTCCGCCGAACATGACATGCGCCATGTTGTGTATTTGCGTGTGCAGCGCAGCATTGAGTGTGGGGTGGTTGTAGCCGTGTATGGCACTCCACCACGATGACATGCCATCCAGCAATTCGAGCCCATCGCGCAACGTGAGCACGCAACCGTTTGCAGAGGCGACAGGGTAGAGCGGAAGGTCATTGTCGGCTGCTGTGTACGGGTGCCAGACGTGGCGACGGTCAAGTATCAGCAGTTGTTCACGGGTCATCATGGAATAAAGCCTGGGCGCGTAGGCGGGGATTGTATCGCCACCCTTGCGGCTTTTTACGCCTCTAGGGCATCCGGCTGCTCTACAGCGGCTTGACAATACACACTTACGCAATTAAGCCCCGTATTTTTACTCGCATAAAGTGCAGCATCGGCCATCTCAATGAGCTGATCGGCGCGCAAGATTTTTGTCGGCACCACACAGGCAACGCCCATGCTAACAGTGGCGCAACCGTATTGCGGATTACCAATATGCGCGATTGCCGCATCCTGCACGGCTTGGCGGCATTTGTCGGCAAGATTGCGGGCGGCTTCCAGCTTAGTTTCCGGCAGCAAAACAGCAAATTCTTCACCGCCGTAGCGAGCCAGCAAGTCGCCCGGGCGATTTATGTTGCGCTGCAATATCTGTGCAATATCACGCAGGCAGTGATCGCCCGGTACGTGGCCGTAGGTGTCGTTGTATTTTTTGAAGTGGTCGACATCCATGATAATGACAGACAGCGGACGCGAAAAACGTAGCGCACGCGGCCACTCACGGCTGAGATGCTCAAAAAAACGACGGCGATTGGCGATACCGGTAAGGCTATCGATGAGCGCGATATCGTGTAATTTTTTGTCTGCTCGGCGCAATACGCTTAAATACGCTTCTATCATCAGCGAAAAAAGTAAAATCCCCAGACCCAGAAGATAAGGATATAACGTGCGGTGTGCGCGAAAATAATCAGCAGACGGGTGGCCGACAAGGTACCACTGTAGATCGGCAATCGGAGTGAGCTTTTTGTTGTAGGTAAAACGCTCGTCGTGTATGACATGTTGAGATGCTTGTTCGGCAATGTGTATTTGCACACTACTCTGGCCAGAACTATCTTCCAGCGTGAGCTGGCTACCCTTGTCCCAATCCGACGCGTTATTTAACACCCCATCAAACAATGCGCGTATGTCGAATACGCCAACCACAAAACCTTTGAGTTGCTGCCAGCGTTCGGCGTCACTTTTTGTGACTTTGCGGTAAATGGGCAACGCTATCAGGTAGGCATAATGGCTTTCGCCATTTTGGTTAATTAACACTGGGCTACCAATGGCCTGATTGTTCGCCGCTGCAGTTTCCAGCGCAAAACGCGTGTCCATGTTTGAATACAAGTCATAGCCAATAGGCAGCTCAGGGTGCTCTGCGGGTTCGGAAAGCAGAATGGGATAATACTCGTCGCCGACTGTCGCCACCTGCGACTTGCCGCCGCCATTAATCGCGGTTATGTACGTGCCGCCTCTTTTTTGTAGCTTGTTACGCTCAAAGGCTTCGCGCTCAGGTTGAAGCACGCGCGGCACCCACTTCATGCTGTAAATGCCTTGGTTAAACTCGCGCAAGTTACGACTGAAAATACGAAAACCCTCGGCATCCACTTGCGGAACGGCTTCATGAAGGCTGCGAAACGACATCAATAGCGCGATATTGTGGCCAAGCTCTAACTCCAGCGAGCCTGCCAGCGCGTCTATTTCTGATGTATAGCGCTGAAAAATCTGCTCGCGCTCATGGCGTAGCGAAAGATAGAGGGAGGCACCAGCCAAAGCCAACCCCAATACCAGAGTTAAGGTGCGCAAATAGGTAAAGTGACTGAGCATACTCCTGCCTTTATTGTATCTTCATCCTTCCGGCACCATACACTCGCACTAAATGCTGCACGACCGTCATCTGCGCGAATGGTTTAATTCATCCGGCCAGCGGTCTTTTTAAGGCCGCTGGCCGCATATCTGCGTATACCCTTGCGCTTTGTAACGTCGTTACTCTACCGCAGGCTGCCTATAATGGTGCCCCTGTTTCCTGAAGTGCTCCCGCTATGGCCTCGCCCCTAATCCCCCTTATTGAAAATGCCTTGCGTTTATGGATAGACCCATACCTACATATGGATTTACTGGCCGCACAGTGCATGCGGCGTATTCACGTTGACGCGAATGTCGCGCATATCGACATCGAACTCGGCTACCCCGCCCTTGGTGTGCGGGCTGAAATGGCGGAAGCCATTGGCGCGCTTGTGTGCAATGCGGTGTCAGAGATCAAAACCGTTAATGTGAAAATTGACTGGCGCATCGGTGCCTATAAAACCAACGGCAAAGTTGCCCCTATGCGTCGAGTTAACAACATTATCGCCATCGCCTCAGGCAAGGGCGGTGTTGGAAAATCGACTACAGCCGTGAATCTGGCACTGGCGCTGGCGGCTGAAGGCGCTCGTGTGGGCGTGCTCGATGCCGACATTTATGGCCCCAGCATCCCGCTAATGATGGGACTGCCTGCCGATACTCGCCCTGAATCGCATGAACAAAAATACTTTGTGCCGATTAAAGCCCACGGCGTGCAACTGATTTCCATGGGGGTTCTGGTCACTGAAAACACGCCGATGGTGTGGCGCGGACCCATGGCCAGTGGCGCGTTGACACAAATGCTCAATCAAACGCTGTGGGAAGACCTCGACTATTTGGTGGTCGATATGCCACCAGGCACGGGCGATATCCAGCTGACCTTGTCGCAATCTGCGCCGCTGACCTGCGCCGTGATTGTCACCACACCGCAAGACATGGCTTTGCTTGATGCAAAAAAAGGCATTGAAATGTTTCGCAAAGTCCATATCCCCGTATTGGGCATTGTGGAAAATATGAGCCAGCATATTTGCTCCCACTGCGGCCATATAGAATCCATTTTTGGCAGCGGCGGCGGGGAGCGCATCGCTCAAGAATATGAAACGCAGTTGCTTGGGTCGCTGCCGCTGGATATTCGTATCCGCGCGTTAGGCGATAGCGGAAAGCCCATTGTCGTAGCAGAGCCTGGCAGCAAAATTGCCGCTATTTACCGCGAAATGGCGCGCCAAATGGCAGCCACTCTTTCTTTACAGCCGCTTGGCAGCATGATTCCCAATATCGTTTCTGCGAAAGACTGATTTCCTCTAAAAAAAGCCTTTACGCACGTCTTACCGCACTAACTTCATCAGGAAGTTTTTTAAAAAACAGCTAAAGTAAAATCAGGAAGTCGCTTGGGGAAAAACAGAATTTAGCCACCCTGCATAGTGCTGCGGTTGTGCCTATGCTCGGGAGCTATGAGCCCAAAAACAGGTATGGAGTATTGCCATGTTTCGTGTACGGACGATTTTGCTGGTAGGGTTTTGTTTGGCATCCACTTTGGTGCAGGCAAAGGTAAAGCCACAAAAATTCACGCTTTCAAGCCCCAGCATTAAACCAAACTCAACGCTTTCTCAAGCTCAGGTATATAACGACTCTGGCTGTTCGGGGCAAAATCAATCGCCGGCACTGCGATGGACACCAGGACCAAAAGGCACAAAAAGCTATGCGATTACGGTGCACGACCCTAATGGAAGGGGGCCGATTTTTTGGCATTGGATTGCATATAACATTCCTGCCAACGTAACGGAATTAGTCGCCAATGCAGGCAAAGCAGACGACACGTTATTAGACGACCTGGCAGGCGAAGCAACAGGCGACCCAACAAGTGACCCAGCAGGCGATACAACAGATGCATACGTAAACGGAGACATCAGCGATACCGCCACAGAAGATACAACAGCGGTCGGCTCATCCGACACGCTGTTACCACCCGGAACGGTGCAAGGCTCTAACAGCTACGGTGATGACTTCTTTGACGGGGCATGCCCGCCAAAGAACAAACCACACCGATACATATTTACCGTATACGCCCTCAAAGTTGAAAAAATTGACGATCCTGGATCTGAAAGCCCTGAAGACCTTATTGCTATAATCGAAAAAAACGCACTGAAACACACCGGTTTTTTGGCTAAATACCGCCGTTAACCTGAAGCGAAAACAAGCGGCTGTTTAAAAATGAAAACTGCTGCGCGTCATCACTCGCGACACAGTTGTCATCGCGCATTTAACTGGCTGAGGGAAAGCAACTCCACCTGCGTCCAATGCCTGATGGCGGTGTTTGGCTTCATCGATCAGCATTTGCTCGACAATCGCACGGCTTTTGTTGTCCTGTAGCGGCAGTGTTTGTTGGTGTTCTTTCAGGTGTTCGCACACCTGCTCTTCTACAGCAGCCACAAAACCTAAGCTCACTTTATCGCCCACCAATCCTGCCGCTGCACCCATGCCAAAAGACAGGCCATACCATAAAGGGTTCAGCAAACTCAAATGCCCGCCTAGCTGCTTAACGCGCTCCTCACACCAAGCCAGATGATCGACCTCTTCCTCTGCTGCGCGCTCCATTTCCGCCCGTATTTCAGGCAGTTTTGCCGTCATAGCCTGCCCTTGATACAACGCTTGCGCGCAAACTTCACCGGTGTGGTTCACGCGCATCAAACCTTGGGCGTGTCTGCGCTCGGCTTCTGTGAACGCACATTCATGCGCACTTTGCGCCGGTGAGCGACGCGACGATGGCTGCGTGTTTCCGGTGACAGTGCGCAGGGCGCGGTCTACGGTCATCAGCACCATATCCAATGGGCTAAGCTGACGATGGCTTTTATGTTGCGGCATATCTATCTCCTTAACGTGCCAAAAAACCAAATACAAAAACACTCATGCCGCTTGCAAATACTGCTGCAGCGTAGCTTGTAAGGCCTGCTTGAGACTTTTGCCTGACAGTGGCTTATACAAAATGGACTGAATGTCGGTATTGTCGGCCATTATTTCGCCTTGGGCTTTACTGGCACCTGTGAGCATAATAATCAACAATTTCTTGCTGTCGATATGGTTATCTATCCGGATATTAGCCGCCAACTCTACACCCGTCATGGTGGGGATGTCGTAATCAAGCAATACAGCATCAAAAGGCTCATCGAGCGTAGTGCGCGAGCGCAAAATGGCGAGCGCTTCTTTACCGCCTTGTGCAGATATAACCTGCATCCCCCACTGCATAGCCTGCTGCCCGATGATCGCGCAGTAGGCGCTATTGTCGACAATCAGCAGGCGCTTGCCGCGCAATACGCGCTCATCGTCGTGCACGACAACACCCGCTTGAGCTTCCAGCGTAAGACAAAAATCCATGGTGACACCACCGCCAATATGTTGGCGCACCGCTAGAATCCCCTGCATGAGCTGAATGTATTGTTCCGCGATAGTAAGATTAAGCTGATCGCTAGCGCTCAGTGCGCGTGTTTCCGACTGCGTGGTGCTTCCCTGCGCGCTGTGACACGCACGTAGACTGAACTGTGTTTGCCTATTGGCGAGGGGCGACACGCTCAAGCTAATCGCGCCAAACTCCAGATGGCGCAGCGCAAAATGCAACAAGTTAATCAAAATTTGCTGCACTTTTTCCTGGTCACCTTTCACAAGACGCTCGGTTTTGCTGTCTACCCAATAAATCAATTCAATGTTGTTGGACTCGGCGCGTGCACGGCAATTCTCAACACAACACTCCACTAAATAATCAAGATCAAACGGCATACAGTGCAACACAGCCTGCCCCGACTCAATCATGGACAGGTCAACGATTTTATGCGTGACATCCAGCAAAGCCTGCCCTGACTTACGCACCGTGCTCACCTGCTTGCGTTGTTGCTCGCTTAAATTGCCATCCAGCAAAAGGTCACTCATACCGAGAATGCCGCTAATGGGTGTGCGCACTTCGTGGCAAATATCGGCCAAATTGATAAGCGCCCGCTGCGGGTGTTTCACCGGCTGATTCAATGCAAACACTTGTTGCTGGCGCAAGGCAGACAAGCAAGTGGCCGTCATGGCTATCGCCATAATCATCGCCTCAATAATGATCGCTAAAGGCATGCCCCAATTCATAAATGAACTCTGCGGCCAGTAACCGTAGACCGTGACAATTGACAGCAAAACAATGCCCGAGGTAACCGTGCGCGCCAATAAAAAATGCCTCGCCATAGGCAAGCCCGCCATATTGGCATGCATGGTAAAGATGAAAACCAGCAGCATGCTAACGCCGGCGGTCGACGCAGCAACAATGGCGTTAACGGAAGGGTGAATAAACAAGCTTGCTATCGCCGCTAGGCCACAAAATACGGCCAGCGCACTTAATGTATGGTGTTGCCACGGTGCGCGTCTGCGCGTATCGAGCAAAGATTGCGCAAACAATTTGGCACACAACAGCGATAAATAAATACTCACCAATAGCTGCCTGTCTAACAGCAAATCATTGGGCGTGAAATAACGTAACAGGTAGCCATCCCAGCTGATTTGCAACAGTGTTATCGCCAGCAAGCACAGGCTGCACCAAAGAAAAGCGCGGTAGCGAAACAGGAAAAACAAAGCCAAATGCGCCAACGTCAGCAAAAAAAGGCAGCCCAGCAGCGCGCCTTGCACGCCATCGCGCACGCTAATGTTGTGCAAGTGCTCACGCGGTGTACTGAGGTTCAACTCTAGGTTGAGCGTTTTGTTGGAAGCGCCCCGCAGATAATAGCTACGAGCCGTGTAGGCATCGACGGGCAAATCAAACAAATACAACGGATGATCATATTGCCTTGCCTCAAAAACCCGCGAGGAACCGCTGCTAACCCGCTGGCGCAGCGCGCCTGTTAGTGTGTTCACTTCAAATAAATCGAGGTAATTAATATCCACAGGACTGACATTCAACACAAAAGATGTGTCGATATCACGCTGATTTTCCACAGTAAAACGTATCCAATAAGCTGAAGACGTGTAACCAAAAAACAGTTCCGTCAGGGGTACCGAAGCAAATTGAAAAGCAAAACGTGCAGAAGTGACATCCGCAATCGTCAACTGCCCGCTCGCGTCTTCTAAAACGTCGACATAAGGCGAAAGGTCCATATTCACCCGAGTTTGATTGACCTCCACCAAAGGTGCCGCACGCACCGCGACGCTGAACATCAAAACAACCAGCAGCGCAGGCAAATACTGTAAGCACAGCAATGGCACACGTCGTTTTTTTGTGTTCATTGGCCTGCCAGTGAAGCGTGAAGTGCGGCTTTTTTGAAAGCCATTATTGTTAATGTTCATTATTTTTATCGTCAGTGAACAACTCAATCGCCGCTATCTTAACGCGACTGACGCTCTATCGCGCGCCAGCCAATGTCACGGCGCATAAATAAACCCTCTGCCGCCACTTGATGAGCCAAAGCGTAGGCGCTGTGCTGCGCTTCCCGTACCGTAGCACCCAGCGCAGTGGCGCAGGCCACGCGCCCGCCGCTGGTGAGCACCGCACCTTTCCGCAGCACGGTGCCCGCGTGAAAGAGTTTGCTGTCTTTATTTTCCACAGCTGGCGAAGTCAACACATCACCGGTGCGCGGCGTATCAGGATAACCGCCCGCCGCCAGCACCACGCCCACGGCGGCACGTGCGTCCCATTTTGCCTGCGCTGTGTCCAGCTTTTGCAGCAACGCCAGCTCGACCAGCTCCAGCAACGACGATTGCAAACGCATCAAAATCGCCTGCGTTTCAGGGTCGCCAAAACGGCAGTTGAATTCGATCACTTTCACGCCGCCATCGGGTGCAATCATCAAGCCCGCATACAAAAAACCCGTGTAAGGATGGCCTGCCGCCGCCATGCCGCGCACCGTGGGCGCAATCACGTCCGTCATCACACGCGCATGCACCTGCGGCGTGACGACAGGCGCGGGCGAATACGCGCCCATGCCGCCCGTGTTGGGGCCGGTATCGCCGTCGCCCACACGTTTGTGATCTTGGCTGGTGGCCATGGGCAACGCGGTTTTGCCGTCGACCATACAGATAAAGCTGGCCTCTTCGCCGTCCAAAAACTCTTCGATCACCACGCGCGCGCCCGCCGCACCAAACTTATTGCCGGCCAGCATATCGCGCACGGCAGCTTCCGCTTCTGCCAACGTCATGGCCACAATCACGCCTTTGCCAGCGGCCAAACCGTCGGCTTTTATCACGATAGGCGCGCCCTTCTCATTCACATAAGCCAGTGCCTGATCAGCATCGGTAAACACCTGATAAAACGCCGTCGGAATGCCATGCTGCGCCATAAAATCCTTGGCAAAGGCTTTGGAACCCTCCAGTTGCGCGGCGTATTGTTCGGAGCCAAAAACCGCCAAGCCAGCGGCACGAAAAGCATCCACCACGCCATTTACCAGTGGCGCTTCAGGGCCGACTATCGTCAAATCAACGCCCTGTTTACGCACAAAATCCACCAGCGCGGCATTATTCAAAATATCTAACGCCACGTTTTCGCATTTGTTTTCGCAAGCCGTTCCCGCGTTACCAGGCGCGACGTATACTGTTTCAACGCGCGCGTCTTGCGCACATTTCCACGCCAGCGCGTGTTCGCGGCCACCGGAGCCTAAGATTAGGATTTTCATGGTGGTCTTACCTTATTTAAGCGTTATGGTGTGTTTTCATTGCTTCGCTTCTAGCGGCCTGCCTGACTTACGTTTTTGCCAGTTTTGACAGTGTTTTTTTATATTTTTGAATAAAGTCGTCTGGGGTCGTTTCATTTCCGTAAAACTGCCCTGAATCAAAGCCCTCTTTGTTTGTGAGGCCGGCCTGCTTTCGTATGGATTTAATAAGACTCTTGCCAACTGTGCGGTTAGGCCAATACGGAATGTTAGCTACTTGGACTCGACTTTGCACATCCTTAGTCTTCTTAAACCAACCGTATGTTTGCTTTTCTATGGTGTACTTAATTACATCAATTGTGTTATTTCTTGGATTTTCAAAATAAACATCGTGTTGCTTAAGCAGCTTTTCTAGTTTTGGGTAAGACAGTGAACGCTCCCCCTTTTCAATTTTTCGCGTTCTCTTTCTTATCCAATCGGTCATAGCCACAATTTCTAAGTCAGATTGATCATGATTTTTTCCTTGCCTCTTTTTCTGAACAAGAGAATGGTCGGCAACCTTTAACATAAAGGAATACAAATTATCTTGGTTCGTTTTGGCATCAAAGGTGAAGCCGTTTTTGTCAAGATGACAAAGCATCGCGACTAAAGCGGTACGCTTGTTTCCATTATGTAATGCGTGATTGCAGCAAATGCCATAACAAAGAGATGCCGCATTTGCTATAGGGTTGTCATATTTTAACTTGCCGCCATATCCTGACTCTTGACGTGAAATGGCTGATTCCAGAAGCCCAATATCTTTGATGCCCGGGGGAGATATAGGGTCTTCAGATTCGGCGGCATCAATCATGAGCCTATTATGAATTTCGATTACGTTATCTTTTGTAAGCACTTCAATTGGCGGCAATGTCTAATCCTTCTGTATGTGCAGACGCTGAGGGCGTGATTAAAAACAACATTCCAAACTGACAAATTATCTGTTCGCCCTGAGCTTGTCGAAGGGTGAGTTGTAGTTTTACTGGCCATCCCAGCTCGCTCATGGTTCGACAGGCTCACCACGAACAGGTTGCTGAAAAATCTTGCTAATCAAGTGGCAGTTTGAACTGTTCGGAAAAACCGAATAGTTGGCTCTGACATCAATGCCTAAAGTGCCGCATGCCTGTAAACACCATCGCCATACCATGCTCGTCGGCGGCGGCGATCACTTCCTCGTCGCGCAGTGAACCGCCCGGCTGTATTACGCAGGCGATGCCAGTTTTAGCGGCGTTATCCATGCCGTCGCGGAACGGAAAAAATGCGTCCGAGGCCATCACTGCGCCTTGCACTGAAAGGCCAGCCTGTTCGGCTTTGATAGCGGCAATACGTGCGGAGTTCACGCGGCTCATTTGTCCGGCACCGATGCCGATCGTCTGGCGATTTTTGGCGTAAACGATGGCGTTCGACTTCACGTACTTCGCCACTTTCCATGCAAAAACAGCATCGTGAATTTCAGCTTCGGTGGGCGCGCGTTTTGTGACGATTTTTAAGTCATCCACGCCAATCATGCCGGCATCTACATTTTGCACCAGCAGGCCGCCGTTGACGCGCTTCCAGTCCAATTGCGCCGCACGCACGCTGGGGAATGCGCCGCAACGTAAAACGCGTACATTCTGTTTGCTGGCCGTAACCGCCAGTGCTGCCGCAGAAATGCTGGGCGCAATAATGACCTCTACAAATTGACGCTCGATTATCGCTTGCGCTGTGGCGGCATCAAGCTCGCGGTTGAAGGCGATAATGCCGCCGAAAGCCGATTCGGTGTCGGTGGCATAGGCCAGATCGTAAGCGGCCGCAATGCCATCTAAAGATACCGCCACGCCGCAGGGATTGGCGTGTTTGACGATCACACAGGCGGGCTTTACGAAACTTTTCACACATTCCAGTGCCGCATCGGTATCGGCAATATTGTTGTACGACAGTGCCTTACCTTGTAATTGGCGTGCGCTGGCCACGCTGGCTTCATTCGGGTTGGCATCCACATAAAATGCGGCGCGTTGATGCGGGTTTTCGCCGTAGCGTAAATCCTGCGCTTTGTGTAACTGCACATTAAAAGTGCGTGGGAATGATGCGATTTCTTCACCCAGCCGTGCGCCCAAATAGCTGGCGATCAAGCCATCGTATTGCGCGGTGTGCTCAAAGGCTTTCACGGCTAGGTCAAAACGCAGTGTTTGCGGCAAACCGTGCGCTGTATCAAGAGCTGTGATGACCTGCGCGTAATCTTCGCTGTTGACCACTATGCCGACGTGTGCGTGATTTTTGGCTGCTGCACGCACCATGGTCGGGCCACCGATGTCGATATTTTCAATGGCGTGCGCCAGCGTGCAATCGGGCGCGGCCACAGCTTTGGCAAACGGATATAAATTGACCACCACCAAATCGATGGGGTCTATACCGTGCGCGGCCATTACAGCATCGTCCACACCGCGACGGGCGAGAATGCCACCGTGAATAGTGGGATGCAGTGTTTTGACGCGGCCATCCATCATTTCAGGAAATCCGGTGTGCTCCGACACCTCGGTTACCACAATACCACTGTCTTTTAGCAGTTTGTAAGTGCCGCCTGTGGACAGCAAAACCACGCCACGAGCGGCCAAAGCACGGGCAAAATCGACAATGCCTGTTTTGTCAGAAACGGAAAGAAGCGCACGGCGCACGGGAGAAATCATTGACATAAAACCCCATAAACATAAACGACAGAAAACAAAAAGGAGGCCAACGCCTCCTTTTCTATCAAGAACAATCCTTACAGCATGCCGTATTGTTTCATTTTTTTGCGCAGCGTGCCGCGATTGAGGCCAAGCATGGCTGACGCACGCGACTGGTTGTAACGCACATGGTGCAGAATCACTTCCAATAATGGCACTTCTACCTCAGCCAGCACCATTTCGTAGATGTTGTTGACATCACAACCATCCAAATGGCCAAGATAGTTACGCATCGCACTTTCTACACAATCACGAATGGTTTGCTGGGTGAACGGTGCAGGCACGGAAGCTGCGTCTGCGGGCACGGAAGCTGCGTCTGCGGGCACCGAAACATCTGACAGGCCGGAAAGCGGCTTACGCAGCGCGGTAGTGTCCTGCATGCTCATGCAATAATCCTCAACGTAGAAACGGTCAGTCTGTCGGCCAATATTTGCCGGATCGGGGCGCAAATAGTAGCCTACTGTAAGGCATTAGGCTACCTATGCACATCAGCTGCCGCGTGCTTTTGGCTTTCACACCTTCCAGGATAAACCCATGCCCTCCTTTGACATTGTGTCCGAACTCGACCAACACCAAGTGAGCAACGCGCTCGACCAAGCCAACCGCATCATTAAAAACCGCTTTGATTTCAAAGGAGTAAATGCCAGCTTTGAGCGCGACGGCAAAGTCGTCACGCTCATTGCTGAAGCGGAAATTCAACTACAACAAATGCTGGATTTATTACGTCAGGCACTCATTAAATGTGGCATCGACATCAACTGCCTTGAGACGAAAGACCCGCAGCAAAGCGGCAAGCAAGCTAAACAAATTGTCACGCTGCGCGAAGGGCTGGAAGTAGAGCTGGCCAAAACCATCGTCAAACTCATTAAAGACAAAAAAATGAAAGTGCAGGCCGCCATTCAAGGCGAGCAAGTGCGAATTACCGGCAAAAAACGCGACGACTTACAGGAAGTGATCGCCATGCTGCGCGCCGAACACGAAAACATCGCCATGCCGTTGCAGTTTACCAATTTTAGGGATTAGCCTGTGCAGACGCGGGGCATTTAGAAACTGATGTTACGCAACCCTCCCCCTGATAAGCTTGCCGAATGAAAAAAGCCGACCTTGATTTATACACCGACTATTTGTTGAGCACTTTTGGTGCT
>JAYVJM010000074.1:0-15070 GCA_043769275.1 Cellvibrionales bacterium | reverse complement strand
GGGGGAGCTTAAAAAATGAATTAGTGCATCACAAACGCTATGCAACAAGAGCAGATGCACGCGATGACATCACTGAATACATTGAGGTTTTTTACAACCGACAACCTCAGCAATAGTAACAACACACCAAGCGCTGTAGCTAGATTGGGCGTGTTCATAATTCAGACGATAACGTTGGCAGTTGCCTGAAGGTTTGGTGTCCAGAATTGACAGCACATGTCACTCATGTTGTGTTCTCCTTATATAGGCAGATCAATTCAGCCAGCGGCCGCGTAACGGCCATCAGCAGCAAGCACTGGCAAAAAAGAGGGGTGTTTGCTAATGTGTACACACGAGTACGTAATTTAGGGTGTCAATCATGCAAAGCCTCAAAGTCGGTATCCGCGAATTTCGCACCCATCTGCCGCATTACCTGCTGGAAACCGGTTGCCCCGTGGCGGTAACCCGTCATGGCGAGACCATTGGCTATTTCATTCCCAGCAAGGAAATAAACGCGACGAACGATATCGCCGCGCTCAAATCGGCGGCTGCCACGCTAGACAAGCTGCTTGCCGCCGAAGGTGTGGCGGAGGATGAACTGGTGACCGAATTCCGGCGCTTGCGCGCAGGGAAAGCGGTATGAGCCGCAAGGCACTGGTGCTGGATGCCAATATTCTTATCAGGGCGGTGCTAGGTCAGAAAGTGCGAACGCTGGTGATGACGTATGCCGACCACGTCCATTTCTTCGCGCCAGCTGTTTGTTTTGAAGATGCGCGCAAATATCTGCCAACACTGCTGCTAAAGCGCAACATTCCCGTCGAATCGGCATTGAGTGTACTTGACACGCTTAGCCGGATTGTTCAGATCGTCGAAAGCGAATGGCTGGATGTCTTCGAAGCGCAAGCGCGGCGTCGCCTTAAAATGCGTGATGAACAGGACTGGCCAATTTTGGCCGCAGCGTTGGCGCTCGATTGTTCCATATGGACTGAAGATGCAGATTTCTTCGGCGTTGGCATTGCCACTTGGACGACGGCCAACGTGCATCATTTTTTCGAGAGTTAGCTCAACCAACGGCTGCGCACCACGCGGCGCGTTTCTCTAGTGCCAGAAATGGCGAGGCCGCCACTGGCCAAGGTCACCCCATCAATCGACGAACCGTGTGATGCCAGACTGGTGTTGGCTTGGGTTGCAACACGGTATGAGCATTGCCACGCGAGGCCTTCGATAGCCGAATTCAAGTCCCGCTGGCGTACCGGCTCATCCGGGTTGACGGGTACAAAAAAGGCTACGCCCTGTTTGTTCAACGAAAGGCCAGCAGATTGATCGTACTAAAGCCCGTTAGCGTTGCCGCTATGGTGCGCTGTATCGTGTTGTAAAAAGAATGTGAAATACGTAGACGGTATGACTTTGGATGAGTCTTTGTATACCTGAACACGAAAATTATCATAACCAAGACGGCGTAGCGATCTTCCTAAAGGGGTCGCTTTAGCCGCATCTTCTGGTGATAATCCTCGTGATACTGATTCGTCGTAGACCTGCAAATTTGTCTTGGCAAATTCACCTGTAACAATCTTGATCATAGCGGGGTTAACATAAAGAATGACATTGGAAATCAATTCTGTGCCGACTCCACCTCCTCTCTTATTTTCAGTAGTGCCATAGTATCCAAGCTTAAGATCGCCAGACTTTGGATCGTAACTTGCCAAAATCCCTGTTCCCCTGTCAAGAATTAGATCAATATCGTTTTTGCTATACTTTTTTATGTATAAAAAATATTTTTTAACGGGATATTGTTTAAAAAATTCTAGTCGGTGCGGCGATATTGCGCCACGCACGCCAGCCCACAGGGCTGTATAAAGATGAAAAATGTGTTCAAGCGCGCTCATCCAAAATGAGGTTAAAAATGGTTCTGCCAGAAAAACCTTATGGCTTTTTCGGCAACAGTAACGTGGCCGCCTCCTTGGCAAAATACGTCAAAATGGCATCCGCACCAGCGCGCTTGAACGCCAGCAGAGACTCTAAAATAACCGCCTCGCGCACCAGCCAGCCTTTTTCAAAAGCCGCCACGTGCATGGCGTATTCACCACTGACTTGATAGACAAAAGTCGGCACTTTGAGTTCCTCTTTTACGCGCCGCACGATGTCTAGATACGGCATGCCGGGTTTTACCATGATGATGTCCGCGCCTTCGGTTAAATCCAGCGCGCATTCATGCAGCGCCTCGTCTGCGTTGGCCGGGTCCATCTGGTAACTGTATTTGTCATTTTTGCCCAGATTGTTTTTTGAGCTCACGGCATCGCGGAACGGCCCGTAATAGGCGGAGGCGTATTTGGCGGCATAGGCGAGGATCAACGTGTTGACGAAACCCGCCTGCTCCAACGCAAAACGAATGGCACCGATGCGGCCGTCCATCATGTCGGAGGGCGCGACCATGTCGGCACCGGCTTCGGCGTGCGAAAGCGCTTGTTTAATCAGTGCCGAAACCGTTGCGTCATTTTCAACGTAAGCGTTTGCATCCATTAAGCCGTCTTGGCCGTGGGTGGTGAAAGGGTCAAGCGCGACATCGCTGATTACTAATAGGTCTGGCAGGGCTTTTTTAAGGGCGCGTATTGCACGCTGCACCAAACCCTCAGGGCTCCAAGCCGCACGCGCATCGTCGGATTTACATTCGTTCGACACCACCGGAAACAGTGCCACAGCGGGCACGCCCAAGCTGTGCAGCGCCTGCGCTTCCTGTAGTAAAAGGTCAATGGATAGGCGTTCTACGCCCGGCATAGAGGCGACAGGCTCGCGGCGGTTTTGTCCGTCCAACACAAAAAGTGGCGCGATCAAATCGGCGGCGCACAGGCGTGTTTCGCGCACCAAGTGGCGCACGCCTTTGGTGGTGCGCAAGCGGCGCAGGCGCGTGTGAGGGTAGGTGCCGCGAGCAGTCGTGAAGTTCATGGATATTTTCTCGTTGGAAGAAGCAGAAAAGCAGTGTCGCCGTGTTTGGGTGTGGCGAGCAAGCGATGCCGGCTGCCAAAGACTGCGCTTTAGCCAGAAAAATTCCGCCTGCGCACGGTTTGGAAAAGCGTGTAAAATCGCCGCCTGCGCAATTTCTAACCCCACAATTCCTTTAGACGGCCTGTTGGCTGATCGAATAATCAGAGAATGTTTTATGAATGCAGCTCACCCTATTGTGGTTATCGGCACCGGCCTTTCCGGCTATACCTTGGGTAAAGAATTCCGTAAATACGACCAAGCTACGCCCCTGCTGTTTTTAACGGCGGATGATGGTCGCAGTTATTCCAAGCCCATGATTTCCACCGGCTTTACCAAAAACAAACAAGCTGATGAACTGGCGATGGCCGATGCTGGCGCGATGGCCGAGCAATTGAAAGCCTCCATACGCACGTTTGTTAACGTCACCGGTATTGATACGGTTAATCAGGAAGTGGTGCTGGGCGAGGAGAGAATCCCGTACAGCAAATTGGTGATTGCGTGGGGCGCTGAGTGCATACAAGTGCCGCTGAAAGGCGATGGCTTGTCGCGGGTATACACCGTTAATAGCTTGGTGGATTACGCCAAGTTTCGCACGGTGTTGGAAGGCAAAAAGAAAGTGCTGATTATCGGCGCGGGTTTGATCGGCAGCGAATACGCGAACGATCTGGGCAACGGCGGCTATGAGTTGGTGGCGGTCGATCCGTTGGGCGGCCCCTTGGCTTCGCTCCTGCCGCCGCAGGCTTCGCATGCTGTGCGTAAGGCCTTAGAGCGCGAGCTAGACATCAATTATCACTTTGGCACAGTGGTCGACACGGTTAATCTGAAAGGCGATGGCATCATTGCCACACTGGCCAGCGGCCAAAAAATTGAGGCCGACATCGCTTTGTCTGCCATTGGTGTGCGCCCGCGCATCGCCAAAGCACGCACATCTGGCATTGCGGTTAATCGCGGTATTGTGGTGAATCGCCTACTGGAAACCTCTGCGCCGAATGTGTATGCCTTTGGCGATTGCGCAGAGGTTGAAGGCCATGTGCTGTATTTTGTGATGCCGTTGATGGCTTGCGCGCGCGCTTTGGCCAAAACGCTGGCGGGCGATCCAACGCCAGTGGCGTATGGCCCGATGCCCGTGGGTGTGAAAGTGCCGGTTTGCCCGATACAGGTGGCTCCACCTTTGCGCGGCGCTGAAGGCGAGTGGCTAGTGGAAGTGGATGGCGACCATGTTCGCGCCCTGTTTCGCAACAGTGGCGGCGACTTGCTGGGTTTCGCGTTAACCGGCAGGCACGTGGAAGAAAAAATGAAGTTGGCGAAAGAGTTGCCCTCTTTGATTGTGTAGGTGCTGCGCCTTCAGCCGCCCGTAGGAGAGACCATGCACTGGTTACAACTGCTGGTTAGCGTACCCAAAGCACAGGCCGATCTGTATGAGGAGGTTTTGTTGACCTTGGGTGCGCTGTCCGTCACGTACCAAGATGCCGCCGATCAGCCTTTGTTTGAACCGGCTCCGGGTGAAATGGCGCTGTGGGAAGCCGTGCAATTGCTGGGATTGTTTCATGCCGATGCGGAGGAAGAAACACTGCGCGCGCAGTGGATCGCGTGGTTTGGCGACGAAGAAGCACCTGCGGTGACATTTGAGCGTTTGCCAGAACAGCAGTGGGAACGTAGCTGGATAGCGCATTTCCAGCCCATGCAATTTGGTGCGCGCTTATGGATTGTCCCCAGCCATATCGAAGCCACGTTTGATGGCGTAATGCTGCATCTTGATCCAGGGCTGGCTTTTGGCACCGGCACACACGCCACGACGGCATTGTGCCTAGAGTGGCTGGACGGACAAACGCTTAACGATAAAACCCTCATTGATTACGGCTGCGGCTCGGGCGTATTGGCGATTGCCGCACTGCTGTTGGGAGCGCGTAGCGCATTGGCGCTGGATAATGATCCGCAAGCATTGCAAGCCACCGAACAAAACGCCGAGCAAAATGCATGCGCGGCACGTTTGCGTATGCAGCTAGTGGCGACGCAAGGGCAAGAAATACAAGAGCAGGCTGATATTGTGATCGCCAATATTTTGGCCGGTCCTTTAGCGACGTTGGCACCGGTGATTGCGCCGTTGGTGAAAGCCGGCGGCACGCTGGTTTTGTCGGGCATTTTGCAAACGCAGGCGCAAAGCGTGATGGATGCCTATCACGCGTTATTCGAATTTGAAGAGCCGGCTGTACGTGAAGATTGGGTGCGGCTGGTTGGGCATCGCCGTGGTGTCTCTGCACTTGCGGGCAAGGCGAGTGCCGGTAACACTAGCGAGCACGCTTGCCATACGCGCCCACCATGAGCCGCATCCTGATAGTCGAAGACGAAGAAATTATCCGCAGCGCACTAAAAAAGGTGTTGCTGCGTCAGCAATTTGAGGTGGCGGAGGCGGGCAGTGTGGGCGAGGCGCTGGCGTTAAACCCTGCCAGTTTTGATTTAGTCATTAGCGATTTGCGTTTGCCGGATGCGCCAGGCACCGAGCTGCTCACCCAAAGCGGCGACACGCCGGTGATGATTATGACCAGTTACGCCAGCATGCGTTCAGCGGTGGATGCCATGAAACAAGGCGCGGTGGACTACATTGCCAAACCCTTTGACCACGAGGAAATGCTCAATACGGTGCGCCGTGTATTGGGTCAGCGTGCGGCGGTGACCTGCAAAAAACAAGCACAAGAGCCGGCTGGCACGGGCGATGAAGGGTTTTCCGGCATGATTGGTGAGAGTGCGCCGATGCGTGCGTTGTACGGCAAATTGCGCAAAGTCGCCCCCACGGATGCCTCAGTGTTGATCTGGGGCGAAACCGGCACCGGCAAAGAGCTGATAGCAAGCGCGTTGCACAGCCACAGCCCTCGCGCCATGCGCGCCATGATTTCAGTCAATTGCGCAGCCATTCCCGAAAACTTAATTGAAGCGGAGCTGTTTGGTCACCAGAAAGGCGCATTTACCGGTGCCGACCAAGCGCGTGAAGGGCTGATTGCCGCCGCCGATGGCGGTACATTGTTTCTCGATGAAATTGGCGAGCTGCCACTGGAAGCGCAAGCGCGTTTGTTGCGTGTATTGCAGGAGGGTGAAGTGCGCGCCATCGGCTCCGTCACGCCGCGTAAAGTGGATGTGCGCCTGTTGGCTGCGACACACCGCGATTTACGGCAAATGTGCGACGAGCACCGTTTTCGAGAAGACCTGTTTTTTCGTATCAACGTCGTGCAGTTGAACCTGCCGCCTTTACGCGAGCGCGGGGATGATATTCTGTTGATCGCACAGCAACTGTTGGCGCGTTACTGTCAAAAAATGGGCAAGCCGACGCTGCGCCTGTCCACGGCTGCCAAGCAAGCTGTTGAACAGTATCCGTGGCCTGGCAACGTGCGCGAATTAGACAACGTGATCCAGCGCGCGGTAATTTTGTGTGACGCAAACGGTGAGCTCGATGCGGGTCATTTGGATTTGCATCCTGCTGCGCACACGAGCTTGTCAGCGGAAAGCTCGCAGACGCAATCCGCCACCGCATCCAATAAAAATCCAGCGGCAAAAGAAAGTTCGCTGGATGATTATTTTGTGCGTTTTGTCTTGGAACATCAGGCCGGCTTAAGTGAAACTGATCTGGCGCAGCGTTTGGGCATTAGCCGTAAAAACCTGTGGGAGCGGCGCCAAAAACTGGATATTCCACGTCCACGCGGCGGAAAAAAGCAATCATGAACTTGCGCGTTATCAGCGTAAGTGAGTTACAGAAATTGCAGCGTGCAATACCGAGTAGCTTCTTGCTTTCACTGCCTGGCGGAGAGTTTTTGCAGTGCGACAGCGTATTGCGCCTGTTGCCTGGCAAACGTTTGGTTATGCGCGCTACATATGCTGGCGAAACGGTGCTCGTCAAATTGTTTTTTGAACCGTGTTCGGCAAAAAAAGAATGGCAAGGTTATGCGCAACTTAAAAAAACGGGCATCAAAACCCCTGCGTTATTACAGGAAAAAACGCTGCAAACAGGCAGCGTATTGATGTACGAATTTGTGCAAAACGCACAGCCGCTGAGTACGCTTTTTGCGCAGGCCAGCGGCGCTGAAAAAGCGTCTTTGTTGCAACAGTTACTGGTGGTGCTCGCGGTATTTTATCGGGAGGGTATTTATCAGCAGGATTTGCATCTCGGCAATTTTTTGTGGGACGCAGGCCAGGTGGTTGCACTCGATCCAGCCAGTTGCCAAGTTATTAACAGCAGTGCCGATATGTTGGACAATTTGGCGTTGCTGCTAGTGCAGTTGCCCTTTGCGGATTGGGGCTGGGCAAGCGCGCAGATAATCGCGCAATTTGATTTTGTTTCACCGCGCTTGTTTGAGCGACGGGCGCGTGAGCGCGGCTTTGCGCGCCAACAGGCCTATATGGCAAAAGTCATGCGCGACTGCACAGATGTTGCTGATGTCAGCGTCGGCAATTTGCGTATCTTGTGTCGACGTGATTATCTAACCCCTGCATTTGAGCGGCTGCTAAAAATGCCGTTATTGTTGCAAGAGAATGTGCGCCTTTTAAAAGCGGGCAATTCAGCGACTGTGGGCGTGATGACGGTAGACGACAGGCCACTTGTGGTAAAATATTACCGCGACAAAGATGCCCTGCGTAAAGTGCGGCGTTTATTTCGCCGCTCGCGCGCTGCGCGTTCGTGGTGTTTTTCGCATGGGTTGATGCACGTGGGCATTGATGTCGCCGCACCAGTGGCTTTGGTGGAGCAGCGTTGCGGTTCTTTTGTTAGCGCCGCTTGGTTTGTTAGTGCGTACGTTGAGGGCGACGATTTATTGTCGTGCTGGGAAAAACGCGAACCTACACCCCATGAATTAGCCGCGATTGCGTCGCTTTTTCAAGGATTGGCCAACAGCAGAATCCTTCACGGGGACATGAAGGCAAGCAATTTGATCTCTACGGGCGAGAAGGTTTTTTTGATTGATTTTGATGGCGCAAAAATAGCATCCAATCAAGCCATGCTTGCCCGAGATAAGCATCGTTTTTTGCGTAACTGGGATAACCCGCCGCTGATACAAAGCCTTTCAGGCATTCTCGCATTATGAACATGCTGCTACTGTGCCATGACTACCAAGCGCCGTTTCTTAGCGTCGCGCAGCAATATGCTGCGTTATTTAAAGACACGCCCTATCGTGTGATTACCGTTTTTATCAAGGGCGTGCCGGATGCGCAGGTGGCGGCGGACTGCGGTGCCGCAGAAGTGATTTTTTTGGATCAAGATGCGCGTGCCATCAGCGGCCTGAAACGCAAGCAGATAGCGCAAATAAAAATGCTGCACAAAAAATATGACTTTTCTTTTGCCATCGCCCACCGCTATAAAGCCCTTTACATAGCCTCACACATCAAGGGGCTTTTTTGTGTTGGCGTGAGCCATATTGATGGCTTTGCCGACAGATTGTTCCGCCGTATTTACCTCAACATTAAACGCAAAAACATTGCCTTGCTGGGGGTGTCAAAAGCCATTCGTGACGATATGCGCCAGCGGCTTCCAGCGTGGCCGCCAGCACAGATTCAACATCTCTACAATGGCTTGGATTATGTGAAAATCCGCGAAAATCAGCTTGATAAAAAAGAAGCTAGAGCCAAGCTGAAGCTGCCAGAAAACGACTTTCTGTTTGTGAGCGTTGGCCGCTTGCATCCAGACAAAGATCAGGCCACGTTAATCAGTGCTTTTCATCAGCAACAACAGCACATTCCAAACGCCAAGCTGCTTATTTTTGGGCGTGGCAAGTTGGAGCAAAAACTGCGCGCACAAATTGCCGCGCTGGGATTAGCCGACAGCGTATTGCTGATGGGCAATGTCCCCGAGCTGTATCGTTACCTGACAGCGTTTGATGTGTTTGTGCTCAGCTCTATTCGAGAAGGTATGCCGGTGGCACTGCTGGAGGCTTTTGCCGCGCAACTGCCGTGTATTGCCAGTCGCTGCAATGGCAACAGTGAAGCCATTGAAAACGTGGGCAGCTCTTTTGCTGTTGGCGACAGCCAGGCATTAAGCCTTTTGTTGCTGCAAAAATACCAAGAAAGTGACGACGATAGGGCGCTGATGCGCATTAAGCTCAATCAAAAAATCACCACTTATTTCGCAGAAGATGCGGTGCGTCAAGTTTTTTGGGCTTTGCCCTTCATGCAGCCTTTTTGCCCGCCATTCGAGCGTGATCAACCCTAATTTTCTATTTCCGTTCGTGGTGAGCTGGTCGAGTCACAGTTGGTGTACGCAGCGCCCTTCGGCAAGCTCAGGGCGTGCTGCCTCAGTTGATGTGCCGTTTTGGCGATAGTTACAAGCGCGCGTCTGCGCTCCCAACGCCAGCGTAAACGCCTTTTCTCTGCTACAAAGAACAGAGCCTCGCTGCGATAGGGTTCAGCATGCCGATGACCGGCTTTGCGCATTTTTCCCATGCTTTGTCTGCCACATGGAATGACAACTATTGGTCGGTTGTCATTGTCTATGGGGTTTTTCTGGCGCTGATGTTATGTAAACAGCCAGCGGCACACCAATGGCTGCGCAACAGCCTGTGGGCGCTTGCTCTGGTGGCGGTGCTGGTTATCGCAAATCATTTGGTCGTTGCCTTTAAATTGGCTTCTGCGACGCTGCTCGATGAGCTTGCGCGACTGCTTTTAGGGCTGCTGCTGATTCGTCTGACCGGGCTGGCGCTCTTTCGCGTGTGGTTGGCGGCCATCAAAATAGAGGCTCCCCGAATACTGGAAGATTTGCTGCTGCTGTTGGCTTGCTTGGCTTGGGGCATGCTGCAATTGCATTACGTGGGCGTTGAATTATCGAGCATCATCACAACGTCGGCGGTGCTCACCGCCATTGTCGCATTCTCCATGCAAGGCACGTTGGGCAACATTCTGGACGGCTTGGCGTTGCAGTTAGATGACTCCATTTGTATCGGGGACTGGGTCACAGTAGAGGATGTCAGTGGGCGTGTGCTGCAAGTGCGCTGGCGGCACACGGCTATTTTGACCCGCAACGGTGAGCGGGTAATTTTACCCAACAGTTTGCTGATGAAAGCCAAAGTCAGCATTGTTGGTAGCCAAGAGGGACAGCAATGGCGGCGCTGGGTGCATTTTTCTGCAAGCGATACCGTAGCACCGCAGCGGATTATCAAGGCGGTGAGTCAGGCCGTTATCAGTGCCGATATTCCGATGGTGAGCAAAACGCCTGCCCCGCAATGTTTGATTATGGATTTCAAAGAGGGTGTTGCCCAGTATGCGCTGCGCTACTGGCTCACAGACCCTGCCTTTGACGACCCCACCGACTCAGCGGTGCGTGCGCATATTTATTCGGCACTACAGCGTGCCGGCTTCCGGCTGCCGCATCCCTGCATAGATGTGAATTTCACGCAAAATAGCAGTGAGCGAGAGCTAAAACGCGCGAAAGAAATGGCGTTACGCGAGCGCACGCTGCGCACAATCGATTTGTTCGCCGAGTTAAATGAGGAAGAAATCACGTATCTTGTGGGCAAGCTTACGTACGCACCTTTTGCGCGCGGCAGCCTGATTACGCAGCAAGGTGCGGAGGGGCATTGGCTGTATGTGTTGATTAGTGGCACGGTCGATGTCTGGTATGAAAGCCCGGGGCGGCCGCGCCGCTTGATAGAATCGCTGTCTGCCAAGCGGGTATTTGGTGAAAGGAGCTTGATGACGGGCGAGCCGCGTGCCTTTACGATCACGGCACACACTGATGCAGAGTGCTATCGCATAGGCAAGGCGAGCTTTGAACACATATTGCATCTGCGACCCATTTTGGCGGAAGCGTTTGCGCAAACCTTGAACCGAGGCAACGAACAATTGGCGGCCGTGAAAAGCGAGCAATTCGAGGCGAGCCCTGAACAAGAAAAATCACAGGTGTTAAGCAGCATTCGCCGTTTTTTTCGTTTGGATG
This sequence comes from Cellvibrionales bacterium, assembly GCA_043769275.1. GTDB lineage: Bacteria > Pseudomonadota > Gammaproteobacteria > Pseudomonadales > UBA7239 > JAYVJM01. Next base: position 4,200 of record JAYVJM010000074.1, on the reverse strand, counting down.
GCGCTTAATTTGCGGTAAAAATTACCGTTCGCCCTGCGCTTGCCAAGAGCATCGTGTACGCAAGCCGTGGCTCGACCGGCTCACCACGAACGGCTTTGCGCACGATAAATGTCTCAAGTGCATGTGGCGGTTGTTTTCCTTAGAATGGCGGCCTTTCTGTCGTTTGTCTTTCGTGAGAATAACAATGCCCCGCCCTAATACCGCCACCTTATTGTTGCGCTGCCCAGACCGTCGAGGTTTGGTGGCCGCTATTGCCAATTTGTTTTTAGCGCATGACATCGGGATTATCGACGCGCAGCAGCACTCCGATGAAGGTGTGTTTTTTCACCGTGTCTTTTTTGATATGACGGATATGCGCGTCAGCCGTGAGGCATTTAACGCTGCGCTGGAACAGGAATGCGCCAAATACCAGATGCAATGGCAATTGTCTTTCACGGACAAGAAAAAACGCATGGCGCTTTTTGTCTCCAAATACGAACACTGTATTTATGACTTGCTGCTGCGCCACAAAATTGGCGAATTGCAGTGCGATATTCCGCTCATTATTTCCAATCATGAAGACCTGCGTTATTTCGCGGATGTTTTCAATATTCCCTACCATGTTTTCCCGATCAATCATGAAAACAAGGCGCAGCAAGAGGCGGCAGAAATCGCGCTCCTACAGAAGCTCGGCATCGACTTGATTGTGATGGCGCGTTATATGCAGGTGTTGTCTGATCAAATGATAGGTGCGTTTCCGCATCGCATAATCAATATTCATCACTCGACTTTGCCCGCGTTTAAAGGCGCAAAGCCCTACCACCAAGCGCACGATAGGGGCGTAAAGCTCGTGGGTGCCACGGCGCATTACGCCACCGCTGACTTGGACGAAGGGCCGATTATTGCGCAGGGCGTGGAGAGCAGCTCGCATGCCGATACAGTCGCTGATCTGGTGCGTAAAGGCCGTGATATTGAGCGAGTGACCCTAGCTAAAGCCGTGCGTGCGCACTTGGACGACCGCATTATCGTGTACGGCCATCGCACCATCGTTTTTTAACATAACGTACAACTACAACGAGGTTTTTATGCAGACACAGCGACTAAAAGGCAAAGTGGCGATTATCACGGGCAGTGCCAGCGGCATTGGGCGGGGTGTGGCAGAGCTGTTTGTGCAGCAGGGCGCGCAGGTTGTTATTGCCGACATGAACGTAGACGGCGGCCTGCAAGCCGTGGCGGAGCTGGGCAGTAATACACGCTTTTGTGCGTGTGATGTCACGAGCGAAGACAGCGTAAAAGCCTTGGTGAGCTTTGCGGTAGCTGAGTTCGGCAAGCTCGACATCATGCACAACAACGCCGGCGCGTTTGGCGCGCGCGGCACGCTTGCAGAAATTGGGGTAGAGGCCTTTGATTTCACCTACGCACTGTTGGTGCGCTCAGTGTTTTTAGGTTGCAAATACGCAGCCGAACAAATGCGTAAACAGGGTCACGGCGGTGCCATTATTAACACAGCCAGCATTTCGGCGACCTTAGCCGGTTATGGGCCGCACATTTATCAGTCTGCTAAAGCGGCTGTGTTGCAACTATCCAAAACACTCGCGCTGGAGTTGGCCGAGCAGAAAATTCGCGTTAACTGCGTTTCACCCGGCGGCGTTTACACCCCTCTCGTGGGCAATGCGATTGGGCTAGATGCAGAAACAACGCGGCAAGTAGGTGAAGGTATGGGCGCAACCCTGCCAATGAATCGCCCGGGTTACCCGCTGGACATCGCGCGTGGAGTGTTGTTTTTTGCTTCCGATGATGCTGAGTTTGTGATCGGCCAAAATCTGATTATTGATGGCGGCGAGTCGCTAGGGAAAAAATTCAAAGACCAAGGCATTCACTAAGCGACTCGCTGCGGCTGTGTTTATGCATTGATGCGCACGGGACACTGTCTGGATGAGCAAGCCCTTTCAACGCTCGTAAGTGGCGTGTAGGGTTTTTGCTTGTTCGTGGCGGTACAAAAGCCCGTCGCATGGAACGTTGTTGCTCAAACTCTGCGTTTGGCAGCCTAGAAAAGAGGCTGTGTTAGGACTTACGCATTGTCGGCGGGGCTATATTGATTTTCTATGTATAACACCAGCAGTTGCGCCGTGCGCAGACCGCGAAATTCGTTCACATCCAGCCGGTAGGCAATATGCACTTGCTGCACGGCTAAATTCGGCCACAGCGCGACATCAACGCCAAAGGCAATGGCATCCAGTTCAATGCTGGAGTCTGCGCATGGGCTCAGGCGCAGTTTGAGATGACGTTCGCCCACAAGTTGCTGGCTTTTCACGTTAAATACGCCGTCAAATAAAGGTTCGGCAAAACGCTGACCCCAAGGGCCGGCGGCACGCAGTGTTTCGGCCAGCTCCAGTGACAAGTCCTTTGCTGCCAGTTCGCCGTCGCTTACCAGCGTGGCTTCTAGATCGGTTTCATCCAAACAAAAACGCACTTCCGCCTCAAACAGCGCACAAAACTCTGCGAAATGTTCGTGTTTTAATGTTAAACCCGCCGCCATCGCGTGGCCGCCAAACTTGCTCAAAATGTGTGGGTGACGGGCGGCGATGCTGTTCAATGCGTCGCGGATATGCAAGCCAGGCACCGAGCGTGCCGAACCTTTAATGGTGTCGGCATCTGCATTGGCAAACACGATGGCGGGTCGATGAAATTGTTCTTTGATGCGCGAGGCAAGAATCCCGATCACGCCTTGATGCCATGCGCTGTCGTATAGGCACAAGCTCCACGGCAGTGTATCGGTATCTTGTGCTGCCCACTGTTGCAGGCGCGGATCGTTGAATGCCTCCGCCTGCATGTCGGCCTCAATGGCGCGGCGCTCGCGGTTCATGCTGTCGAGCTCGTGTGCGTAATGTTTTGCGATGTCGTGGTCGTCTGTCAGCAACGTTTCGATGCCGAGGCTCATGTCATCCAAACGGCCCGCCGCATTCAGGCGCGGGCCGATGGCAAACCCAAAATCGCCAGCGTGTAAGCGCGGCAACTGTCTTCCCGCCACTTCCGCCAAGGCTTTAATGCCGGCGCAGCAGTGGCCGGCACGAATTCGCAGCAAACCCTGCTGCACCAATATGCGATTGATGCGTGATAGCGGCACCACGTCGGCCACTGTGCCCAGTGCCACCAAGTCTAGCCACTGTGCAAGATTGGGTTCTTTGAGGTTACGTGCAGCGAAATACCCGTGCGTGCGTAGATGGCTGCGCAACGCCAACAGTAGATAAAACAGCACGCCCACGCCGGCCAGCGACTTATCCAGAAACGGGCAGTCTGGCTGGTTAGGATTGACGATGGCATTTGCCTCGGGAAGCTGGTCGCCGGCGTGGTGATCGGTCACCAGCACGTTGATGCCCGCTGCCCGCGCCGCCGCCACGCCTTCGATGCTGGAAATGCCGTTATCTACCGTAATGAGTAAGTCGGGTTGGCGCGTTAGTGCCAGCGCCACAATTTCAGGCGTTAATCCGTAACCGTATTCAAAGCGATTCGGCACCAGAAAATCGACATGCGCGGCACCCAGCGCCCGTAACGCACGCAACGCCAGTGCGGTGGCGGTAGCGCCATCGGCATCAAAATCACCCACTACCAAAATACGCGAGCTGCGCTCCAGTGCATCCGTCAGCAGCGCCAAAGCCTGCGGCAGCCCCTTGAGTGTGTGCGGCGAAGGCAGTTTTTCTAGGCGATAGTCCAGCTCGTCGGCATTCGACACCCCGCGATGTTGATAGACGCGCGCCAGCACCGGATGCACCGTGTCCCACGTGGTGGGGGACGAGGCGCTGTTGGGCAGATCAAAGCGGCGAATGTGTTTTGGGGTGTTTGTCACGGTTTTCTCGTGTGGAAATTGGGCACGTTTTGCAAATACAGGCCGCCAGTGTAAAGGGTGATGGGCTCATTTAAACTGCCGCCCACAACCGATCAAAGAGTTTCCCATGCCAAGCTCACCCAATCTCCAGTCTGAATTATTTGAACGACCCAAGCTCGAAAAATTTCAGGTCCAAAAGCCGTATACACATTCCCCAAGGATTCTTTTGCTCTATGGCTCGGTGCGTGAAAAATCGTTTAGCCGTTTAGCCGTTTATAGTTAATCACATAAATAAGTAGACGAAACAATCATTTCATCCAAGGTCATATTTACGCGGTTTCTCCAAAAACGCTTGAGATTAGCCCAGAGTTTTTCAATAGGATTAAGAGGCGGAG
>JAYVJM010000073.1:0-30372 GCA_043769275.1 Cellvibrionales bacterium | reverse complement strand
TCTTAATCCTATTGAGAAACTCTGGGCTAATCTCAAGCGTTTTTGGAGAAACCGTGCAAATATGACCTTGGATGAAATGATTGTTTCGTCTATTTGTTTATGTGATTAACTATAGCCGGCAATCAATAGGTTGCCATTTTGTGGATCAACGCGTGCGGGGTCTTTGTTAAAGCGCCAAACATCGAGTGTAGGCAGCTCACGGGCTGCGGCCTCTTGGATAATTTTTGCATTCAGTTCGTTAATGCGCTGCAAAACAATTCCCTCTGCAACACCGGAGGCCGTACCCAAGGGCAATAAACCGATCATTATTTTTTTTACGCCAGCCGCTTTTATTGCGTCAATCCCTGCAACTAGGGTAGTTAGTAAACTGTTTTGAAACGCTGTCCAAGAGGCATCGCAGAAGGATTATTGCTTTAATTCTCGAGCGGCCAAATCATTGCTGCCGATCATCACGAACACAATGTCGATTTTTCCGCGTGAAATATAGGGCAAAATTTGGCTTATTTGCTGTTGCATGTCATGTCCGCCCAAGCTAGGTGCTAGTACGGCTCCACTTACACGCGCAAAATTGTACTCGTGGCCACGCAAGCGCGGCTCACCATATAAATTCGGGTTATCTGTTAGCGCGCCGAAATTAATGTCGGCAGCGCGATTAAGGGCTAGTTGATCCACCCAGTTTCGGGAAGGCAAATTTGTAATGATTGGCACCATTGGCATAACAGCGTCTAGCAGCACCGCCCGTATGTTCGAGCCAAAATGGCCGCCGTTGCAATCTGTTTTTGTTTTCAGCATACCCATGTCGAAGCTATCTGTAATGGATGCCAGCGAATCTGTTGGATCGTAATCGCCGTAATACTCGGCGAAAGGCTGTCGCCAATAACCGCTATATTTACAGGCTGCGCAGCTAAGGAAAATAGGCAGCTTGTCGTGATGAGGGCTAAAAATATGCGAGCTATAACGCTACGTTTATATCTGTTTTTTTGTGCATGATGGCATCCGTGTTATGAGTTATTGTTTATGCGCATTTCACGATTTTAGCGTGAATGACATCGTTTTTTTCTGGCACTGATATAACCATATTTCCTCTTTGGATCAATACACGCGATAACATTGTAAGAAGCGAGAGTGCGCCTTGATGCCAAGGCGTAGCCATTAACATTGAGTTTTCAGAGGAGGCTTTCGCTAATGGTTTTTGACAGTCAATCTTTTTTAGCTACAAGCACTGGCGCGCCAGGTGTCTACCAAATGTTTGGCATTGATGCAGCCAGCGGGAAAGACGTGCTTTTGTATGTCGGCAAGGCTAAAAACCTTAAAAAGCGATTGGCTAGTTATTTTCGCGCCAGCGGTCTTGGTGCTAAAACACGTGCGCTTGTGTCGCGTATTGCGCACATCGAGTTGACGGTAACCGGCAGTGAAACAGAGGCGTTACTGTTAGAGCAGAGCTTAATCAAAACCAGCCAGCCGCCGTATAACATTTTGCTGCGAGACGATAAATCGTACCCATATATTTTCATAAGCGAAAGTGAAAATTACCCGCGTTTGGCATTTCATCGTGGTGCGCGCTCGAAAAAAGGCCATTATTTTGGTCCTTTTCCTAATGGCTCGGCTGTGCGCGAAACCTTAGGTTTTTTGCAGAAATTCACACGCGTCCGTCAGTGCGACGATGCTTTTTTCCGCAATCGCAGCCGTCCGTGTTTGCAGTATCAAATTCAACGGTGTTCCGCTCCGTGTGTGGCAAAAATAACGCAGCAGCAATACGCGCAGGATGTCAATTTATCCAGATTGTTTTTGGCGGGTAGCGAGCAGCAGGCACTGGGCTTGTTGGCGAGTGATATGGAGGCCGCCGCTGCTGATTTGCAGTTTGAGCGCGCTGCCGAATTGCGCGACCGCATTGTTAGTTTGCGCCATGTTCAGGAGCAGCAGGCCGTAGATAACGGCGTGGCGGTGAACGCCGATGTGTTGGCCTGTGTTACAGCCTCTGGGATGGCCTGTGTGCATATTTTGTTTGTGCGCTCAGGAAGAATATTGGGTAGTCGCAGTTATTTTCCACGTGTGGTTTTGGAGGAGGAGGGTGGCGATATTCTGTCTGCGTTTATCGCGCAATTTTATTTGGGTGCAGAGCGCGATATTCCATCTGAATTATTATTGGCGGGCGATATTTCTGCCGATGCGGTGGAATTATTAAAGGCGGGGTTGTCTGTACGAGCAGAGCGTAAAATTAGCGTTAATACTTCGGTGCGTACGCACCGGCAGCAGTGGCTTTCGATGGCCACTAAAGCCGCGCAGCAAAACTTGGGGCAGCGCGTGGCGAGCCGCGAAAATATTGAAGCGCGTTTTGATGCGCTGCGGGAGGCGTTAGGCTTGGAAAGCACGCCAGAACGGATCGAGTGTTTCGATATTAGCCATTCTTCCGGCGAAAGCACCGTGGCCTCTTGTGTGGTGTTTGACCGGCAGGGCGCGCGAAAAAGCGATTACCGGCGTTTTAATATTGAAGGCATTACAGCGGGGGATGATTACGCTGCGATGCGCCAAGCGCTCACGCGGCGTTACCGGCGGCTGCAAGAAAATAAGGGGGTTTTCCCCGACATTCTTTTGATTGATGGCGGCAAAGGTCAGCTCACGCAGGCTGTAGACGTTATGCAGGAATTGCAGATTGCAGGTTTGCTGTTAGTTGGCGTAGCTAAAGGCACTACACGTAAAGCGGGATTTGAACAGCTTTTTGTCCATGGCGAAACACAGTCGCGTGTATTAGAGGGCGATTCCTCTGCGCTGCATTTGGTCCAACAGATACGCGATGAAGCTCATCGTTTTGCCGTGGCAGGCCACACCGCGCGGCGCGATAAAAAACGCAGCCATTCACCTTTGGAGGGTATTGCTGGAATAGGGCCGACTCGCCGACGTGCGTTGCTGCGGTTTTTTGGTGGTTTGCAGGAGGTGGTGCGTGCGGGAGTTGATGATATCGGTCGCGTGCCAGGCATCAGCCAAGAATTGGCAGAAACAATTTATGCGCATCTGCATCCTTAGTCCTTTATTTCTTATTTGTTTTGATTTTTAACTACAATATAGCCAATTGAAGTAAGTTGGAATGGGTGTGGTGGATGCTGAAGGCGCGGTTTTTTTTATTGGTTGCTGTTTTCTTTGAAATAGTCGGCATATTGATTATGAAAAAAGCAGCAAGCGATCATAGTTTAGGGCTGTATTTATTGATGTACCCATTTTTTGTTGCTGCGTATGTCAGCCTTTCGTTTGCGATGCGGAAAATTGCCGTGGGCATTGCTTTTGCCATTTGGGAAGGCATTGGAGTGACTACTATTACGCTCATTTCTTTTTTCGTTCTGCATGAAGATATTTCGCAACAAGAGCTGATCGGCTTGGCAATGGCGATTATCGGCATCATTTTGCTTAATTTTGGCTCAGATGATGAGCCAAAAATGCAAGAGGCACAGAAATGAAAGATTTTGCATTTTTAATGATCATTGGCTCGGCTGTTTTAGACGTGGCGGCGAATATGCTGCTCAAAAAATCAGACGGATTCAGAAATAAGCGATACGGAATTTTTGCGTTGATTTTGGTGTGCGGTGCCTTCGCCTTCCTAGCTGAAGCGACAAAAACGCTCGATTTAGCGGTGGCTTATGTCAGTTGGGGCGCGCTGGGGCTGTTGGGAACAGCAATTGCTGCGCGTGTTTTTCTGGGTCAAAAAATTAATAGATATGGCTGGCTAGGCATTTTTATGGTGATTGGCTCGGTGGTTTTGCTCAAAACGTCGGAGTGACAGCCGCTTAGAATATTTTCTAAATATAACTTCCCATTTATGGTGGGCGTGTCGAGCTATAAACAGCCCTTCGACAAGCTCAGGGCGAACAGCAGTGTGTTATCAATGTGTCTTCAGCTTTTCCGCTGAATGATGTACTTCGCCAATGTGCGTAAGGTGTTTGCCTGAATGTCGAAGCTGGCCAGTGCCTGTAATGCGTTTTCACACAAATTTGACGCGTATGCTTTGGCGGCGGCCAAGCCCAGCAAGCTGGGATAAGTAGATTTGTGGCGAGCGAGATCGGCTCCTTGCTGTTTGCCGAGTTCGTTTGTGTCGCCTTCGATATCTAATATGTCGTCGTGCACCTGAAATGCTAGGCCGATGGCGGCCGCGTATGCGTCTAGTGCGGTCAGTTGTGCGCTGCTGGCACCGGCGGCCAATGCACCGAGACGAATGCTGGCGTGTATTAGCGCACCGGTTTTGTGGCGATGGATAGCTTCCAGCGCAGGCAGATCAATCGCGTGGTTTTCGGCAGCTATATCCATGTCTTGCCCTGCTACCATGCCCACTGCACCTACTGCTTGCGCCAACTCAAGCAGTAGGTGGCAGCGCAGATCCGCAGGCAGTGTACAGGTGGCCAAGCACTCAAACGCCAGTGCTTGCAGGGCATCACCCGCCAGAATCGCCGTGGCTTCATCAAAGGCAATATGGCATGTGGGTTTACCTCGCCGTAGTGCATCATCGTCCATGGCGGGAAGGTCATCATGCACGAGCGAGTAGGTGTGAATCAACTCTACCGCGCAGGCAAGTTCGTTAATAGATGGATGTATCTGCGCATTGATCGCGTAAGCTGCTGCGTATACCAGTGTGGCACGCACGCGTTTTCCGCCGTTCAGCGCGCTGTAACGCATAGCCTGCTTTAAGCGCGCCGCCGGTTCGATAGGTAGGGGCAACAGTGTGGACAAGTCGGCTTGCACCTGTTGTTGAACGTGTGCCAACAGTAACGGTAGCGATAATTGCGGGTGAGATAATAGCCGTACGGGCATCGGGTAAGGGTCATTCATCCGCGCTAAAAGCATCTGCGTGCAGATCGCCGTTTTGTTCAATCAGAACTTGAACTTTTTGTTCAGCGGCTGAGAGTGTGTCCTGACACTGCCGCGTGAGACGCACTCCCAGTTCAAACGCTTTGAGCGAGTCTTCAAGTGTTAAATCGCCGCGCTCCAAATTTTCTACCAGAGCTTCCAGTTCGCTAAGAGCCTGTTCGAGATTAGGGCTTTTCTTGTGGGCCATCGAAAATTCCGTGCGTTTTTGACAGGTGTTTACCCTATCGAAGTCGCTTAATGGGGTCAATTACGCGCTTTGTGTAGAATGACAAAACAGCCGATTTATCTGACATGAGTTTTTTGCATGCGCAAGAATATTTACCGTCAATTCATAGCGCAAAAGGAAGGCGGACAGCCGAGCCGCGACAGTGCGGATGCTGTTGTCGAACAGCCTCTAAAGTCTGCTTTGCGCAAGCCGAATATGTACCGTGTCGTGATGTTGGACGACGACTATACGCCAATGGACTTTGTGGTACATGTGTTGGAAATTTTCTTCAACATGAGTCGCGATACCGCAACACGAACGATGCTAAAAGTACACACAGAGGGCAGAGCTGTTTGTGGTGTCTATACTCGAGATGTGGCAGAAACAAAAGCTGAACAGGTTAGGCAATACGCTTGCGGCAATGAGCACCCCCTCCAGTGCATGATTGAAGAGGAGGGGGAGGGTGGTGGCTAAAAAGCGCAAGCGTGAAGGGAGCAAAAATAAGGGATAGAAGCAGGTAGTGGCCGAGGTGGACGATATGTTGAGCAAAGATCTGGAAGTGACTTTAAATCGAGCCTTCAAAGGAGCACGCTCCAAGCGGCACGAGTTCATGACGGTGGAGCACCTGCTGTTAGCCCTGCTTGATAACGATGCTGCTACGCATGTTTTGCAAGCCTGTGTTGCTGATTTAAAGGTCTTGCGTCGTCAGTTGGCCGAGTTTGTTGATGCCACAACGCCGTTGATTCCAGAGGAGGATGTAGAGCGGGAAACGCAGCCAACTCTAGGTTTTCAGCGCGTTTTGCAGCGAGCCGTTTTTCATGTGCAATCATCTGGCAAGCGAGAAGTGACAGGCGCTAACGTGCTGGTGGCCATCTTTAGCGAGCAGGAAAGTCAAGCAATCTACTATTTGAAACAGCAAAATATAGCGCGTATCGACATCGTCAACTTCATTACGCATGGCATTTCAAAAATGGCCGGACACGGTGAGCCAGGCCATAGTGAGCATGAGCAGCATCAAGAGGAGGAGCAGCACGCAGAGAGCACGGGGCAAGACCCGCTGGAGTCTTACGCCACCAACCTCAATGAGCTGGCGCGGCAAGGGCGTATTGATCCTTTAGTCGGGCGCATGCAAGAAGTCGAGCGCGTATCACAAATACTCACACGCCGTCGCAAGAACAATCCGCTGTTGGTCGGTGAATCAGGTGTCGGTAAAACCGCTATCGCTGAAGGCCTTGCGCGTTTGATTGTCGATAAGCAGGTGCCAGATATACTGGCTCAATGCGTGGTGTACTCCTTAGACTTAGGTTCTCTGTTGGCAGGTACAAAATATCGAGGCGATTTTGAGAAGCGTTTTAAGGGCTTGCTAGGCGAGCTGAAAAAGCGGCCTGGTGCGATTTTATTTATTGATGAAATTCATACGATCATTGGTGCGGGTGCTGCATCCGGTGGCGTTATGGATGCTTCCAATCTTTTAAAGCCTATGCTAACAACCGGCGACTTACGCTGTATCGGCTCCACGACCTTCCAAGAATACCGTAGCATTTTTGATAAAGACCGCGCCCTATCGCGTCGTTTTCAAAAAGTGGATGTTAGCGAGCCAAGTGTAGAAGACAGCTACCACATTTTGCGTGGGCTGAAACCGAACTTTGAGAAGCATCACGGCCTGCGTTATACAGACGCAGCATTGAGAGCCGCAGCTGAAATGTCGGCACGTTATATCAATGACCGATTTTTACCCGACAAGGCGATTGATGTAATAGATGAAGCGGGAGCGTATCAGCAACTGCAGCCCGTGGGTAAACGTAAAAAACTGATCGGCGTGCAAGACATCGAAATGATAGTGGCCAAAATTGCGCGCATTCCAGCAAAAAGTGTGTCAGCTTCCGATAAAGAACTGCTGCGTGACATTGAGGGTAAGCTCAAAATGGTTGTATTTGGACAGGATCAGGCGATTGATACCTTGTCTACGGCTATCAAGTTGTCGCGTGCCGGCTTGAGTCCGCCCGACAAACCTGCGGGTTCGTTTTTGTTTTCTGGCCCGACCGGCGTAGGCAAAACCGAGGTGGCCAAGCAGTTGGCGCACGTGATGGGGATGGAGTTGATTCGCTTCGACATGTCGGAGTACATGGAGGCGCATGCCGTGTCGCGTTTAATTGGTGCGCCACCAGGCTATGTGGGCTTCGACCAAGGCGGATTACTAACAGATGCCGTTACAAAACAACCGCACGCGGTGGTGTTGTTGGACGAAATAGAGAAAGCGCATCCGGATGTTTATAACCTGTTGCTGCAGGTGATGGATCATGGTTCGCTCACTGATAACAATGGCCGCAAGGCTGATTTCCGTAACATGATCCTGATTATGACGACAAACGCTGGTGCTAGCGAAATGAGTCGTAGTTCGATGGGGTTTTCCCAACAAGATCACAGCTCGGATGGCATGGAAACACTGAAGCGTGTTTTTACGCCGGAATTCCGTAATCGTCTGGATGCTATTGTGCAATTTGCGCCACTGGAAAAACCCACTATTAAGACGGTTGTGGATAAGTTCTTGGTTGAGCTGCAAGTACAATTGGACGATAAAAAGGTTGTGATGGATGTAGATGAAAATGCACGCAACTGGCTGGCGGAACACGGTTATGACAGGGCAATGGGTGCAAGACCGATGGCGCGCTTAATCAAAGAAAAAATCAAGAAGCCTTTGGCTGAAGAGCTGCTCTTTGGCGTACTGGCAAAGATGGGCGGCCACGTTGGCATTACATTAGAAGCGGGTGAAATTACCCTGCGGATTGAGGAAGTTATACCTGCGTGAGGCTATGCCAGCGAGAGGTATAGATGAGCGCATGTGCGCTCATCAGCGTGCGCGGTAAGTGATGCGCCCTTTGGATAGGTCATAGGGTGTCATTTCCACCTTAACCTTGTCGCCAGTGAGTATGCGAATATAGTTTTTACGCATTTTGCCTGAAATATGCGCCATAACTAAATGGCCATTTTCAAGCTTCACCTTAAACGTTGTATTGGGAAGGGTGTCTACCACCTCGCCTTCAAACTCAATACAGTCTTCTTTAGACATTCATTCACCTCGTTGATCCTAAAAGCTGGAGCTTCAGTATAGAGCCGATCGCCGATGAAGGCGGGCAGCATTGTGCAGTAAGTATTTGCGCAAAGCTAGCCGAGTCTTGACGGTCGACGAACGTCAGTATCTGTCATTAGGCTGCGTGTATGTATTACCACATCAGATCGTCAGGGATTTGATACGTCGCGTACGGGTCATCGCTAACGCTGCTGGAGGCGGGACTATTGCAGACAATCACGCAGGTAGCATCTCGTTCACTTATTTTCGCTGCGGCACGTGCGGGGATAAGCTCATATTTGTCATCGAGTTTCACGATAGCGAGTTGCCCGCGTTTGAGTTGGTCGCTGATTATTTGGCTCACCAAGATCTTTTTGATTGTTTTATTGTCTGCGAAATTGTATGGGATGTGGCCGTCGCCTCGACTCTGGCGATTTTGCTCGATCATTTGGCGTATCTGCGCGACAATTTCACGTTGTAGTGTTTGCGCTTTTAGCTGTTGACTGATTTCGCGGTCGTGTTTTATTTTGTCGCGCAAATTTTGTTGTGCTTGCAGCTTGGTGGCATTACTTTCGATATGCCGTTGGTTTTTTGGCTGTTTTTGCAGTGGTTTTTGCTCTTTTTTGGACTGCTTAAGAGACTTCTCATTGATGAGTCCTGCTTTAAGTAGCTGGTCCTGTAGAGTGTTTCGCATGCAATATCCTGTTTTTAAAGGAAAATGTAGGTTTTTGGTTGTAACGCGGTAGTGGCTGCGCACGATGTGGTTAGCGTATTTGGCAATTGTGTAAGCTGACAGGCTGTTTGCCATCTCGTGTAACGTCTATTATTTGTAGATGGTATAGTTACGACAATGCAGATAACAGTGATGGGCTGTCAAGCATCTCGGTCGCTGACGCACAAAATTTGTGCGTCAGATGGGTGCTGCTGTGTTTCCTGCGCCAATATGCGTCAGAAACCTTTGTTCAATTGTATTGTCGTACCAAAAAAGTCTTTTTAAGTCGTCGGCCGTACAATATTTTCCCTTTGTGCATGTTTCTTGCTATGGGAGGCGTCCGTTCAATCGGGTTATCGAGTAGTGAAAATGCAGGGCAGGCCAATGCAGAGTAAATCATCCATTAGCACAGATTTTGGGGCGGCCGCTGCCCCACCGCAAGCGCTAGATAAGCTTGCCGTTCAAAAGCAATCAATGCAGGAGTTGTGGCGAAATTCATCGTTGTCTGGCTCCAACGCCGGTTATATTGAAAATATTTATGAAGAGTGGTTGCAGTCTCCTAATTCTGTGCCGGTGGAGTGGCGCAGCTATTTCGAGCAATTGCCGCGTGTGCCTGGTGTTTTGACGACAGATATTCCGCACTCGCCGGTGTTACGTTACTTTTCTTTGTTGGGTCGCGGTCATGCCCGTCCGTTGGTGGTGCCAGGCTCGGGTGGCGTGGATATTGAGCACGAGCGCAAGCAGGTCAACGTATTGGCCTTGATTAGCTCTTACCGTTCACGTGGCCACCAAAAGGCACAGCTTGACCCGCTGGGCTTAATGCCGCGTATACATGTCCCTGATCTTGAGCTTGCCTTCCACCATTTATCACCGGCCGATCTCGATACCGTATTTCAAACAGGTGCTTCGTTTATTGGCCCTGAAGAAGCCCCGCTGCGTAACATTATTGAGGCGCGGGAGCAGACGTACTGTCACCACGTCGGTTCGGAAATCGCGCACGTTACTGATCTCGCTGAAAAGCAATGGATACAGCAGCGCTTGGAAAGTGTGCGTTCAAAGCCTGTCTACACCGTGGAGATTAAAAAAAGCCTGCTGGAGCGGCTGACTGCGGCAGAGGGTCTAGAGCGCCATCTTGATAGCAAATATCCAGGCACCAAGCGTTTTGGGTTAGAGGGTGCTGAAAGTTTGGTACCAATGCTGGATCAGCTTCTTCAGCGTGCCGGTGGCTATGGTGCCAAGGAGGTGGTCATTGGTATGCCGCACCGTGGTCGTCTGAATGTACTGGTGAATATTTTAGGTAAGAGCCCGAAAGAGTTGTTTCAGGAGTTTGAGGGAAAAAAACTCGTAAACACATCGGGTGACGTGAAATACCATCAGGGTTTTTCCTCGAATGTGATGACATCAGGCGGCGAGCTACACCTAGCGATGGCCTTTAACCCCTCACACTTGGAGATTGTCGCACCGGTTGTAGAAGGTTCTGTGCGCGCGCGCCAAGACCGCCGTCAAGATCAACAAGGTAAGGCTGTTCTGCCGATTATCATGCATGGTGATGCTGCATTTGCAGGCCAGGGCGTGGTGATGGAAACCTTCCAAATGTCGCAGACACGCGGGTTTCGCACGGGCGGTACAGTCCATATTGTGGTCAACAACCAAGTGGGTTTTACGACGAGCTGGCAAGAAGACGCGCGCTCTACCGAATACTGCACTGATGTCGCAAAAATGGTGCAGGCACCTATTTTTCATGTGAATGGCGATGATCCGGAAGCCGTGCTTTTTGTGGCACATCTTGCGCTAGATTACCGCTATACCTTTCATAAAGATGTGGTAATTGATCTGGTCTGTTATCGCCGACGCGGGCATAACGAAGCGGATGAGCCTTCCGGTACACAGCCATTGATGTACCAGAAAATTGCTGCACTCAAAACAACGCGTGCGCTTTATGCCCAGCAGTTGGTCAATGAAAATGTGATTAGCGCAGCAGATGCGGATGCAATGATCGCCCACTACCGCGATGCTCTCGATAAGGGCGAGCATGTTGCGATGGCGTTGGCGCAAGAGCCTGACAAGAGTCTATTTGTCGACTGGGCACCGTATCTTGGTCATGATTGGACGGCTCCTGCGGATACGGGTTTTGACTTGGCGCGCTTGCAAGAGCTAGGGCGAAAAATGTGTGCGACACCTGACGGAGTTGTCATTCAGCGACAGGTCGAGAAAATTTACGACGACCGTCGTTTAATGATCGCCGGTAGCCTGCCCATCAATTGGGGCATGGCAGAAATGCTGGCTTACGCGACCCTGTTGGATCAGGGTCATAATGTGCGATTGACAGGCCAAGATGTGGGTCGCGGCACCTTTTCCCATCGTCATGCCGTGATACATAATCAGAAAGATGATTCTATCTACGTGCCTTTACAGCATATAGAAGAAAAACAAGCCGTTTTCGATATTTATGACTCATTCTTGTCCGAAGAAGCTGTGCTTGGTTTCGAATACGGTTACGCAACCACAACGCCGAGTGCTCTGGTTGTGTGGGAGGCGCAATTTGGTGATTTTGCCAACGGCGCGCAGGTGGTGATTGACCAATTTTTAACTTCTGGTGAGCAAAAATGGGGGCGCTTGTGTGGTTTGACGCTGTTGTTGCCGCACGGTTATGAAGGGCAGGGGCCAGAACATTCTTCTGCACGGCTAGAACGCTATATGCAGTTGTGCGCACAACACAATATTCAGGTGATATGCCCGACTACGCCTGCGCAGATTTTCCATGCTTTACGTCGACAAGTGCTACGCCCTACGCGCAAGCCCTTGGTGGTGATGAGCCCCAAATGGCTTCTGCGCTACAAGCTGGCGGTTTCCTCGCTTGAGGATTTAGCGCACGGTAGTTTTCAGTTGGTGATTGATGATTTTGTTTTGCAAAACAGTGGCGTGAAAGCGGCCGATGTAGAGCGCGTGATTCTGTGTTCTGGCAAAGTGTATTATCACTTGCTGGAAGCGCGAACTGCGCAAAACATCCAAAATGTTGCCGTCTTGCGTGTGGAGCAGTTATACCCATTCCCTGATATGGTTTTGGAGTCGATTTTGCAGGCTTATGCCCATGTGCACGATTTTCACTGGTGCCAAGAGGAGCCAATGAACCAAGGTGCGTGGTACAGCAGCCAGCACCATATGCGCAATGTTTTACAAAAAGTGCAGCCGGCAGCGCATTTGCAGTACACGGGGCGTGCTGCATCAGCCGCGCCTGCTGCGGGTTACATGTCTTTGCACCTCGAAGAGCAGGAGCGTTTTGTTACTGAAGCGCTTACGGTGAAGTAGATAACGTAGTTTGAAGTAGCAAATTTATTCAGGAAACTTTATGAGCATTGAAATAAAAGCCCCGCAATTTCCAGAGTCTGTGCCTAACGGCACGATCGCCGCTTGGCATAAACAAGTGGGTGAGCCAGTAAAGCGCGATGAGCTGCTGGTTGATATTGAAACAGACAAGGTGGTGTTGGAGGTTGTCGCGCCGGCTGATGGCGTGCTGACGCAGATCATCAAGCAGGCGGGTGATGTTGTAGCCAGTCATGAGCTCATGGCGCAGTTTGCGGCTGGTGTAGCTGCGTCTGTTTCTGTGAGCGAAGTGCAAAAATCATCTTCTGCCGCAGCGGCAAAGGTGACAGTTGAATCTGTTGTTAAAGGCGCGCCTCAGGCTGGCCCTGCCGCGCGAAAACTAGCGCGTGAAAACGATGTTGATGCGGCGACTATTGAAGGTACAGGCCCTGGGGGGCGCGTTACAAAAACGGATGTTATCAGTAAAGCTGCAGCACAAAATTCATCATTAAAAACCGTAGTGGCTCCGTCAACAGAGCCTGTCGCTTACGCAGGTGCAAGACCAGAAAAGCGGGTGCCGATGACGCGTTTGCGCGCACGCATTGCTGAACGCTTGCTCATGTCCACCCAGACAACCGCTATGTTGACGACGTTCAATGAGGTCAACATGCAGCCTGTAATGCAACTGCGTGAGAAATATAAAGCACAGTTTGAAAAAGCACACGGCGGCACTCGGCTTGGTTTTATGTCTTTTTTTGTGAAAGCGGCTGTGGAAGCACTGAAACGCTTTCCTGCTGTTAACGCTTCGCTGGATGGCAGTGACGTGGTGTATCACGGTTATCAAGATATTGGCGTTGCGGTATCTACTGAAAAAGGGTTGGTCGTGCCAATTCTGAAAGATGCCGATACTTTGAGTTTGGCCGATATTGAAAATCGTATACGCGATTTTGCCCTGCGTGCCAAAGAGAACAAACTGTCTATTGATGACATCACGGGCGGCACCTTTACCATCACCAATGGCGGTACGTTTGGCTCGCTCCTGTCCACTCCTATTTTAAACCCGCCGCAAACGGCGATTCTTGGTATGCATAAAATTCAGGATAGGCCAATGGCAGTTGATGGTCAGGTAAAAATTCTCCCGATGATGTATCTGGCGCTTAGCTACGATCACCGTTTGATTGACGGTAAGGACGCAGTGCAATTTCTGGTCACCATCAAAGATATGGTGGAAGACCCCGCACGCATTCTGTTGGAGGTATAAAAAATGGCAGATAAATTTGATGTGATTTTTATTGGCGCAGGCCCTGCAGGTTATGTTGGTGCCATACGTGCAGCACAACTGGGTCTAAAAACAGCCTGCGTTGAAAAAATGCTGGGCAAAGACGGCAAGCCGACGCTGGGTGGCACATGCCTCAATGTGGGTTGTATTCCATCCAAAGCGCTGCTCGATAGTTCTTATAAATATCATGAAGCCAAAGAAGGGTTGGCGGTTCACGGTATTAGCGTTGGCAAAACGACAATGGATATCGAAATGATGCAGGCGCGCAAAGACGGCATCGTCAAACAACTAACTGGCGGTATAGCTGCGTTGTTTAAAGCCAATGGTGTAACACACATTAAAGGCACTGGAAAATTGTTGGCGCAAAAACGCGTGGCTGTAACCGATGATGCCGGTGTTGAAACGCTCTACGAGGCCGATAATATCGTGCTGGCACCTGGTTCGCGTGTTATGGATATTGCTGCAGCACCGATTGACGGCGACCTTATTCTTGATAGCACCGGTGCGCTGGAAATAAGTGCTGTGCCAAAACGTCTAGGCATTATTGGCGCGGGAGTGATTGGCCTTGAGTTGGGCAGCGTGTGGCAGCATCTTGGCTCTGAAGTAGTCCTACTCGAAGCGCAAGACGTTTTTCTGGTGGCAATGGATCAGTTTATTGCTAAAGAGGCGAAAAAAATTCTGAGCAAGCAAGGCCTAGATATCCGGTTAGGCAGTCGTGTGACGGCCACCAATGTGCAGGGAAAACAGGTGCAGGTGAACTACGTTGATGCCAGCGGAGCTGAACATGAGGAGCAATTCGATCGCCTGATTGTCTGTGTGGGTCGTCGCCCAAATATAGACGGCCTGCTGGCGCCAGACAGTGGCGTTACCTTAGATGAACGTAGTTGCATTTATGTCAATGAATATTGTTTGACTGGTGTGCCTGGCGTGTGGGCAATTGGCGATGCGGTGCGTGGCCCGATGCTGGCGCACAAGGGCTCGGAGGAGGGCGTAATGGTGGCAGAACGTATCGCCGGCCAAAATACGCTTATGAATTATGACTGCATTCCTAGTGTCATTTACACTCACCCAGAAGTGGCTGCGGTTGGTTTGACAGAAGAGCAAGTCAAAGCGGCGGGAGAGCCTTACAATGTCGGGCTTTTCCCTTTTGCCGCCTCTGGGCGTGCACTGGCTGCAAATGATTTTGCCGGTGTGGTTAAGCTAATTGCGCATGCTGAAACCGACAGAATACTGGGCTGTCATATTGTTGGGCCCAGTGCCGCCGAATTGGTGCAGCAAGTTGTTATTGCAATGGAGTTTGGCTCCAGTGCGGAAGATATTGGCTTAATGGTGTTTGCTCACCCAACATTATCGGAAGCGCTACACGAGGCGGCCTTGGCTGTTAATGGTCACGCTATTCATGTAGCCAATCGCAAACGCAAATAAAAACAGTCAGTATTCCAGAATCAGGTAAGAATCAGGATATTCACAGGGCTTTCCTATGCTTTTCAAGCAAGGGCAGGGGCTCTGTTTTATCCATTGGGGACGGCAGCTTTGGCTGCTGTCATAAAGTGACCCGGTGCTACAGTGTCCGGAATTAAGTGAGAGCGATAAAAACATGAACCTTCACGAGTATCAAGGCAAGCTGCTGTTTGCCCAATACGGTTTGCCCGTATCCAAAGGCTACGCTGTCGGCACAGCCAAAGAAGCGGTGGAAGCAGCGGACACCATTGGCGGCAATCAATGGGTAGTTAAAGCCCAAGTACACGCTGGCGGTCGCGGTAAAGCGGGTGGCGTAAAGCTGGTCAAAACAAAAGATGAGATCAAAGAGTTTGCTGCACAGTGGCTGGGCAAGCGTCTGGTGACTTATCAAACGGATGAAAACGGCCAGCCGGTTCATAAAATTTTGGTTGAAACCTGCACAGACATCGCTAAAGAGTTGTATCTCGGTGCTGTTCTGGATCGCAGCTCGCGCCGCGTTGTGTTTATGGCATCGACAGAGGGTGGTGTGGATATTGAAAAAATTGCAGAGCACACACCTGAAAAAATTCTGAAAGCCACTATTTGCCCATTGGCTGGCGCGCAACCTTACCAGGGTCGTGAGTTGGCGTTTCAGCTGGGATTGAAAGGCGATCAAATCAAACAATTCACGCACATTTTTTTGGGCTTGGCAAAACTGTTCCAAGAAAAAGACTTGGCAATGATAGAAGTTAATCCGCTAGTGATTACCACAGAAGGCAACCTGCATTGCTTAGATGCCAAACTCGTTGCTGACGGCAATGCGCTGTACCGCCAGCCGCAATTACGTGAAATGCACGACCCGACCCAAGATGACGAACGCGAAGCGTTGGCGGCTCATTGGGAACTTAACTACGTCGCGCTGGAGGGCAATATCGGCTGTATGGTCAATGGCGCAGGTTTGGCGATGGGTACGATGGACATTATCAAACTGCACGGCGGCCAACCCGCAAATTTTCTGGATGTAGGCGGCGGCGCGACCAAAGAGCGCGTAACGGAAGCGTTCAAAATTATTTTGTCTGACAGCAATGTTAAAGCGGTACTCGTTAACATCTTCGGTGGCATTGTGCGCTGCGACATGATTGCAGAAGGCATTATTGGCGCAGTAAAAGAAGTGGGTGTACAGGTGCCGGTTGTGGTGCGTCTTGAAGGTAACAATGCCGATCTTGGTGCAAAAAAACTAGCCGAATCTGGTTTGAATATTATCGCTGCCACCAGCCTGACTGAAGCGGCAGAACAAGTCGTCGCCGCTGCTAAAGGAGTAAAATAATGAGCATCCTGATTGATAAAAACACCAAAGTCATTTGCCAAGGCTTCACCGGCTCACAAGGCACGTTTCATTCAGAACAAGCTATTGCCTATGGCACAAAAATGGTCGGCGGCGTTACGCCGAGCAAAGGTGGTACTACCCATCTTGGTTTGCCGGTATTTAATACCGTAAAAGAGGCGGTTACGGCCACTGGCGCAGATGCCTCTGTGATCTACGTGCCAGCACCTTTCTGTAAAGACTCCATTTTGGAAGCAGCAAACAATGGCATCAAACTGATTGTATGTATTACGGAAGGCATTCCTACGCTGGATATGCTGGAGTGCAAAGTCGTGTGCGATATGTTGGGTGTTCGTTTAATCGGGCCAAACTGTCCGGGCGTTATCACACCAGGCGAGTGCAAAATTGGCATCATGCCTGGCCACATTCACCTGAAAGGCAAGGTTGGTATTGTTTCGCGTTCAGGCACATTGACGTATGAGGCCGTTAAGCAGACAACCGATGCCGGCTTTGGACAATCTACTTGTGTTGGTATTGGTGGCGATCCAATACCAGGTTCTAGTTTTATCGATATTTTGAAGCTGTTCCAAAACGATCCACAAACGGAAGCGATTGTGATGATCGGTGAAATTGGTGGATCAGCCGAAGAAGAAGCTGCGGCGTATATCAAAGCCAATGTCAAAAAACCGGTAGTTTCCTACATCGCCGGCGTAACAGCACCAAAGGGTAAGCGCATGGGTCACGCCGGTGCGATTATTTCCGGCGGCAAAGGCACCGCAGATGAAAAATTTGCGGCACTGAATGATGCTGGCGTAAAAACCGTGCGTAGCTTGGCAGAAATTGCCAATGGCTTGCGTGAAATTACGGGCTGGAAAAAGCCTTAAATCGGCTGACTAAAAAACAAAAAAATGGGGTGGCCGCCGCTGTTGCTCCTGTACTTTCCTCTCCACACATGAGCCTGTATTCAGGTTTGTGTGTGTATGGTTACGTTTTTCTGGATGCAAAATTATTCAAATAACATCGAATGCCATGGTCAAGTTTTTGGCATACCTAATGTCACTAAACTTTTATTGAGACAAGTATTGTGCAGAATTGTTTAAGGAAAGAGTGTGTGGGTGGAAAAATAAATGATGCGCTAATTTCTGCTTCTCTCCCTTTCATGTTGCTATTGCTATGCCCGATTACCATGTTTTTGGGGAACAGAAGCGAATACAGCGCAGGCTATGTGATTATCGCAGGGCTAGCCGCGATCTTTTTTGTCGCCAGTTCAATTGTTTTTGCGCTACTGCGAGTTGCTAGATTGAATTCACGCGCCTATAGAATTTTGGTCGGCGCACTACTTGGGCTTAGTGCAGCCGTTTGGGTTCAAAGTCAGATGCTGTTGTGGGACTTCGGCCCTTTAGATGGTCGCGGTGTTCTGTGGGAAAAATTTGCTACACATTCCAAGCTAGAGCTGGCGGTTTGGGTCGTATTAGTCTCGGTGATATTGCTACTGTGCTACAAAAATAAATTTGTAAAATCGTTGGCTGTCGGATTGCCATTACTGGGTCTTGCGTCGTTGATTGCAACATTTGCAGTTTCCGCTCCACAAGAGGTTTCACACGAGGCAGAAAAGCTCAAAACAATTCAAGAGTCATTTGCATTTCATAAAAAAAATAACGTTATCTTTTTAGTTCTCGATAGTTATCAGTCGGATGCCTTTCAAGAGATATTGGATAAACACCCAGATGAAGTTGCTTTTCTGGATGGATTCCACTTCTATCCAGATACCGTATCTGGATATCCAACAACCAGACACTCGATACCCTTGATGCTGACGGGAAAGTTTTATAAAAATGATTTTGTGTTCAGTCATGCCGCCCAAGAAAAGTTTAATGAAAACTGGATTGGCAACTATTTTTTCGCTAAAAATTACGGGCTCACTGGGGACGACGCTCCCTATCCAGGTATGCAAGGCTTTAGTCCAGCGGCGCGGGAATTTAAATGTCTTGGCATTTCATGCGAGCAAATACAGGCTATAGATATCGGTCTGTTCAGAGCCACGCCTATTGTTTTGAAAAAAATCATCTATAACGAAGGTCGATGGTTTTTTTCTCGATATATATCAGATGAAGCTCCACCACCACCTCATGGAGGTGACTGGCGGTTTGTTAATTCATTTACTGCGAATGCAAATACATCTTCAGATAAAGCCGGTGAGTTTAAATTTATTCATTTAATGGGTGCGCATTATCCGGTATCGCTAAATGAAAACTACGTGTACACAAAAGACCTAGGTGACAGTCGAGACGCTTATGTGAATCAGGCGCGAGGCGTTTTAAAAATAACGACAAAAATGATAGAAAAATTGAAAGAACTAGGCATTTACGACGATGCTGAAATCGTGATTGTCGGTGATCATGGTGCGCATGGCACGGTATCGAACGACATGAAGGGTGACAAAGAAAATTTAGATATCCCACTTTTGCACATTGGCAATGCCCGTCCTTTGTTTCTGCATAAAGCCCCTAGCGAGAAGGGGAAAGTTAGGGTAGACAACACGCCAATGCACCTAGCGTACATCCCTTGCATGTTAGCAAAATCCCATTTTGCGGATTGCGGCGATTATGAAAAAACGATAGCAGGGCAGCCTGTCGTTCGATATCACTACAGGCATAAATGGGCAGCTCAATTCTGGACACAAGATTTTTCACCCAAGATGACGCTTTATGAGGTAACAGGCGATGCACGTAACTATTCTTCGTGGAAAAACAGCATGCAAACTTTTTACGAAGGGAAGGTGGGTGTTCAGGAGGCCTATTCGCTCGGCGAAAAAATTGATTTTCGAAGTCTCGGGCGCTCTGAAGATTTCATAATGCAAGAGTGGTTCTTTCGGAAGGATACGTACCGCTGGCGAGGTGAGAAAGACGCCGTTCTGGCACTAAGCCTAAATAATGTGCCTGTCAGCGATCTACGATTAACGGCAACGTTAGGCCGAATTCGCCCCAGTTTTGGAGGCGGTTTGTTGTCGGTCGCGGTGCGCGTGAACGGTATCTCTGTCGCGGTTTGGCCGGTTTTAAGCGAGCAATCTTTTGATGCAGTTATTCCTAAAGCGGCTTTAAAATCAAAAAAAATCATTGTTAGTTTTTCTATTGAAAAGCCTGCGTCGCCAGTTGAGTCTGGGTTGTCGGAAGATGATAGAAGATACGGCGTCGATTTAATGGAATTGACGTTGGTTCAAATCCATTAAAGTAAACAACCAGATATTGTTTTAACCGGCCTGGATCAGAATATTGCTATGAAAAAAAATGACAGTTCTTTTCGTGATCCGAATGGGTTTATTTTCACGCATGAAGGGACGCTCTATCGACAGGTCAATAATGATGGGCGTTCAGCATACGATCTGCTGATTTCCTCTGGTTTATATGAGAGTCTGGCGCGAAAGGGCTGGCTTATTACTCACAAAGAAGTTGATTCGCCAGCGTTTTATGCAGTGAGCGCGTACCGAATTCTCAAGCCTGAACTTATTCCATTTGTTTCGTATCCCTACGAGTGGAGTTTTAGCCAGCTTAAAGATGCCGCCGTTCTAACGCTTGACATACAGCTCCTTGCGATAAAACACGGCATGGTGTTGCGGGATGCATCTGCATACAACATTCAGTTCAAAGACGGTAAGCCGGTGTTAATAGACACGCTTTCTTTGGGCGTCTATGAGGAGGGTGCGGCTTGGGAAGGTTACCGTCAATTCTGTCAGCATTTTTTGGCACCATTGGTGCTAATGAGCAAGCAGGATATCCGGCTAAGTCAGTTGTCCAAGGTTTATATCGACGGTGTCCCGCTCGATTTGGCAAGCGCTCTTTTGCCGGCTAAAACTTGGCTTATGCCCAGTCTGTTGATGCACATACATTTACATGCAAAGGCACAAAGGGCTTATTCTGGATCAGAAAATCCTGACAACTCCCAAAAGAAAAAGCTTCAATCGTTAAGCAGAAATGGTTTGATGGGGATTGTTTTAGGGCTGCGACGGTTAATAAAAAAATTGGACTGGAAGCCTGCCGGAACCGAATGGGCTGACTACTATCAAAAAGCGAATTATTCCGACAACGCACTCTTATCCAAAACGAAAAACATTGATTTGTTCCTTGACGAAATGCGCCCTAAAAGCGTTTGGGATATCGGTGCAAATGCGGGACTGTTCAGTCGTCTGGCTTCAAAGCGCGGCATCCAAACGATAGCATTCGATATTGATCCTTCAGCAGTTGAGGTAAATTATCGGTCTTTAAAAGAGACGGCGGAATCAAGTTTGTTGCCTTTAGTTATGGATATTACGAACCCGAGCGCGTCTATCGGCTGGGGAAATGCAGAGCGCTCATCTTTTATGAGTCGCGGCTCTGTAGACTGCGTTTTTGCTCTCGCACTTATTCATCATCTGGCGATTTCTAACAACGTGCCTCTAGCTAAGTTGGCAGATTTTTTTGCATTAATTTGCACCCATTTGATTATTGAATTTGTGCCAAAAAGTGACAGCCAAGTTCGGCGCTTATTAAGTTCGCGCAAGGATATTTTTTATTCATACACTGAGCAAGGTTTTGAGGATGCCTTCAGTCAACAATTTGAAGTGCGCCAAAAACTACCCGTAATGGGCTCTGATAGAATGCTGTACTGGCTGATTAAGCGGCAGTGAATAAAGTTATACAAAACAACAAGTTCGTGAACTTTTACATGCTTGAGGAAAAACCATGAATAGAGCTTATTTTTTCATTATCGTGTCTTTGGCGACTCTTATTTTTCCGCTGAATGCTTTTGCTTATCTAGACCCAGCTACAGGCAGTATTATTATTCAAGGCGTGCTTGGGGCAATTGCGGCAACGGCTTTTGTTGTACGGCTCTACTGGGACAAATTTCTCACATTTTTCGGGATAAAGAAAAATATTGATACTGAAAGTGAGTTAACTGATGAGAAAAAGGATTCTTGATGTCAAAGCGTGCTGTTGAATGAATCGATCTCCCCGCGTTTTATTTATGGCGGAGCCTTTTGATCAGGACAATTTATGCAAACACTATTGACCGGCATCAATACAACAGGCACTCCGCATTTGGGTAATTACGTGGGCGCAATTCGTCCTGCTATCCGAGCGAGCCAAATTACGAATAACCGAGCTTATTATTTTTTGGCTGACTATCATGCGTTAATTAAATGCCAAGACCCTGACTTGGTGTATCGCTCGACGTTGGAAATTGCCGCCACTTGGCTGGCATTGGGCTTGAACACAGACAACGTGACGTTTTACCGCCAGTCTGATGTGCCGGAAATTACCGAGCTGACATGGCTGCTGTCGTGTATGACGGCCAAAGGTTTGATGAACCGCGCTCATGCTTATAAAGCCGCTGTGGCCGTCAATGAAAATGAAGCTGATGCTGATCCAGACAAGGGCATCACAATGGGGTTGTTCAGTTATCCGGTGTTAATGGCCGCTGATATCCTTATGTTTAAGGCCACGCATGTACCTGTTGGGCGCGATCAAATTCAACACGTGGAAATGGCGCGTGATATTGCCCAGCGTTTTAATCATCACTACGGTGAGCATTTTGTGCTGCCGGAGGCGGTAGTAGACGAGCATGTCGCGCTGCTGCAAGGGCTGGATGGCCGAAAAATGAGTAAGAGTTATCACAACACCATCCCGCTTTTTTTGCCGCCTAAACAACTGCAAAAAAGCATCAATAAAATTGTTACAAATTTGCTGGAACCTGGAGAGCCAAAAGACGCAGATACATCCCCCGTATTTCATATCTGGCGCGCATTTTCTACGGCAGAACAGGCGGTTGCGATGCGCAAAGAATTTGAGGCGGGTATTGGCTGGGGTGAGGCTAAAAAGCGCTTGTGTACATTGATCGATGGGGAGTTGGGTGCGGCACGGGTGCGTTATGAGGGCTTTTTGGCTAATCCAGCCATGATAGAGTCTGTGCTGTTGGCAGGGGCTGAACGTGCGCGTGCGGCCGCTAGGCCGCTGCTCAAAGAGCTGCGCGCGGCGGTGGGTATTCGCGCTTTGGCATAGTGCGCTGTTGATGTTGAGATGCCGCTTGTGGGGTTAGTGCCGCCGCTAGGTGGTGCGCGGCTATTTTCTCGTGTTGGGCTGTCGCAATAATTGGGCGCATGCCGGCGACCGTTTTTTGTGCCAGCACACAATAAATGCAGCCTAGTGGCAGAGACGTTTGTGCCGCGGCCGATTCCAGCCATTGCAGGCGCGCAAGGGTTTTGTCGCTCCACTGCGGGGGCATAAATGCAGTATGGCAAGATTCCAATACGTCAAAGTCTAGTAATTTTAGCCAGTCGTGCAGCCGACTCATGCCTATAAAGTCGTGTTTCGCCACAGCATTTTTGCGCCAGCTTAAAGCACCAGCAAGTCCTAGGGCACTCCAACGCTGGAAGCCAAAAACAAGTACGTGGCCATAAGGAATGAGCACGCGCGCCGCTTCTCGTAAAACGCAGTGGGGGTCTTCGCTGTAGTCTAGGCAGTGATGTAATACCGCGACATCAATTGTCTCGCTGGCCAGCGGTAGTTGCTGAAAAGAAGCGTAGGTGCTACTGGCTGTATTATTGAGCGAGGGCGAGAAAACCAATTGGTGATTAATGGGGCTTATATTGGCGAGGGCGGGCTGTAGTTGTGGGCAGATACCCAAAGATAGTAAGTGATAACCAAATAACCTTTGTAAGTACCGTGGTAGAAGTTTTTCTTCATGCGCCCACACATGCGCACCTGTATCGCTTTCATACCACGCGTTCAAGGCTGGGAGTCGATCTGCCAGCGTTTGATGCTTTGCCGATAGGCTGTTCATACTATTTTCACGGGCATTCTGCAAAATGGATTTAAGCTACAGGCGGATTCTCTATGTTTAGTTTAGTGTATTTGCGTTTTAGCACTTCAAAGGCAATAGGTAGCATTGATACGGCGATCACGCCTAACACGACCAGTTCAAAGTTCTTTTTGACAATTTCCATATTTCCAAACGCATAACCTGTGCCGAGGCATACAGTGACCCATAGTGCCGAGCCAATACAGCTAAAGGTGATGTAGCGCAAGTAGGGCATTTTGCCAATGCCGGCCACAAATGGCGCGAAAGAGCGAACAATAGGCATGAATCGCGCCAAAATTACCGCTCGCGAGCCATATGTCTCGTAAAACTGTTCGGTTTTTTTCAGGTGTGATTGGCGAAAAAGTTTGGAGTTAGGATTTGAAAACAGTTTTTTTCCTATAAGACGACCTACCCAATAATTCGTATTGTCGCCACAAAAGGCGGCTACTATGATGATCCCGCTGCCGACCCAAGGGTCAAGAGAGCCGGTTGCGGCAATAGCGCCCACAGTAAATAACAGCGAGTCACCAGGTAAAAAAGGCATAACGATCAAGCCTGTTTCAACAAATACAATAAGAAATATAACGGCGTATACCCAAGTGCCGTAGAGTGCAACCATTTGCAGCAAGTGTTCGTTTACATGAAGGATAAAATCAAGTGGATTCATGCGGCCTCCAGCCAGAAAAATGCTGCGACATTAGCACAGCATTTTGTGCTTGCCCATCTGGACATGTTGTTTTATTGGTGGCGGATTTTTTATTGCGTTACATTCGAAATCGCCCTTGTAATAGACTGGAAAATCCCCAACATTTCGAACGCACCGCATGATTTTGTTTTTTAATCCCCACGGAGACTTTCTCATGGCTTTTGAATTGCCAACGCTGCCGTACGCCAAAAACGCTTTGGCTCCACATATTTCTGCTGAAACGCTGGAGTATCACTACGGTAAACATCATCAGGCGTATGTAACAAACCTTAACAATTTGATGCCAGGAACTGCGTTTGAAGGAAAGACGCTGGAGGATATTATTAAAACATCCAGCGGCGGCGTGTATAACAATGCAGCTCAAATCTGGAACCACACTTTTTATTGGAATTGTTTGTCGCCCAATGGCGGCGGGGAGCCAGATGGCGCGCTGGCGGTTGCCATCAACAACGCTTACGGTTCTTTTGCTGCCTTTAAAGAAAAATTTAGCAGTATGGCGGTAGCAAATTTTGGTTCTGCATGGACATGGCTGGTAAAGAATGCCGACGGCTCGGTTGAAATTGTCAACATGGGAGCTGCGGGCTGTCCGTTGACTGAAGGCAAGATCGCATTACTTACTTGCGATGTGTGGGAGCATGCGTATTACGTTGATTATCGTAATTTGCGGGCAAAATATGTAGAGGCTTTCTGGAATTTGGTGAATTGGGAATTCGTGGCTAAAAATCTTGCAGGTCATTGATGTGGGGTTGTTGCTAGAATAAATCCTTGACGTGTGGGTGCGGCATCTGGATAATCCGCGCCGGTTTCGGCGCATTGCTTATGCATCGGCCTACTGTATACATAGGCGTTCGCGTATCATGCAAACGCCGCTTTTTTGGCAAGGTAGCTCAGCCGGTTAGAGCACAGCATTCATAATGCTGGGGTCCCCAGTTCGATCCTGGGCCTTGCTACCAATTAAAATATGCGTCTCGTATCAATATGGTCGTCGCAAAAAAGCGCGGTGGCGCACGTTTTGTGGATGGCAGTTTGGCTTCCTTTTTTGAATGCTGACATGAAGGGAAAGGTCGTCTGGCGCAATTAATTTCACACCTTTGCCTTCTTCATGCCGACACTGCCTACGGGTAGTAGCGGGGGGTGTTTTGGTCGTTTGAGATCAATTCCCTAGTGGCTTACAGAAGCCCCCGCCAAAGAATTACTATTCGCAAAATAATGCAGTATTTCAAAGATGTTGCACGGCTTCAATTTCGTATTCAACATCACCGCTTGGCGCTTTTACCACGACAACATCGCCTTCCATTTTCCCGATCAGTGCGCGTGAAATAGGTGATGTTACAGAGATTTTGCCATTCCGCACGTCAGCCTCGTCTTCACCCACAATTTGATAAGTCATTTGACTGTCAGTTTCACAGTTAACGACCGTTACTGTGGTGCCAAAAATGACTTTCCCTGATGGGGGGATTTTGGTGACATCAATAATCTGTGCATGCGAGAGTTTTCCTTCGATATCCTGAATGCGCCCTTCTATAAAGCCAAGCTGCTCACGTGCGGCATGGTATTCGGCATTTTCTTTTAAGTCGCCGTGTTCACGCGCTATGCCGATTGCTTGTGAAATCAGCGGTTTTTCTTTTTTTAATCTTTCCAGTTCAAGGTGTAGCTGTTCTGCACCACCGACGGTCATTGGAAATAAATTCATGGTGCGCTCCCGATGTTTTTACGAATGACAACTTGCGTGCGTTAGTGCGCGCCCAAGCTGTTTGTGCAGTGATTGCACACTACGCACTGCAGTTTCGCCTGTCATGGCCAGTGCCATTGACGAGGCCTCTGCGCCTGCTAGCGTGGTGTTGTAATACACCTTGTGCTGCAATGCTGAGCGTCGGATGGTGGAGGAATCAGCAATGGCTTGTCTGCCTTCGGTGGTATTGATGATCAATTGTATCCGGCTATTTTTAATTAAATCGACAATATGTGGTCGGCCTTCGTTGACCTTATTCACGACTTCCACATCAAGCCCACCAGCCTGTAAAACCCGTGCGGTGCCGCGTGTGGCGATCAGTCTAAACCCGTTTTCTAGTAGGCGCTTGGCCACTTTCACCACGCCGGTTTTATCGACATCGCGCACGCTGATAAAGACGTTGCCACCCGTGCGGGGCAATTTCTCACCGGCACCGAGCTGCGCTTTGCCGTAGGCTTCCGCAAAACTCTCTCCAGTACCCATTACCTCGCCGGTCGATTTCATTTCCGGCCCCAAAATAGGGTCAACCGCCGGAAATTTATTGAACGGAAAAACGGCTTCTTTCACGCTGAAATAGTTGGGAATAATTTCTTGCGTAAAGCCCTGCGCCTCCAGTGTGGTACCGGCCATACAGCGGGCGGCAATTTTCGCCAGTGATGTGCCGATGCATTTCGATACGAATGGCACGGTGCGCGAAGCACGTGGGTTCACTTCAATGACGTAGATCGTGTCGTCTTGCCAGGCGAGTTGCACGTTCATCAAGCCGATTACGCCTAGCTCTCGTGCCATTTTCTTCACCACTTCACGCATTGCGTTTTGCACACTGGCAGGTAGTGAATACGGCGGCAGTGAACAGGCAGAGTCACCCGAGTGCACGCCCGCTTGTTCGATGTGCTGCATGATGGCACCGATGACAACATTCTGACCATCCGATACGGCATCAATATCAATTTCGATGGCAGCATTTAAAAAGTGATCGAGCAATATCGGCGCATCGTTAGAGACTTGAACAGCATCTCGCATATACGTTTTCAATTCGCTTTCTTTGTAGACGATTTCCATCGCTCGGCCACCCAATACATACGAAGGGCGCAAGACGAGGGGATAACCGATTTCAGTTGCTTGGATCACAGCTTCTTCCGCTGAACGCACCGTGGCGTTGTGCGGTTGGGTGAGCTGCAATTTTTCGATCATCTGCTGAAATAGCTCGCGGTCTTCTGCGCGGTCTATTGCCGTCGGCGTGGTGCCAATAATCGGCACGCCGGCCGCCTCCAACGCGCGCGCCAATTTTAGCGGCGTTTGCCCGCCAAACTGCACAATAACGCCTTTGGGTTTTTCGATGCGCACAATTTCTAGCACGTCTTCCAGTGTCACAGGCTCAAAATACAGGCGGTCGGACGTGTCGTAATCGGTGGACACTGTTTCCGGATTGCAGTTCACCATGATGGTTTCATAGCCATCTTCACGCATCGCCAGTGCTGCATGTACGCAGCAGTAATCAAACTCAATGCCTTGCCCTATTCGATTAGGCCCCCCACCTAGCACCATGATTTTTTTGCGTGTGCTGGGTGCCGCTTCGCATTCTTCTTCGTAGGTGGAGTACAGGTAGGCGGTATCGGTGGCAAACTCTGCGGCGCAGGTATCTACGCGCTTGTAAACCGGATGGATATTCAGTGCGTAACGGTGCGCGCGCATTTGCATTTCTGTGCAGCCTAGCAACACAGCGAGGCGTGCATCGGCAAAACCTTTGCGCTTTAAATAACGCAGGCTGTTGGCGTCCATATCGGCCAGCGCCTTTTGTTGCAGCATTTTTTCCAGCGCGACTAATTCTTCAATTTGCACCAGAAACCAGCGGTCTATGCTGCAAAGTGCAAACACTTCATCCACCGATAAGTTCAAGCGAAAAGCATCTGCCACGTACCACAAGCGCTCGGCACCTGGCGTGATTAGTTCGCGCCGCACGGTGCCTATAGCGTCGTCGTCATCCTCGCCGATTTTGCTTTCAAAACCAGCCGAGCCCACTTCCAAACCGCGCATCGCTTTTTGTAAAGACTCTTGGAAGCTGCGGCCAATCGCCATCACTTCGCCCACTGATTTCATCTGCGTAGTTAAACGCGCATCGGCCGTGGGGAATTTTTCAAACGTAAATCGCGGGATTTTAGTAACGACGTAATCAATGCTTGGTTCAAACGATGCAGGCGTTTTGCCGCCGGTGATTTCGTTTTGTAGTTCATCCAGTGTGAAGCCAACCGCCAGTTTCGCTGCTACTTTGGCGATGGGAAAACCAGTGGCTTTGGATGCCAGCGCAGACGAGCGCGACACGCGCGGGTTCATTTCGATCACGATCATGCGGCCAGTATCCGGCTCCACTGCAAACTGCACATTGGAACCGCCCGTTTCCACCCCTATTTCGCGTAGCACCGCCAGCGAGGCGTTACGCATAATTTGGTACTCGCGGTCTGTCAGCGTTTGTGCAGGTGCAACAGTGATGGAATCGCCGGTGTGTAAGCCCATTGGGTCAAAGTTTTCAATTGAGCAGACGATGATGCAGTTATCATTTTTGTCTCGCACCACTTCCATTTCGTATTCTTTCCACCCAAGCAGCGATTCGTCGATAAGCAACTCGCTGGTGGGTGATAAATCAAAACCGCGCTCACAGGTTTCGATAAATTCTTCGCGGTTGTAAGCAATGCCGCCGCCGGAACCTCCCATCGTGAACGATGGGCGTATAACGACCGGAAAACCAAAGCGGTCGAGAATTTGCAATGCTTCTTCCACCGAATGTGCGATGCCTGAACATGCGGTATCCAGCCCGATGGTTTTCATGGCGACATCAAAACGTTGTCGATCTTCGGCTTTGTCGATGGCATCGGCAGTTGCGCCGATCATCTCTACACCGAACTTAGCCAGCACGCCTTCGCGTGCCAAGTCCAATGCGCAGTTCAGCGCCGTCTGCCCACCCATGGTGGGCAATAATGCGTCGGGGCGCTCCTGCTCGATGATTTTTGCCACTGTGCGCCACTCAACCGGTTCGATATAAGTGGCATCAGCCATCGCTGGGTCAGTCATGATGGTGGCAGGGTTAGAGTTTACCAAGATGACACGGTAGCCCTCTTCGCGCAGTGCTTTGCAGGCTTGTGCGCCGGAGTAGTCAAACTCGCAGGCTTGGCCAATAATGATGGGGCCTGCGCCTAGAATCAGAATGGATTGAATATCAGTGCGCTTGGGCATTAGTGCTTTTTCTCCAAGGTAGATATATCCAAAGTAGGTCGCTCCACTATTTTTTTCCGTGCCGCCCGTTTCTGCGTCATCATCTGGATAAATTGATTGAATAAGCCAGCGGCATCATGTGGGCCTGGGCTGGCTTCAGGATGGCCTTGAAAGCTGAACGCAGGTACATCCGTGCGCTCAATGCCTTGCAAGCTGCCATCGAACAGCGACTTGTGCGTGACGCGCACATTGGCAGGCAGCGTGGTTTCATCTACGGCAAAACCGTGATTTTGGCTGGTTATCATCACGTTGCTGGTATTGAGTTCTTGCACTGGGTGATTCGCACCATGATGGCCAAACTTCATTTTCACCGTGCGCGCACCAGAGGCCAGCGCCAGCAATTGGTGGCCAAGGCAGATACCAAAGATCGGAATACCCGTAGAGAGCAGCTCACGAATGGCGCTTATTGCGTAGTCGCAAGACTCTGGATCGCCAGGGCCGTTGGAAAGGAAAACGCCATCTGGCTTCATTGCCAGCACTTCGCTGGCTGGTGTATACGCAGGCACCACCGTCAGATTGCAGCCGCGCTCAACCAACATGCGCAAGATATTGCGCTTCACGCCGTAATCGTATGCCACGACATTGAACGGTTTTGCACGCAATGACGGCGGCGCAATGCTGCCTGTAAAGCCTGCGCCCAAACGCCAAGCACCTTCCGTAAACGGGTAAGCCGTGCTGGTGGTGACTTCTTTTGCCAAATCTAAGCCTTTCATGCTCGGGCAGGCGCGTGCGACAGTCAGCGCGGTGGCTTCATCAATTTCACCTGCCATCAAGCAGCCGTTTTGAGCACCTTTTTCGCGCAATAAACGTGTGAGGCGACGGGTGTCTATATCGGCAATGCCGAGAATATTGTGATGTTTGAGGTAGCTGCCTAAATCTTGTTGGCTGCGGAAATTGCTGGCAAGCAAGGGTAGGTCACGAATCACCAAGCCTTTGCACCATACGCGTGCAGATTCTTCATCTTCAGCGTTGGTGCCAACATTGCCTATATGCGGGTAGGTAAGCGTTACGATTTGTTCAGCATAAGAAGGGTCAGTGATAACTTCCTGATAGCCTGTCATGGCGGTATTAAAAACGACTTCGCCGGCAGCAATACCTTCTATGCCAATGCTTGTGCCATGAAAAAAGCTGCCATCGGCCAGCGCCAGCAGGGCGGGTTTGCGCGTGGGTTGAATCAAACGAGCCTCCTTCGGTATTGTGTTTTGCAGGCAGAGAAACCCACCCAATACAGGGTGAACTATTTGGTGTGGGGTTGTGCATTGGGCTCAAGTGCCGCTTAAAAAAAACGGGCTGAACTTGCGCTCATCCCGTTTTCTTGAATTCTGTTACCGACCCATCGTCGCCGCACCCTTGAGTTTTCGTTGCGCACTTGGCGCGCATTGTACGGGGAAGCACCTAGAACTGTCCATGTTCGCAATATGAACAGTTCCTAAAAGTCTGCCATTGTGGCTTCATGTCTCTTTGCCAAGGAGTCACAGCAAGGTACGCGCTCATGAAGCAGCACAGGAAAAGCTATCCGGTTAGAGTGATGTGTCGCGTGCTGTACGTGACGCACAGCGGCTTTTACGTCTGGCTAAATGCCGTACCGAGTCAGCGAAAAATGGCTGATTTAGCGCACGTCACGGCGGTCAAAGCCGCGCACG
>JAYVJM010000072.1:0-2775 GCA_043769275.1 Cellvibrionales bacterium | reverse complement strand
TTATTTTACGCGGTTCAAAGCTGACTCGGCTTAATGCAAGCTACTATAGATACAAGGTGCATTGTTTGTAGCTCGCGTTCATCGATGGCCTTCTCCATTACTTTAGTCTAAACGTGAAAAAGTGCGGATGTCTAGGAACAAACCAATAATGGAACACTGTTCCCCTTGCTTGCTTGCACAAAATGTTGGATTTGAGTGTTGCGTATAACAGCTCATAGCTCTCCGTAAATGACGTCACTGTATATGCTCATAATCGATGATTATTATTTTTCAAACATTTCTCAATTTTCTCAAGGTTATCAACCTGCCCAGACACGTCGCAGGACGTGATGACTTGACGAGTAAACACAGCTGAACATTTTTCAGTTGAAGTTTCATTTAAAGTTAGTTTTAGATAAGTTTTGTATTTCAATTTCAAGTAAAGTTAAAGTTGACTTAATCAGTTTTTCAGTTAACTCAGTTTATTTTACAGTTAGCGTTGAGTTAAAGTTGATAAGCACTGAATTAACTGTAAAAAATACAAACAATTCCACGTTTGTCAACCGTCAACCATTTTTTTCGTGTTTTGCGTTTCGCAAGCCGCTGCCAGTTTTATATGAGTAAACATTACAGTCAATATAATTGATTCAGTTTAACGTTGTTCACTATTCAGCTGTAGCATATCGCGTGTTCATTCGCAAGAAGATTCGTCTTTGCAAGTTTTATTTGCATGGTTTTAATTGCGTGCGCACAAATCGCCATACAAATGCATGCACTGAAAATGCTCTCTTCGTGTACGCCTCCGACTTCGGTGCGCATTATGTCAGGTGCAGTCGGGGTAGCAGAAGTGTCGGTGATTGATTTTGAGTTAGCCTTACGCACACAACGTTCACGAACAATGTTTGTTGAAAATTATTGTTAATTTAAGTGTGGTTTGGTTTAAAACACTATTTTCAAAATAAAATTTTTATATCAGTGAGAAAACACTATTTTATTTTTTATTTTCAAAATAGCATTTTTCAAAAAGGCATTTCATACTGAAAGTACTTCATTATAGTTGTAACAATTCAACAGTAATATGCTTGTATTTTTCAAATATAGCTCTAATTTAAAAAAATTAAATTATAAATCTGATAAAAGATCAGTATATCATCACAAGCGGCAGTGATCGTAATAATTCACGTTTGAACACACATATAGGTAGGGCTGTCATTACAGGTAGGGCTGTCATGGGTACGTGGGTAATAAAACTACTCGGGTTATCCTGTGTGTTTTAATATTTTAGTGTTTTATTTGTTTTTCTGATGTTCGGAAAGATTGTCGCATCCAGTTTTATCATATACCGTGTAATGGCGAATGTCCATTTTGAATAAAAGGCTACTTGCTTATTTACTTACTTATACCCGTCTTTACACACCAACACCACTGGTGCCATAGAGAAACGAATAAGGTTAGCAGCATGAAGTCTCAAACTGACGTGTGAGATAATTGGGTTAATCATCGATTCACAAGACAGTAAATAAAATTACTTGACAGCTATGTCAGCTAATCATATATTCCAGTTAAAGTAAAAACTACAGTTAACTGACATTAGTTGAGTTATCCTTTTTTATTGCAGATCGTGTTTTATTTGTTTTTACCGGTATGTTCAGCAATGCATCGGGCGGTTGTGCCCCCTTTCTACCGAACGGTATTCTTACTTTCTTCTTTCTTATTGGTAAACACGAGACGGTCCGGATAGTGCAGTGACGTCACAGGTGTGCGTGCGGTTAGATGACGTGTGGCCAGCGTGGCGCAGTAAACACACGTGACGTAACACGTGTCCCGTCACCTGCACGGGCCATACTGGGCTGCGAGGAATGCCGTTGAGGCAAACATCTAGTTTCAAGTTACAGTTTACTGAAATAAAACTAATCTCCGGGGTTCATCACTGGGTGGCCCGCCTACTGTATCTATTCCTGGGTGTACTTCGGGCTGTGTTTGTGGGCGTCCAATGGACTGTAATCATCGAAGTTCAGACAAATTACATGTGGCAGTTTTGTCCGCAATCCGTTGCGTTTTCCAGGTCAATTTTCTCAGATCATTTGACCGTTTGTGAGCAATTGTGTGCGCTCAAAGTAATATGGGAAATCAGATGCTATGTATGCTCTGATAAGTCAAAAATAAAATCGTGACACTGATGAAAAGTGTGTGTTCTCGCGCACTGTTCCGTGACACCTGTCTACTGATTTATGCAGCCTGACTTGTCCATTTTGAGAACAATGGCAATAAGAATCTGGTACTGTTGTAGATCAGGGACAATGCTCGTTTCCATTCACATACGATGGACATCTGTACTACGGCTGTGTATCTGATGTCGGCTGCTTAACTGTTAACAGGACGGACATCGTAAAATGTAGAACAACAGGTACGCGCCCATATTGATACATGAAATGACGAGAACTATGTGAATGGAGATGATAAACTAGATCCGTGTAATTTCGAGGTATTTTTACTGCATTTGTAGAACTATTTCCGGTCGTCGGGCTGGCGACCGGAATGATTTTAAGGATTGCCGACGCCTGTAGCGCCGGACCGCACTCAACTCCTCGCTCTACCAATAAATTTGTTGAGGCTCTTCTCGAAGGTGTGTTCTCTGGTCTCGATGGATGATCATATCTAAACCGTTCATCCAGGTATGCGGCCGTGCGATGGACTCCACCCTGGATGCATCCCTTCAGGTCATCTCGGTCCAAGTCATCAAAACAATGCATGTCCATTTTCAACATATATTGTGCACACATACAGCATCCAACA
>JAYVJM010000071.1:0-18091 GCA_043769275.1 Cellvibrionales bacterium | reverse complement strand
CAAATTGATGCCCCCGTTCGCCCTGTGCCTGTCGAAGCACACCCTTCGACAGGCTCAGGGCGTACGGGAAGCTATTGTTATCCAAGGCATAAAAGGCGTTTTTTTGTTCTGCAACAGACCACTGCACCCCCTATAATCCCCGCCAATTTTAACGTGGCGGAATTTTTATGATTGTACGTACGCGCATTGCCCCCTCTCCCACGGGTGACCCACACGTAGGCACAGCCTATATCGCTCTATTTAATCTCTGTTTTGCCCGCCAGCATGGCGGGCAATTTATATTGCGCATCGAAGACACCGACCAAGCACGCAGCACGCCAGAATCTGAGCAAGCGATTTTTGACTCCCTACATTGGCTAGGGCTTAACTGGGATGAAGGCCCTGATGTTGGGGGGCAACACGCACCCTATCGCCAAAGCGAACGCCTGCACATCTATACAAAACATGCGCATGAGCTGATCGAAAAAAAGCACGCTTTTTATTGTTTTGCGACAGCGGAAGAATTGGAGCAAATGCGCGCCGAGCAAACAGCACGCGGCGAAACGCCAAAATACGACGGTCGCGGTTTAAAGCTATCCGCAGAAGAAGTGGCGCGCCGCCTTGCCGCCGGCGAACCGCACGTTATCCGCATGAAAATCCCTGAAGAGGGCGCGTGCGAATTTGATGATTTTTTGCGCGGAAAAATTGTTATTGACTGGCAACAAGTAGACATGCAAGTACTGGTGAAAGCAGATGGGATGCCGACCTACCATTTGGCCAACGTAGTTGACGACCATCTAATGGAAATTACGCACGTACTGCGCGGTGAAGAATGGATCAACTCAGCACCTAAACACCTATTGCTGTACCAATATTTTGGCTGGCAAGCACCCGTACTCTGCCACTTGCCGTTACTGCGCAACCCCGACAAATCCAAACTCAGCAAACGTAAAAATCCCACTAGCATCAACTATTACCGCCGTATGGGGTATCTGCCAGAAGCTTTGCTGAACTACCTCGCTCGCATGGGCTGGTGTATGCCTAACGAAGAAGAAAAATTTACGCTGGCAGAAATGTTTGCGTCTTTTAATTTAAAAGATGTCACCCTAGGCGGGCCCGTTTTTGACATTGAAAAACTCAACTGGCTCAACGGGCGCTGGATACGCGAAGAACTGGATGCCGATGCCTTTGCCGCCCGCGTGGGGCAATGGGCATTAAACGAAAGCTATTTAAAGCCGATTATTCCGCTGATTCAAAGTCGTGTGGAGCGTTTCTCGGAACTGCCTGCGCTGGTCAGCTTTTTTTTCTCCGGCATGCCCGACATCAGCCGAGCAGACTTTGATGCCTTAAATATGGACTCAGACACCGTGCGCCGTATTCTGCAATACAGCGGCTGGCTACTGGACGTACAGCGAAGCTGGCAACGCGATGCATTATACGAATCGTTCAAAGGACTGTCGGACGCAATGAATCTCAAGATGAAACCCTTCCTGCTGCCACTCTTTGTGGCTTTGACAGGCTCCACATCATCACCACCGCTGTTTGATTCGATTGCTCTCCTAGGTGCCGATTTAGCGCGCGCGCGCCTGCGCGAAGCCCTGCAAGTTGCAGGCGGCGTATCGAAAAAAGAACACAAACAATGGGAAAAGGATTATCGGGCGTTAGGCATAAAAACCCAGTAATTAGTGCCGACCCTGCTGGAGAGAAAGGCGCATTTTTTATTGACAGTCAACGGATCGATCCATAGAATGCCGCCTCCTTTTGGGGGTATAGCTCAGCTGGGAGAGCGCTTGCATGGCATGCAAGAGGTCAGCGGTTCGATCCCGCTTACCTCCACCAATTGACAGTTTCACCGAGCCCTATGAAGCCCTGAAACCAGCGTAAATGCTGGTTTTTTTTCGCCAGCAGCACTTAGTGCGCACATTTATCTGCACACAGCAGGAGATAAAGTCATGCAAAACTATTTTGCCAGCATCATCAAGCACATCGGCGAAGACCCTAATCGAAACGGCCTGCGTGACACACCTCGACGCGCAGCCAAAGCATTTGACTTTCTCACGCGCGGATACCATCAAAAACTGGACGATGTTATCAACGGCGCTTTATTTGAGTCAGACTGCAATGAAATGATATTGGTTAAAAACATCGAGCTTTATTCCATGTGCGAACACCACATGCTGCCTTTTATCGGAAAATGCCACGTTGCCTATCTGCCCAATGGCATGGTACTGGGCTTGTCTAAAGTGGCTCGTATCGTCGACATGTTTGCTCGCCGTTTGCAAATCCAAGAAAACCTCACCACGCAAATTGCCACTACCTTGATGGAAGTGACACAAGCAAAAGGGGTTGGGATCATTATTGAAGCACAGCATATGTGCATGATGATGCGCGGCGTAGAAAAGCAAAACTCCATAATGACCACATCTGCCATGCTGGGCATACTGAAAACAAATCCTGCTACACGTGCAGAATTTTTATCACTCGTGAAGCACTAATTTGTATCGCCAAATAACGCCTTTTTTACTGCACCCACGGTAAAAAATGAGCCGCAAACAAGGATAACTTCGCTGTTTTTGACAAAACCTTGCGCTTCTCTTACGGCAGAGCTTATATCCGCACTGGCTTGAACATGCTCACTGTCGACACCAGTCAACACCAAAGCCTCTGATAACTGCGCTAGTGTGGCTGCACGCGGATTGCCCGTGAGTGGCGCAATACACCACACACGCACAATCGCTTTGAGCGAGCGCACTATCTCGACTAAGTCTTTGTCTGCCATCGCAGAAAAAACGGCAACACAAGGCACCGCTTCTTTTTGTTCTTGCAAATGCCCTGCAACAAACTGTGCTCCAGCCACATTGTGCGCCACATCAAAAAGATAATGATGCGCACCGTATTGAACACGCTCAAAACGCCCCTCTAAAAAAATCATGGGTATCGTTTTAGCAAACAGCACTTCATCCCACAAACCCAGCCATGCCAACACCTGCAACGCAGCGGCCACACTCGGCGCAGGCAAAGCAGGTTGCAGCATATTCAGATATAAATCAGCGCCGTTTTTATCTTTGCCTTGCCACACAAGCCGGCCGTCTTTTTGCGACACAAAAAGCTCACTGCCCATTTTTCTGCACTCGCACTCCAGTGCAAGTAATTGCGTGCGGATAGAGGCAGGCATGTCTATTTCGCCATAAACG
The DNA here is from genome assembly GCA_043769275.1 of Cellvibrionales bacterium. GTDB lineage: Bacteria > Pseudomonadota > Gammaproteobacteria > Pseudomonadales > UBA7239 > JAYVJM01. The sequence continues at coordinate 14,918 of JAYVJM010000071.1, read as the reverse complement.
AGCTTGCCGTGGGCGCGTAAAATTCCGGCTTTCTCAAAGCCGATTTTTTCTCTAGTATCCCCTAGCCACTCAATGTGATCGAGCGCAATATTGGTGATAACCGCAATATCGGCATCGACAATATTCACCGCATCGAGCCGGCCACCCAAACCCACCTCCAACACCCGCACATCAATTTGTGCGCGCTCAAACAACCAGAGCGCAGCCAGCGCATTGAATTCAAAGTAGGTAATGCTGATGTCACCGCGTGCCGCGTCGATGGCTGCAAACGCGGCACATAAATCCGCATCGCTCACATCTTTGTTATTGATGCGGATTCTTTCGTTGTAGCGATGAATATGCGGCGAAGTGAAGCTGCCCACAGACCTGCCCAATGCCTGCAACAAAACACTTAAAGCAGTAACACACGAGCCTTTGCCATTGGTGCCGCCCACAGTGATGGTCAGTGGCTTTTTCAGGGCTGGATTTAACAAGCACCGAGCGACGGCACCCACGCGCCCAAGACCCAAATCAATCAGGTTGGGGTGTAACGTTTCTTGCCAATGCAGCCAGCTATCAACATCGGCAAAGCGTGGACTCATGTGCTTTCTGCCTCTGAAATAAGCGTTCCGGCCACAGGCAGCACCTGATGTGTCAGTCGAGCGAGAAGACTCGCCAGCTTTTCGCGCATCTCTTTGCGATGCACAATCATGTCAATTGCACCGTGTGCTAATAAAAACTCGCTGCGCTGAAAGCCTTTGGGTAATTTTTGACGAATAGTCTGCTCAATAATCCCAGGGCCGGCAAAGCCTGCGCGTGCGCCAGGTTCGGCAATATTCAAATCGCCCAACAACGCAAGACTTGCCGAAACGCCGCCGTAGACAGGGTCTGTCATCACAGAAATATAGGGCACGCTCTGCATTTTTAAGCGTTCAATTACTGCGCTGGTTTTTGCCATTTGCATCAGCGAAATCAAGGCTTCTTGCATACGTGCTCCTCCGGTGGCGGAAAAACAAATCAGCGGGATTTTTTCTTGAAGCGCGAGTGTGGCTGCACGGGTAAATTTTTCACCCACGGCATATCCCATAGAGCCACCGTGAAACGCAAACTCAAACGCACACACAACGACAGGCAGCGTTTTCAGCGTGCCTTTAAAGGCTATCAACGCATCTTGTTCACCCGTTTCTTTTTGCGCCGCCGTTAAGCGGTCTTTGTATTTTTTGACATCTTTAAACTTAAGGCGATCTACGGGTTCAACGTCAGTGGCTAATTCTTCCCGCCCTTCTTTATCCAAAAACCAGTCAATGCGTATACGCGCGCCGATACGCATATGGTGGTCGCATTTTGGACACACATCCAAGCAGCGCTCCAATTCAGGGCGATATAAAACGGCCTCACATTTCGGGCATTTTTTCCATACCCCTTCAGGAATTGCGCTTTCACCTTGTTTACGTTTTTCTGAAAGTACACCAGAGGGAACAATCTTATCGAGCCAACTCATACGTATTCTTCTGCTAAATGCAGCCTCATAGTACTTTGCGAATACCGGCAATAATGTCGGCAACTGATTGCGCGATAAGCGCATCTGAACTGCCGCTGTTTTTTTCCATACACGCCACCAAAACGCTGCCGATCACCACGCCTTCAGCCACTTGTGCAATCGCCCGTGCAGATTCGGCATCTTTAATACCAAAACCTACACAAATAGGCAGTTTTGTGTACTGGCGAAAACTCGCCAGCTTTTCAGAAACTTCTTTTGTGTCGATATTTCCGGCACCCGTTACGCCTTTTAGCGAGACGTAATACAAATAGCCCGTTGCCAGTTCGCAGATATGTTTTGCGCGTGCATCAGTTGTTGTGGGAGCCAGCAGAAAAATATTGTCGATGCCAACACGCTGCAGCTCTTGATTAATATCAGCAGCTTCTTCCGATGGAATATCGACAGTGAGCAAGCCGTCTACACCGGCCGCGCTGGCTGCATCGGCAAAAGCGGCATAGCCCATGCGTTCAACTGGGTTGGCATAACCCATCAGCACGATGGGCGTATATGCATCCGTGCTACGAAATTCGCGCACTAAATCCAACACATCGCACAAACTCATGCCGCACGCCAAAGCGCGCTCATGTGCTTTTTGGATAATAGAACCCTCAGCCATTGGATCTGAAAACGGCACGCCCAATTCCAAAATATCAGCACCCGCCGCGACCATCGCGTGCAAGGTAGCCAACGTGGCTGAACGGCCTTGATCTCCCGCAACTATATAAGGGATCAACGCTGTTTTTTTCTGCGACTGCAAATTTTGCAAACACGTCTTTATACGACTCACTGTCTGCTCCAGCTTAAATTTTAATGCCGTCAATCGCGGCAACGGTGTGTATATCTTTGTCACCACGACCCGACAAGTTGACGATGATAATGTCATCCGCTCGCAAGGTAGGTGCTAGTTTTTCAGCGTAAGCGACGGCATGACTCGACTCCAATGCAGGCATAATGCCTTCCGTGCGCGTGAGCTTACGAAAAGCCCCCAGTGCTTCGCTGTCATTGATGGAGGCATAATTGGCACGGCCAATGTCTTTTAACCACGAATGCTCAGGGCCAACACCCGGATAGTCAAGGCCAGCAGACACGGAATGCGTTTCAATAATTTGGCCATTTTCGTCATCCATTAAGTACGTGCGATTACCGTGCAAAATGCCTGGCCGACCCATCGACAATGGCGCGGCATGATGGCCTGTTTCAAGACCATCACCGCCCGCCTCAACCCCATACATAGCCACATTCTCATCATTGAGAAAGGGATAAAACAAGCCAATAGCGTTGGAGCCGCCACCCACACAAGCCACCAACGCACCAGGTAATTTCCCCGTTTGCGCCAAACACTGCTCACGCGCTTCTCTGCCAATAATTGACTGAAAATCACGCACAAGACGCGGATAAGGATGGGGGCCGGCTGCGGTGCCGATAATATAAAAGGTGTTATCGACATGGGTAACCCAGTCGCGCATCGCTTCATTCATCGCATCTTTTAACGTGCGTGAACCAGAGGTCACGGGTACAACGGTTGCACCTAATAACTTCATGCGATAGACATTGAGCGATTGACGCTTTATATCTTCCGCGCCCATATACACCACGCATTCCATACCTAATCGCGCGGCCACCGTGGCCGTGGCCACACCGTGCTGACCTGCTCCCGTTTCCGCGATAATACGGGTTTTGCCACTGTATTTAGCAAGCAACGCTTGGCCAATTGTATTATTGATTTTGTGCGCACCCGTGTGATTCAAATCTTCTCGTTTCAGGAAAATGCGTGCGCCACCCAGCTCACGGCTCCAGCGCTCGGCAAAATACAGCGGCGACGGGCGACCAACATAAAACGCCATATCACGATCAAACTCAGCATGAAAATCAGGGTTTTGAATCGCTGAGTCATAAATAACCTCCAGCTCATTGACCGCTGCCATCAATGTTTCTGACACAAAACGCCCACCAAATTGCGCGAAATGCCCGTGTCTATCAGGATACGCAGCAAAATTAAATGTTTTCCAGCGGCTATTTTGGGTCACTTTCTACTCCCGTATTTTTTCAAGTCGCCTGCGCGTCTGCCGCACGCACAGCACGTACAAAGGCGGCGATTTTAGCCCAATCTTTACAGCCGGGGGATTTTTCTACGCCGCTGCTCACATCAACCGCGTAGGGGCGAACAGCCGCCACGGCTGCACCCACATTATCAGGGGACAAGCCTCCTGCCAGAATCAACGGCAAATTGCGCTCCTTTGATAGACGTTCCCACGCAAAAGTTTCACCTGTGCCGCCTGGGACTGTGGGGTTAAAGCTGTCTAACAACAAACCCAAAGCGCCAGCCGCTGCGTAATCGCGCTCAACTGCCAGCACGTCGACATCCTCTGCCATGCGCAGAACCTTAATGAACGGGCGCTGAAAAGATGCGCAAAAGCTAGGCGTTTCTGCACCGTGAAATTGCAATAAATGCAAAGGCACAGAGGCCAGAACCTGTTGAATATCAGCGGCGGCGGCATCGACAAACAAGCCCACTGTTGTAGTAAACGGCCCAATAGCTTGGGCAATAGCAGACGCCTGAGCACAGGTTACATAACGCGGGCTTTTGGCATAAAACACGAAACCAATGGCATCAACGCCTGCATTTACGGCCGCTTGCGCGTCTTCAATCGTCGTAATACCACAAATTTTGATAAAAGTACGGGGCATAAAGTGTCTTGATTATTGAAGGGGGGCTTAAGTCTACATCATCAGCTCTAGTTGTAGAGACGGCGAGGGGAATCTCGCCAGTACTTATGTCTTCCGCAGCCGCAGCACCACCATCGCAACCACTAAACTCTTGAAAATTCGGCAAACCACCCACAGCCAGACTCAACACGCTGTATGACTCGCAATAATTATTTTATCGAAGACGCGTCATAAACCGCAAAAGTTTATAAGCGGCGAAATTACCGCGGGCTGCAGCACTATGGAGTGATTGCGCAGCTAGGTTATAATCTTTATCTACGACACCTACCTGCCCTATAGCGAATATCAAGGCAAACCAATAAAGCTGTTCAGCTTCGGCCGCGCTAGATCCATGCACCACGCTATTATATGCGTCTTGGAACTCATTACTCCTTTGACTTGCCAAAGCTGGCACAAATTCGACAGCCAACTTCAGCACCTTCAAACCGTCTTTGTAAGACCTCACTTCATCGTTTTTCCCCTTAAGCATTCTTGTAAAGAATTTTTTTGCGCGCTTCTGTTTGTCGCTTAACTTCCCATCAACACGCCCGATACCTGCCTTTCCTTGCAAAACATTATTTACCGTTGATGCAAAGGCCTGCCCTCCATCATTTAGACTTGGATAGCGCCGCACAAAATCAAATCCAAAGCAGCCTACCCCCCCATTTGGGCTCGCTAACACGGTATTGCAGGCCATCAGAAATATCGTCACAACGTACAACCGTACACGCGTCGCCATAAAGCACCTTTAAATATTGAGAATGAAAGGATTCGATGCGCAAGAACACGGCAAGTTCCTGCAAGCGCCACAGGCTCTTTGTTAGGACGGTCTATTTTTTGCTGACCGTCGATCAAGGGCTATTGGTTTTATCGGCTGTTAAAGAACCTGCAGACGCCAGCATCACAAAACCCATTTTGTTAATGCCGGCTTCGCGCACCATTGCCATAATTTGCGCAACGCGGGCGTAGCGCACATCTTTATCTGCCAACAAACGCAATTCTGGCTGCGGTTGTTTTTCTGCCAATTCCTTCAGTTTTTTTTCTAATTCTGCATCCGCAATGGCGGCCTTATTTAAACTAATCTGCCCTTGCGCACCAATAGAAAGACTCACGGCTTCTGGTTTTTCTTGCGTCGCAGAACCTTCTGTTTGTGGAAGATTTACGCTAATAGATTGCGTCATTAACGGTGTTGTAACGATGAAAATAATAAGCAGCACCAATATCACATCCACAAACGGGGTCATATTGATTTCAGCCATCGGCTGCTGCGATGAGCCTGACTCAAACCCGCCAAAAGCCATTACAGCACAACCTCTTCAGCCGCTTTAGCGCTCGCGTGTATTTTGCTGCTAACCGCTGGTTTTTGAGGGACGACGCTGGTTGAACCCAGCGTAAAATACACATGCAGATCATGCGCAAAACCGTCCAGATCAGAAGCAATCAGACGCTGCACACGGTTAAATGCGTTGTATGCCAGCACGGCAGGAATCGCAACAAACAGCCCAATAGCCGTCATGATGAGCGCTTCACCCACGGGACCGGCCACCTTATCAAGGCTCGCTTGCCCACTTGCGCCAATCACAGTCAGCGCGTGATAAATACCCCAGACCGTACCCAACAATCCGACAAACGGCGCAACAGCACCTATGGACGCTAGAAACGTTTGCCCTTGCTCCAGCTCCGCCATTGCTCGATTCAAGCCTTGACGCAAGCCACGCGTAACCAAGTCACTCAGCGAGAGCTGCGCGTCCAGATGCGCCCGTATGCCTTCGTGATCACTGTGATAGCGCGATAAAGCAAGATGTCCCTGCTCCACCAACAAACGAAACGGCAGCATGCGCGCCAACATCTGCAACCCAACATCCAAATTCGGTGCCCGCCAAAAGCGCGCCAATGCTCGCCCACCGCCGTGCTGTAGCCAAGCCATCTGCACGGTTTTATTGATAATAATGGCCCAGCTACACAGAGACATCATCGCCAGCAACAGCAACACGCTATGTGAAACAACATCGCCTTGCTGCCAGAAGCTGACAAAATCCAGCGTAAAAGGCTTGGTTTCGTTCACTGCGTTATCCTCATAAAAAAATCAGAATAAAGGGTTTATGGATTAAGACTGAACTGTATGGGAACGTCCACCCACGACGGTATAGCTTCACTGCCACGCTTGGCCGGCACAAAAGACCAGCGCTGCACTGTTTTTCTTGCCGCTTCATCTAAGCGCGAAAAACCGGAAGACTCCTGCACGTTTACAACAAGAGGCAAACCCTGCGCAGACACATGCACTCGCAACAAAACACGCCCTTCTTCATTCAAGCGCCGCGCAATCGACGGATAAGCAGGCTTTGGATTATTCAAATAAGCCGCCTCATAAACAGCCGCCACAACAGGCAAAACCACGTTCGACGCTTGCACCCCACCACCCTTGGCAGCGGCTATTGGCTTGGCTGTCGGCGATATCGCTGACGGCCTGGCCGCCACCTTTGGCGCCAACATTTTGGGCATTTTTTGCGGCTCTACTTTTTTTAGCGGGGGCTTTTTGATTTTTGCCTCCTGCTCTACTGGAGCGAGGCGCGCTTTCTTAACTGCGGAAACATCAACAGCAGGCGCAGACGTGGCGACAGCAGCAAGCGGCTCAGGTGCTAACAGACTCACACTTATCGCCTCTACCGAGTTGCCTAGCGGCGCAAGCGCAGGTGTGGCAAGCCAATACATGGCGACCGCACCATGCACTAAAAAAGAGATCAACAAACTGAGTAAAAAAAGCGTTTTTCTTCGCACCGCCAACTACCCAGAAATTATTGACAACAAAAATAAACACGCATGCGGAACTCAAAGTAAACGCATGGACAAATCAATTGCACGGCAATGTTTTGTCAACGCACCCATCGAGATGAAATCCACACCTGTTTCGGCAATAGCACGAAGATTGTCATCATCAACACCGCCAGAAGCTTCTAGCAAAGCACGCTTCTGCGTGATTGCTACAGCATGACGCATATCATCTAATGGAAAATCGTCCAGCATGATGACATCAGCCGCAGCCGCCAGCGCCTGCTGCAATTCATCAAAACTTTCGACTTCCACCTCCACCGGCTTATTAGGTGCCTGCGTGCGCGCTTGCTGCACGGCCTGAGCGATTCCCCCACAAGCTGCAATATGGTTTTCTTTGATTAAAAACGCATCGAATAAACCGATCCGATGATTGAAACAGCCGCCTATTGTCACCGCATATTTTTGCGCCGTACGCAAACCAGGAAGCGTTTTGCGTGTATCCAGCAAACGAACACCTGTACCCGCCACAGCATCAGCGTAGTGCCGACACGTTGTCGCAGTACCCGACAACAACTGCAAAAAATTAAGTGCCGTGCGTTCGGCTGTGAGCAAGCTGCGTGCGCGCCCTTCCAGCGTTAATAGCGTGCGGTCACCTTCAACACGCTCACCTTCCTCTGCGTGCCATTGCACGACAATACGCGGGTCAACTTGTCTCATGACCTCATCTACCCACGCCCGCCCACACAACACAGCACGCTCACGCGTAATCACACGCGCCTGCGCTACTTGGGCAGGCGGAACAAGGCGCGCGGTAATATCGCCAGCACCAACATCTTCAGCTAAAGCTGCCCACACATTTTGGATAATGTCGCTTTGCAAGTGCTGTATTCGATGCAAGTTTTGGCCGTTTTGCATGACAATATGCCCCTATTTTTGAAACTAAAAACGAAGCCGGCCATCATCAAGACCTTTTACCAAACGCGCCTTTGCTTTCCAGTTCAGCAACTTTTTTGTCGTCATAGCCCAAACAGCGGCTAAGAATTTCATCGCGGTGCTGGCCTGGTGTTGGTGCTTTACTCGGCACAGGCAGCTCTTCATCAATAAAATGTACAGGGAAACTCATCATGTCTGCGCCGTGCTCTTTGTGTCCGTACCACTTAAAACGTGCTTTAAAATGCGCGTCTTCCATCACAGTTTCAGAGTTATAAACCGGCGCAATCGGCGTGTTCACCTCCACACCCCAATCCATCCATTCTTTGATGGTTTTGGTTTTAAAAATCGCCGTCAGTTCGCGCTGCATTTCTTTATTGCCCGGCGCGTGATCGGCCAACTTTTTGCCCGGCCATTTTTCAAACATGTCCATGCGATTTACACCTTGGCAAAAGTTTTTCCAAAACGCCTGCTCAGAAGCCATAAACAGCACATAACCATCTTTGCATTTATAGGCTTGATAACGAACACCTTCTTTCAAGCCTGCCGTGCCGACGGGGCGACGGCGGAAATCATCCGCTGCATTGCCAGTGACTTCCGATTGCGGGCGCTGGTAGGCTTTGTAACTTTCAATGCGATACCAGTCCATATAAGCCGCGCCATCACTTTGGCCAATTTCCGTCATGCAGCCTTCGCCCGTTTCACGCGCACGCAACACGCCCGCCAGCGCGGCAAACGCGCCAAACAGCGGGCCTGCATGCATACCAATCGAAGCGTGCGCAGGCAGATACACCATGCCTTCTTCGTCGCGAGCAGGCTCAATACAGCCCGCCCACGTATCATAAGCCACGCCATGTGAAGGCATGTTTTCGTAAGGGCCGGTCATGCCGTAACCCGACACACAACAAAATACAATTTTTGGATTAATTTTCTTCAAGTCTTCGTAGCCCAAGCCACGTTTTTCCAATGCACCCGGGCGCATTGCTTCGATAACAATATCGGCATCTTTGGCCAATTCTTTAAAAATTTGCACACCTTCATCGGTGCGCAAATCAAGTTCAATTGATTTTTTACCGCGCGCAATGTGCCAGTGCAGCAACGATACGCCCTCGACAATAGGCCACGTCATCACACGCACATAATCGCCACCCGGCGCTTCAATTTTAATTACGTCTGCGCCTAAATCCGCAAAATGCAATGCAGTGGCACCAGGCCCCAGCATGGACACATCGAGTACGCGCAAGCCAGCCAGTGGCGCAGGTTTTTTATTTTGGGTTTTTACAGTCATTTTTATCTCCCGTTGATTTGTAGCTTGCACTGTATGGTTAAGTTGTGTGGGGCTTAGCAAAGAGGGCGGCATTCTACCTTAGGCGAGGGTTAAAAATGACCGCCTTCTTTTGCGCCACGCCTAACATAGCTTTCTGCGTTTTCGTATAAACATAAAGCCAGCAACAAACTTGGTTTCATCGCCCAACTAACAAAGGAAATTGAAATTTTTTATATACTAGCGGAACTTTTTGGTGGTTTTTTGACCTGATTAGACCTATTGGGTAAAAACTGATTTTGTTATGCCGCTATCTCATTTGACAATATTTATTGCGACTGTGGTCACGGCCTCCACCCTAAGCAACGAGGCTATCGCCGATAGTTTTTGCGCTCGAAAAACTGCAGGTCCCGACTTAGGGAACTTATCCGCCCGCAAGGGCTGTACGAAATTTGAAACATCGGTCGAAATAGAAAGTGATTTGTCCAAAGTTTGCGTCAATCGAAGAAGCAGGCTGATACGGCATCCTTCAGTACCCGCGAAACGCGCCATGAGGGGAAGACGTGCACTCAAAAATCAAGCAGCGGTGCCGGCGCGGCGCGCGCAACCTGCCCGACTTGCAGCACAAGGTGACGTTATTGCGTGCAGAAGGGGGGAGGCACTTATCGCAATCAGCAAATCCACCACATTCTGCCTTCTGCCAAACAGCAGGGTGATTTTCCCCCGCACTGGGTCTTGCACAGCTAGACATGCTGTTTTTGACGAAAGAACGTCAAGCCTGAAGAAAAAGATAAAAGAGCTGGAGATGCAGTTGGCGACTCGAGAAGAGCACATGGCAGAAGCAAAGGCAGAACAAAAGACCGAAGAACTACAAGCAGCACTGATGGCACAACAGCAACTACAGGCAACACTGAATGAACAAAAAGAAGAAATAGCTCTATTGAACCAACACCTAAGTAACACAACTGCGCAGCATGATGAGATACAGGCAGCGCAGGCACAGATGCAGGCAAAACTAACGACTCAAACCGAGCACGTGGCAGAGGCCGCACAAAGGGCTGATGAGCTACAGACAGAACTAACGACTCAAACCGAGCGCGTGACAAAAACAGAACAAAAAACTGAAGAGCTAAGCACAGAACTAGCGAATCAAAATAAGCTTTTGGCAGAGGCAGAACAAAGGGCTAAAGAACTACAGACAGAACTGACGACTCAAACCGGGCGCGTGGCAGAGGCAGAACAAAAAACTCAAGAGCTAAGCACAAAGCTGGCGAATCAAACCGAACACGCGAAAAAAGCAGAACACGACGCTAATGAGCGACAGATAAAACTGACGGTTCAAGAGCAGCTTGTGGCAGAGGCAGAACAAAGGGCTAAAGAACTACAGACAAAACTGGAGACACAACAGCAACAGGCAGCGCAAACGGAACAGCAGCTACAGGCAAAATTGGCGGCTCAAAAGGAGCTTGTGGCAGAGGCAAAACAAAAGGCTAGAGAACTACAGGTACAACTAGTGACTAAAACCCTGCACGCGGAAAAAGCAGAACACAAGGCTAATGAGCTACAGACAAAACTGGCGGCTCAAGAGGAGCTTGCGGCAGAGGCAAAACAAGAAACTAAAGAGCTACAGACAAAACTGGCGGCACAATTGGAACGGGCAATGCAAACGGAACAGCAGCTACAGGCACAACTAACGACTCAAACCGGGCGCGTGGCAGAAGCCGAACAAAGGGCTGAAGAACTACAGACAAAACTGACGCAACGTTCTAAAACAGCGAAACATTTGTTAAAAAAAGGACAAGAGCGACACAAGGAAGCACTGCAGCAACACGAGGAAGTACTGCAGCAACACGTGGACTATGTGTCAGAAACAGAAAATGAGCAGACAAAACTTCTTGAAACACTCGCGGCAGAAACTAACAAGCTGCACAAGCAACAACAGCTGGCAGACGAACTAGAGGAGACACTGGCAAAGCAAAATAAACGCTTGACTGAAATGGGACGAGAGCTAGAAGCACAATCGGAGGCTGTACAAGAATCAAAAAAACTACAACGAGTGGCTTATGAGGAAGGGAGAACAAGTGGATTGGCAGAGAGCGCAGATGTTATTACTTCATACATGGTCAAGAGCAATCAGAAAACTGTCGATTTGATAAATAAAATATGCGAGCGACTCTTTGAGCATTTTACAGATGAGAATTCAGCTACGGCCCATGAAGGCCTTGTATTAGTGCGGAGCTTTGCTGTAATGGCAAGCACTGCACAGCTTTTGTCCGATGACAACATGAATCCTTACGACTTTGACGATGCTTTTCCTGAATTAACTCAGAGCACCATTGAGATTTTTCAGTTGTTGAATAACGCACCAGTATTAAATACATATGACGAAGCCAAAAAAAAGCTACTCGATGCAGCGGAGAGTCACCCCTATCAGAAAACCAAAGAGCGACTAAAAACCCGCTTCGAAGCGATTCGTCCAAAGCTGGCCGATGGCTCGGCCAACCCCCTATTCCAGGCAACAAAGAAGTTGTTGCCCATTCTTATCTGGCAAATAGAAAATAATTTTGCAGGAGACTATTCGAGCGTGTTGCCCGTGCTTGCACGGGAAGACCCCGTTCTATCTAGCTTGTATCACGATCTTTTCGTGTGCATTTCCCGTTATATGCTTACAGTAAAAAATTACATACTTGTAGACAATTTTATGTTTCCACCATTTTAATAATGGCTTTCCTGTTGCTCTTTGCATGGCATGCCATGACCTTTCTTATTCCGCAGAGGCCGATGAGTTCACCTGAAATCCCTTGATGTACTGAAACAACTTGCGTGTAGAAGTGGGCGGCTTGTGCTGCGAAAGCTCTTGCTTTGCATCACGAACCAACTGTCGCAAATGCGAGCTTTCCGCGCCCACAAACACCAACAGCGCCTCGCCTATTGCTTCGTCGCCCTCGGCCAGTAAACGCTCGCGCCAAAACTCCAGTTCATGCAGGGCGCGCCGTGCTGCTTGGCTGCCAGCTTGCGTAGCCTCGTAAGCAGCCTGAATGCCTTCGATATCTGCCGCGCCGCGCAACAGTTTTCCGACCAGTTGCAAGTGACGACGACGCGCTTCCCGCTGGCTCATTTTCTGCGCTTCCAGCAGCGTAATCAGCAAACGATCCTCCAGCACACCGCCATCAGCATTCATCGCTCGCAATTGATCTGCACGTAATTGAGACAGCCGCTCGCCCAAATTTTGTAGAGCTTGCATATCGCGCTTTTGCTGCGATTTACTGGATTTTTCGTATTCCCAAGGTTTTTCTTTTTTCATGAATAGAACCACGTAGCAAGACCAAGGAATGCAAAAAAGCCCATACAATCCGTAAATGTGGTGAGCACCACACCGCCCGCTAATGCGGGGTCTATATTCATTCGCCTCATTGCCAGCGGCAGCAGCGCACCCGCCAGTGCCGCGACCAGCAAGTTGATCACCATGGCGGCAGCAATAATGACCCCCAACTTCACATCATCAAACCAAGCGTACGCAATCACACCAACCACCAGCGCCCACAACACGCCGTTAAACAGCCCCACCAAAACCTCACGATGCACCAACCAAGCAGCGTTGTGGCGACTAATTTGTCCTAAGGCGAGGCCGCGAATCACAATCGTCAGCGTTTGCGTGCCAGCAATGCCGCCCATACTAGCAACCAATGGCATCAACACGGCCAGCGCCACCACTTTCTGGATAGTATGCTCAAACAAGCCAACAACAAAAGATGCCATCAGCGCAGTCAATAAATTAATGCCCAACCACACAGCACGGTGCGGCGCTGCTTTCAGTGTCGGCACAAAAATATCATCTGCTTCGGTCAAGCCCGCCATATTCAATAGCGATTGATCGGCCTTTTCGATAATGACATCAATAACATCATCAACTGTAATTCGCCCCAGCAGTTTGCCTTTATCATCCACCACCGGCGCAGTAATCCAGTCATAACGCTCAAACAGGTGCGCCACTTCACGTGCAGGCATGGTGGCGGAAATAGGCCTCAAATCGCTGATCATCACTTCACGCACGCTAACATTCGGGTCGGTTGTTAGGATTTTGCTGATCGGCAAAAGGCCGACGAGTTGATCGTCGTTATTCACCACAAACACACAATCCGTGGCTGGCGGAAGCTCTTTGTGCATACGCAAGTAACGCAACACCACATCCAGCGTCACACGCGGATGAATGGTGATGGTATCTGTGTTCATCAAACCACCGGCGGTATCCTCATCGTAGGAGAGTATTTGCTCTACGCGATGGCGATCCTGTTCGCTCATCGACGACAACACTTCCTCAATCACCGCGTCCGGCAGGTGCTGAAGAATGTCGGCGATATCGTCATCGTCAAGCTCATCGGCCATTGCCACCAGCCTGTCGGTGCCAATCCCCCGCAAAAACTGGGCTTTGATGTCATCAATCAACCACGACAGTATCTCGCCCTCGCGGTCTTTATCAATCAATTGCCAGATAACGCTGCGGTTTTTGGGTGGGCTGGACTCAATCAGTGTCGCGATATTGGGCGCAGACAAACTATTCAACATGGGCCGCACTTGCAGGAACGTGCCGCTGAAGAGCGCCTCGTTGAGCTGCTCCAGCTTTTGCTCCGTTTGCCGATTGTTAAGATTTTGCGACATGCACGACCGGCTTAAGTGAGTCAAGAAACACGCATTTTAACAGCTACAAGTAAGCCGGATGCCGATCCAACAGGCTTGCTAAATAATCTTGCTAATCAAGACAGGAAATGGGGGGGTATCGACCTATCTGCGTTGTATTGCCAATAACAACTAAACAGGAATGACATGTGCTGTCAATTCTGGACACCAAACCTTCAGGCAACTGCCAACGTTATCGTCTGAATTATGAACACGCCTAATCTATGGTTAATCACACAAACAAGCATACGAAACAATCATTTCATCCAATGTCATATTTACGCGGTTTCTCCAAAAACGCTTGAGATTAGCCCAGAGTTTTTCAATAGGATTAAGAGGCGGAGAATAAGGTGGCAGAAACAGTAACTGGCATTTACTTTTTGCAATGATGTCGAGCGTGCTTTTGGTTTTATGGAAGGCAGCATGGTCAAGGATAATAACGGTTCCTGGCACTAAAATTGGCAGCAGTTCTTTCTCCAGCCACGTGTTAAATACGGCTGCATTGCAGGTTCCCTCAAACAGCCACGGAGCAATCAGCCGACGATCACGGTAAGCACCAATCAAGCTGGTGCGTTTACGTTTGTTACCATCAACATAACCCAACACCCGCTTGCCGGGCATCGCCCATGCGTATTGCCTTTCAGTACTCGACTCAAACCCTGTTTCATCTAGGAAAACATAGGGCGTTTGGCTTTGTACTGTTTTGCAGTATTTTTTCAGGTAATGCCGCCGCCTGTCTTCATGCGCGAGACTTTGCTGATAACGCAAAGTCTTTTTTTACGCACCATCCCCATTCGCATTAACGCTCGCGAGACAGTATTTACGCTCACATTGAGATGCGCGGCCAACTCTTTTTGCAGCATGTTAGGATTAGCTTCCAGCAATTGACGCAAGGCACAACGCTTGAAGTTTCGGCTGTCTTTTGGGCCCGGTTTGCTGGGTTGATGATCATCCGGTTCAGATAGCCATTTATAGATCGTGCTGCGTCCAACAGAAAATAATGCTGCTGCTTCCGTCTTGCCGCTACCCTTTTTGATATGCAACAACACG
>JAYVJM010000070.1:0-25428 GCA_043769275.1 Cellvibrionales bacterium | reverse complement strand
TGAGCTTGTGTTTGTTAATGCCCTGCCTAAACATTTTGTGCTGCGTTTGAGTGTGGCACCTTATGTAAACAATGTGGACAAAGACATTGTTGTGAGCGTGGGTAATCGAACACAGACTTTTCGTTTGAGCAATATAGGCAAGCAGGATATAGAGCTTGTTTTTCAAACAGAAAAAAACGAGCACGGCATCCGTATTACGGTGCCGCAACCCACCTCGCCATTCGATGCGACTAACGGTGCTAGTGCGGATCACCGCCTGCTGGGCATCGGTTTCCATACCTTAAGCATCATTTCCCCCGAGGCGCTTATCAAACAAGAAAAGGCAGCACTACAGGCCATCATGCAGGCGGGTTTTTCCAATCCTGCCCATGCGAAATGGTTTTATTATTTTGGCAGCCCGCACACGCATGATGCACAAGTTCCTGAAATTACGCGGAAAATCAGCCGTCTTTTTGCTTTGCAGCACCCCCATGCCGTGCTAAAACTCTTTGATCAGGTGAAACACGAACTTTTAGCGGTGGCTGAAAATATGCCAGCACCGGCCACGGGGTTTCTGCTTTCTGGCGTGACGAGCTACAGGGGCGTGGTAGAGGCGCGCATCCAGGCGGCTCATCCCAACATTCCGCAAACACAAGAGCTTTTGCGTATGGAATTATGGCTTGCTGATGCGGCGGCTGTGGAGCTTCAGGAGCAGCAGGTGGCTAACATTGAACGGGAGAAAGGAGCTTTGCAGAAAAAGCTGGCTGCGCTAAACACACGAAAGTCGCAAGCAGAGCAAACATACACAAAAAAGCTAAGTGCAGCACAAAGCGAGGGTGATAAGTCGCGGATAACGAGCAATTGGCTGCAGTATGATCTGCCACAATTGGAGGCCAAGATAGCGGAGGCGGAGGCTTCTATTGCTAAACTGCAGGTGCAGCCCGCGCAGGAGGATAAACAGGCGCAGGAGGGTCTTATTCACACGATCTACAGTCAAGCCGACTCGCCATCCGCCGTCTACAATGCGCTGATTTTGAGTATTTTAGGCACCATGAAGTGTGAGAATATACATTAGAGGCCGTTCTAGTCAGGTCGGCTGCTTGGCTCTGCGTTTTAATGGCGCAGAGCCATCACGTAGAGCCGCCGCATTTTTAGGGGCTTTGGCGATAAGTTTTTCGGGGGTCGCTTTCGCTGCCCCTTTTTTATTGTTTTTTGCTTTTTTTACTGTTGTTTTTTTGTCTTCGGGCTTTTTCTTTTTGCCCGCCGCTTTGCCAGACGCTTTGAGTTTTTTGGGGCCGGCATAGCTGCCTTTCAGCTCTTTGATAACACGCCGTTCAAACTGCTGTTTGAGATAACGTTCAATGCTGGACATCAAATTCCAGTCGTTATGGCCGATAAGCGTAATCGCCAGCCCCACGCCGCCCACGCCGCCCGCGCGCCCCGTGCGACCCACGCGGTGCACGTATTCATCGCCGCTGTGCGGCAGGTCGAAGTTAATCACCAAGTCCAGCCCCTCGACATCTAGCCCACGCGCAGCCACATCGGTTGCCACCAAGGCTTTAATTTCGCCGCGTTTGAAACGGTCTATCGCCAGCTTGCGGATTTTCTGGTCTTTATCCCCGTGCAAAACAAAGGCTTTTTGATTGGCGGCCACCAGCACGCCACCGAGGCGGTCGGCCTGTAAGCGGGTGTTGGTGAACACAATCGCTTTTTGATACGGCTCGTTGGCCAGCAACCAAGCGGTGATTTTTTCTTTATGCGGAACGTCGTCCACGGTGATGATTTGCAAGCGCGTGCCTTCGTTCAGCTCGCTCACACGGTTGGTTTGAATGTGTTGCGGATTGTGCAGCACGGTCGCCACCATTGTGCGCAATGCTGCGCCGCCAGTGGTCGCGGAAAACAAGAGCGTTTGACGTTCACTGCTGCATTCGGCCACCAGTTGCTGCACTTTTTCGGCAAAACCCATGTCGAGCATCCGGTCAGCCTCGTCCAGCACCAAAATCTCCACTTCGCTCAAATCGAGATGGCCCGTCTCAAGATGCTCCAGCAGACGGCCTGGCGTGGCAATCAGCACATCTGGGCATTTGCGCAGCATCGCCGCCTGCTTTTTGAAGTCTTCGCCGCCGGTGACCAGTTCGCCTTTGAGGAAAGTAAACGCGGCAAAAACCTGCACTTGTTTGAGCGTTTGTTGTGCCAGCTCGCGTGTGGGCAGCAAAATCAAGGCGCGAATACCGCTGCGTGGGGTTTGGTTTTGCATCAGCCTGTGTAACATCGGCAGCACGAAGGCCGCCGTTTTGCCGCTGCCGGTACGGGCGGTTACGCGCAAATCGCGCCCCAGCAACGCGGGAGGGATTGCCGCCACCTGCACGGGAGTCGGCTCGCTAAAGTTCAGCGCGGCCACGGCTTTGAGCAGGCGTTCATGCAGGGCAAATTGGGAAAACACGGTGGTACCTCAGGGTTTAAAGAGAAACTCCGGCGGCACTGTAGTGAGATTGCCTCTGTGGAACAACCGCAAGAGCTTGGCTTCGCTTTTCAATCTTGCGCAGAGCCGTTCGTGTTGAGAGAGGTGAGCGCGTTTTATATCTGCGTTCTGGTGTAGATTTTTGTTCGTATACTGGCTTTTTTCGCCTGCTTTCTTGCTTCTGCGTCGTCTCGATGCGTGGGAATCGCGATACCGCCGTTGCGCCAATGCTTCTAGCGCAGGCGCGTAATTTTGATTAGCTGCCGGCTCAAGCCAATAGTGCACTGCTTGCCGCCCATTATTTTCCACTAGCGACATTATGGCGAATAAAAAAGAGCGCGATAATGACACGAAAGGGATAACGCGCAAAAGACTTGCCCAGTCTAATAGCATGATTTAAAAGGCATTATTTTATGAGCGTTACTTGTCGCGCACCTCGATTTTATCCACCTGCTGAAAGCCGCGCGGTAATTTATGGCCACGATGGCCGCGTTTGCTGCGGTAATCGTCAAAGTCGCTGCTGGCAATGACGGTGTGACGCTTTCCTGCATAAATCACCAGTTGCTGGTTGGGTGAAACGGCCGTCACAAAGGCCATAAACTCTTCGCGTGCGTGCAGGCGTGTTGTGGGAATCGCCATGATTTTATTGCCTTTGCCTTTAGCCAGTTCCGGTAAATCGGATAGCGGAAATACAAGCAGTCGCCCGTCGTTGCTGATGGCGGCGAGCAAATCATGTTCGAAGTCGCGTATGCGTACCGGCGGTAAAACCTGTGCTTTTTCTGGCACGGATAACAGCGTTTTGCCAGCGCGATTTTTACTGTTCAAGTCGCCAATTTTGGCAATAAAACCGTAGCCGGCATCGGTGGCCAGCAGCAGGCGTTCGCTGTCGTCGCCCATTAAAACCGCGATGAAATTGGCACCTGCTGGTGGGCTTAGTTTGCCGGTGAGCGGCTCGCCCTGCCCGCGTGCAGACGGCAGCGTGTGCGCCGCTTGCGTGTAACTGCGGCCGCTATCGTCGAGCAAAAAAACAGGTTGGTTGCTGCGCCCACGCGCAGCCATTAAGAAGTTATCGCCCGCTTTATAACTGAGCGTAGCGGGGTCAAGGTCGTGACCTTTGGCGGCGCGTATCCAGCCCTTATCGGACAACACCACAGTAATTGGTTCGGCACTGAGTAATTCGGTTTCAGAAAATGCGGCGGCTTCTGCGCGCTCAACCAAAGGCGAGCGGCGTGCATCGCCGTGTTTAACCGCCGCTTCCAGCAACTCATTGCGCAGCAAAATTTTTAATTTGCGCTCGGAAGCCAGTAGTGCCTGCAAGCCATCGCGTTCTTTGGCCAAGTCGCTTTGCTCGCCGCGAATTTTCATTTCTTCTAAGCGCGCCAATTGGCGCAATTTTGTGTCCAGAATATAGTCGGCTTGTGTTTCACTCAAAGCAAAGCGCGCCATCAAAACGGCTTTAGGTTCGTCTTCGGTGCGGATGAGGTGAATGACTTCATCCAGATTGAGAAAGGCAATTAACAAGCCCTCTAATAAGTGCAAGCGCAGTTCAACTTTTTCCAGCCGATAAGACAAGCGTCTGCGTACCGTTTGCGTGCGAAACACCAGCCATTCGCTGAGGATTTCCAGCAAGTTTTTGACCGCCGGTTTGCCGTCGATACCGATCACGTTCATGTTGACGCGGTAGTTTTTTTGCAAGTCGGTCGTGGCGCATAAATGGCTCATTAGCGCGTCGACATCTATGCGTTTTGAGCGCGGCATAATCACTAAGCGCGTGGGGTTTTCATGATCGGATTCGTCGCGTAAATCTTCCACCAGCGGCAATTTTTTGGCCTGCATTTGCGCGGCAATCTGCTCCAGAATTTTCGCGCCCGAGACTTGATGCGGCAGGGCGGTAATCACAATGTCACCGTCTTCCACTTTCCACACCGCGCGCATTTTGATGCTGCCGCGCCCACTGCTGTACATCGCCAACATTTCGCTGCGCGGCGTGATGATTTCCGCTTCCGTGGGGTAGTCGGGTGCTTGAATAAACTGGCATAGCTCCTGCGCGCTGGCAGCGGGGTTTTCTAGCAGGAATACGCACGCGTCGATGACTTCGCGCACGTTGTGCGGCGGCACGTCGGTGGCCATGCCCACCGCAATGCCGGTGGTGCCGTTTAACAGCAGCGCCGGCAAACGCGCCGGCAGCACGGCGGGCTCATCCAGCGTGCCGTCGAAATTGGGTGTCCAATCCACCGTGCCTTGTTCTAGTTCGGCCAACAGCGCATCGGCAAAGGCCGTGAGTTTGGATTCGGTGTAACGCATGGCGGCGAAGGATTTCGGGTCATCCGGCGAGCCCCAGTTGCCCTGCCCGTCAATCAGCGGGTAGCGAAAGGAAAACGGTTGCGCCATCAGCACCATCGCCTCGTAGGCCGCGCTGTCGCCGTGCGGGTGGAATTTGCCGATTACATCGCCAATGGTGCGCGCCGATTTTTTGTATTTGTTGCCCGCTTTCAAGCCCAGCTCGCTCATCGCGTAAATAATGCGCCGCTGCACAGGTTTTAAGCCGTCACCAATGTGCGGCAGGGCGCGGTCGAGAATCACGTACATGGAATAGTTGAGGTAGGCCTCCTCGGTGAATAGCGCTAAAGAGCGTTGCTCGATGTCGCCAAAATCGGTGCTGCCAAATAGGGGAAGTGTCATCGGTTTTTTACTCGTGGGTTTTTAAAGCAGGCAATACGACGGTCTCATGTTCATTTTAATTTTAGCGAACACACAACACAGCCGTTACCGATAGTAACGCGACAAATGCCGGACATACGCCCCTGGAACAAATTCGCTTTGAATCAGTCTATTAACCTCCTTACTCATAACTTTGGAGTGTTTTATGCGAAAAAATGCAGCATTACTGCTGGTTCTGTTGTTTTATAGCGTTTCTGGCTTTGCCCTTTTGGAGGGCGGTTTTGAAGGGGCGCTTATCAAGTGGGATTTTCAACGCCAAGAGAAGAATAAGTTCTACCGGGAAGAACTAAAGGGTGGAGTCGATAAATTCCGGCAACAGCAAAAACGAGAACGTGCAGCGTTTGAGAAGCAGCAAGCGCAAGAGCGTCGCGCCTTCGATAACTCAACGCACAAAGCGTTAAAAACCCATATGAGTGATCCCGTTGTACAGGCGAAGAGCAAATTCCGGACCGGCCAAAAACTAGCTGGTAACGGGGACGTACTTAGGGCCATCTATTTTTGGGGCAGGGCAGCCGAGTTGGGAAGTCAGAACGCTATTAATGTACTGTTGGCTCTGTCCAAGCATGATCCGACGGGGGGAAAAGCTGAAGCTAAACTGCGAGAACTGTATACTAAAAAACGCAATCAAGCGGCCGGCACTGCACTGGATGCGCTACAACAATATTCATTGAAGCAACAACAGTAACAAACGCACCACGACACGAGGGGGGCGCATAACATAAAACAACGCGCGCCTCCTCAACGAAAGCGTCGCCTGCCGAAAAACCAGTGTATATGCGGCGGGCAGGTTGGACGCTTTTGTGGATTTATGCCGCCGGTTATAGCCCTTGCGCCAGATTGCCTTTGCTTTCTAGCCAGTCTTTTCTGTCGCCGGCGCGTTTTTTGGCCAGCAACATGTCGAGCGTCTCAATACTGCTATCGCCCGCGCTGATGGTCAGTTGCACCAAGCGGCGCGTGTCGGGGTTCATCACGGTTTCACGCAGTTGCAGCGGGTTCATTTCGCCCAAGCCTTTAAAACGCTGCACATTGGGTTTTGCGCGTTTTCCTTCGGCGGTAATGCGGTCGAGAATGCCTGCTTTTTCACTTTCATCCAGCGCGTAAAACACGTCTTTGCCGATGTCGATGCGATACAAAGGCGGCATGGCGACAAACACGTGGCCTGCCGCCACTAACGGCCGGAAATGGCGCAAAAACAGCGCGCACAGCAGGGTGGCTATGTGCAGGCCGTCGGAATCGGCATCCGCCAAAATACAGATTTTGTGGTAGCGCAGCCCGCTGATGTCGCTGGAGCCAGGATCAACGCCCAAGGCGATGGCGATGTTGTGGACTTCCTCGCTGGCCAAAACTGTGTCGCCTTCCACCTCCCACGTGTTCAGGATTTTCCCGCGCAGCGGCATGATGGCTTGAAACACGCGGTCGCGTGCCTGTTTGGCCGAACCGCCTGCTGAGTCGCCTTCCACCAAAAACAATTCAGAGCGTGCGATATCGCTGCCGGAACAGTCGGCTAATTTTCCGGGCAGCGCAGGGCCTTGGGTGATTTTTTTGCGTTCGATTTTTTTGCCGGCACGCAGACGTTTGCCGGCGTTGTTGATGCAATATTGCGCGAGCTTTTCCGCATCTTCTATGTGCTGGTTGAGCCACAAGCTAAATGCATCTTTGGCGACGCCTGATACAAAAGCCGCCGCCTGCCGCGACGACAATCGCTCTTTGGTTTGGCCAGAAAATTGCGGGTCGGCCATCTTGCATGACAGCACATACGCGCAGCGTTCCCATAAATCTTCCGGTGCCAATTTGATGCCGCGTGGCAGCAGGTTGCGAAACTCACAGAATTCGCGCAGCGCCTCCAAAAGCCCCGTGCGCAAGCCGTTGACGTGCGTGCCGCCTTGCGATGTGGGAATTAAGTTAACGTAAGATTCGGTCAGTAAATCACCGCCCTCCGGCAGCCACAGCACCGCCCAATCCACCGCCTCGGAGGTGGCGGCAAAGTGGCCGATGAACGGGGTGGCGGGCAGTAAATCCCAACCGACGCACGCGCCGGCCAGATAATCCGGCAGGCCGTTTTCGTAAAACCATTCGTCACGCTCGCCGCTGGTTTCGTCCAGAAAGGTTACGCGCAGGCCGGAGCATAAAACGGCTTTGGCGCGTAGAACGTGACGCAGGCGTGGCACGGAAAATTTTACTGAGTCGAAATATTTTGCATCCGGCCAAAACCGCACCATAGAGCCGGTTTGTTTTTTCGGCACGGAACCCAGCGCGTCCAATGCGCTGGCGGTGTAGCCATCTTTGAACGTCATGCGGTATTGTTGACCGTCGCGTTTGATAAACACGTCTAGTTGGGTAGAGAGAGCGTTAACCACCGACACGCCCACACCGTGCAGCCCGCCTGAAAATTGGTAGTTTTTGTTGGAGAATTTTCCACCCGCGTGCAGTGTGGTGAGAATCACTTCCACGCCGGTTTTTTTTTGCTCTGGGTGCATGTCTACCGGCATGCCGCGCCCGTCGTCGTTGCAGGATAGCGAGCCGTCTTTGTAGAGAATCACGTCAATCTGTTTGGCATAACCGGCCAGTGCTTCGTCGACCGCGTTGTCGATAATTTCCTGCGCCAGATGGTTCGGGCGCGTGGTGTCTGTGTACATGCCAGGCCGTTTGCGCACGGGGTCGAGGCCGGTGAGAACTTCAATGGATTCGGCGTTGTAGCTGCTCATAGGGCACTCATTTTGAGGTTCTTTTGGGGGCTATTGTCTTGAGAAATTGGGTGATTAGTGGCTGTTGCTGGTTTTTGGTTTGCGCATAACAAAATACAGCGAGGTCGCAAATAGCGCGCCCAAACTATCGGCCAGCATGTCTTTTTGCGCATCCCATACATCGCCTTGGCTGCCTAAAAACGCATCGCCTGCATTGGGGTCTGATGAAACGGCATAAATCCATTCAATGATTTCATACAGAGCCGCGATGCTGGCAATCACGGCAACAGGATAGGTGAACAAGATAAAGCGGTTGGCAACTAACTTGCGCCTATCCAACCATTCGGCTATCGCAAACGCATAAAAACCAACCGAAAAATGCGCTACGCGGTCAAAATGATTGCGCTCAAAGCCAAACAAGTTCGTCACAAAGTCGAAGGGCACTAGAGCGAAAGTGTAATGGCCGCCAAGGGTGTGCAAAAAAATTAGCACAAACGTCAAGCAATAGGCGGTGCTGGAAAATACCACATCGCGCGCACGCAGAACCAGCAGCGTGCCAACCAGAATCCATACAGTAAGATTTTCTGCAAGCCATGTGCCGCGCTCATAAGGGTTAAAGGCCAGCACCGTAAACAGGACAAAATACAGCGCTAACAGACTATTAAATGTGCGTGAAACAAACATAGGCTTCTCTTGCGTTATTTTAATGGGATGCTGCCCACTTTAGCATCGGCCTTGTTGGACGGTGTGGGTTTTTGTCGCGTTGCCCACACAAGCGCATTGCGGCACCGGTACTTTGCTTACATAATCCGCTCGGCAGGGATGTTGGGTGGTGCGCAGTTTGCCTCTGCTCTTTAGCGGGCGTGTTTCGCCATAAGACGACAAAAATTATCACAAATAAAACAAAGGATTTTTACAATGACTGCGCCAAGATTGCGTTTCGCCTTCACGTCAATGAAAGCTCTTTTTCCCCTTGTGTTGTTGTTAATCCCTTTTTCGTTGTTGGCCGCGGAAAAACAAGATTTGCGCAGTGTCGACCCCGCTGTGTTGCAGGCCATGCAGTCTGCGCCGCAGGGCCGAACCGCTTTTGCAATGGGCAAACAAGCCGGTGGCGCTGCTTTTGAAACACGCTTGCGCGATGCGCTGCAATTGGGGAGCCACAACAGTCTTCAGCCGTTAAGTAAAAGCGTCGACCAAAACGGAATGCGCCACAGTCGTTATCGTCAGCATTATGCTGGCGTGCCGGTATTTGGCGAGCAGGTGTTCGTTCACAGTGATGCGGGCGGCCAGCTACTGTCGTTGAGCGGCAAATCAGTGGCGGCGTTGGAGGCATCGTTGAGCCCGCAAGACTCGCAAACGCAGGTTTTGTCGCCAGCGGCTGCCATGCAGCGCGCTAAAGCACGAGCCGATGTTTATCTGCGCGCCAAAACGCCCGCTACTCGCGCTTTTTCGCACAAAAAATTCCGCAATGAAAAAATCGCGCTGGTCATTTACGTTGATAAAGGCAAAGCGCGCGATGCCTATTCCATCAGTTATGTGGTTGAAGCACCGAAGGCGCAAGCAGTGCGTCCGTTTTTGATTCTGGATGCCGATAGCGGCGCGGTGCTTAAACAGTGGGACGGCATGGCCTACGAGAAAGGCACAGGGCCTGGCGGCAACGAAAAAACAGGTATTTATGAGTATGACGGCAGCCCGCTGCACCCGTTTTGGGATGTTGAAAAAGTGGGTGGCGTCTGCTCCATGACAAGCGGCTCGGTGGTGACCGTGAACGCAAACCATACCCGCGAAACCAACCCCACCGCGACGGGTTACGTTCCTGTTCCTCGCACGGCTTTTGTGTATGACTGCGGTTCGCGCAACCCCGCGAATCGCAATACTTATATTGGTGTTAATGGTGGTGTCGCCCCCATCAACGACGCGCATTTTTTCGGCACAGTGACGGAAAAGATGTACAAAAAGCTGTTTGACCGCCAGCCACTCGAAGGCAACATGGTGTTGCGCGTCCATTATGACTCGGGTTTAGAAAACGCTTTTTGGGACGGCGGATACGCCAACTTTGGCGATGGCAGAAAACAGTTTTATCCGTTCTCCACTTCACTGAATGTGGTGGCGCATGAAATCTCGCACGGGGTGACGGAGCAAAATTCTGGCTTGATTTACGAAGGGCAATCCGGCGGCATTAACGAGGCTTTTTCCGACATGGCGGGTGAAGCGGCGGAATATTTTTTCAGTGCAAACAAGCGCGTGGATTGGCTTGTAGGCGCGGAGTTGACGAAAGCCAAAGGCAAAGTCGCGATGCGTTACTTTGCTAAACCTAGTCGCGATGGTTTTTCCATCGACCATGCCGCCCAGTTTTACCTGATGCTGGACGTGCATAACAGCAGCGGCGTGTTTAACCGCGTTTTTTATCTGATCGCCACCAGCTCGGGCTGGAATCCTGAAAAAGCATTCAAGGTGTTTTATGACGCGAATGTCAATTATTGGTCGGAATTATCGGATTACAACGATGCTGCATGCGGTGTTGTGGATGCCACTGCTGACCGTATACGCAATGATAAAACCGGCACCTACATTGCCACAGACATCAATGTCGTGAACAAGGCTTTTAATGCAGTGGGCGTGTATTGCCTTGGTGCAAAAACATCAGCATTGCCTTTTGTGGATGTGGACGGCGACCACATGGATGACAACTGGGAGCGTGCGCAAGTGGGTCGATTGCCCGGCCAAGACCCCAATAGTGCGCAGCATGAATTGAATGTGGGGATTAACGATGCCGGTGACGATGTCGATCAAGATGGCTTGAATAATGGCGAGGAATACCGTAGAGGCACTAATCCATTTAACGCCGATAGCGACGGCGACGGGATCAAAGACGGTGTTGTTGTTCGTGCCAATGAGAAAAACCCTGATGACGTGACGGATTTTGGCGGTGGCGACCCTTTCCCCAATGATGCGAACTGGCTGGGTTTTACGCGCTTTGGCGGTGTTGCTACTTCGGGTTTTGATATGACCTTGGCGATGGCTGGTTCTGCCGTGAGCAGTGCCGATTTTGATGGAGACGGTTTTGCCGACACCCTCATCGGCATGCCGCACTATGCTTTGCGTCAGAAGGGTCGGCGTTATCCGGATGTCGGCCTTGTGGTTGTGGTGTCTGGCGCGACCGGCCACTGGCTATGGATACGCACGGGTAGCCAGCCGCATGAGATGTTCGGTTATTCTGTTGCGGCAACAGGTGACTTGGATGGCGACGGCATTGCGGATTTGGTTGTCGGTGCACCTGGGCGCAATGGGCTTGAGCGGCGCATGGCAGGCGCGGGTGCCGCCGAGGCCTACTCTTTTGCAAAAAGAAATGAAGCTGGCGACAAACTTATCCCGCTGCACAGTTTTTACGGGGCGGCGCAGGGCGATCATTTCGGCTGGTCGGTGGATGGCATAAACGATCTGGTCGGTAACGGTAACGGTAACGGCGACATTGTGGTGGGCGCGCCCTATGCCGATGTGGTTACTGGTGAGAAAGGTAAACGTGGCTATAAAAAATGGCTCGATGCCGGTGCCGCCTATGTTTTTAACGCCAACAGCAGTACGCCGGTTGCGACCTTGTCTTACGCGAACCTCGGTTATACCGAGGATAAAGTAGGCGCACACGCGGGCGACCATTTTGGCTGGTCGGTTGCGGGCATCGGTGATGTCGATGGTGACGGCCTGGGCGACGTACTGGTTGGCGCGCCGCAATCGGACAAAAAAGGCGCAAAAGACGTGGGTCGTGCTTTTCCCATATCGGTGTACCGTTCGATGGTGCTCTGGCTGCCCTCGATTGCGGGCGATAACGCCGGCGACCAGTTGGGCAGTAGCGTTTCGGCGCTTGACGATATCGGCGGTACGCAGGTGGTTGATCCGAAAGACCCCAGTCACTTGTTGGATGTGGCTGACTTTGCCATTGGCGCACCCAAAGCCGATTACTTTGATCCAACCGGCAACGGCGTGGTGTTGGCTGCGGATGCCGGCATGGTGAAAGTGTGTTTTGGGCAGGGCAATTTTAGCGATGCTCCTAACTGTCACGCGTATCGTGGAAAAATCGCTGGGGATTATTTGGGGGCGGCCATCGCTAATCTTGGCAGCACGAACAGTGATCCCAATGGTGCCAAAAAAACCGGTTTGCTGATTAGCTCTTATGGCCATGACCTGCGCGATGCAATGGGCAAAGTTGTGGCGGATGTGGGCATGGTGCAGGCGCTGCTGGGCGCGCAAATAGCAGAAGAAACAGAGGGCAGCTCGCTGTGGCAGGTCATCGGTCAAACGAAGGGTGATCTGCTGGGTAAAGCCGTGGCTACGGGGGACGTAAATGGCGACGGCACGCTGGATGCCGTGCTGGGTGCCAGCGGCGCAGATAGCCCGTGGCAGAGTAAATCCGGCGCACGGTTATGGCTTAAAGATACCGGTGCGGTGTCGGTGATTTCAGGCAAAGCGACGGGCGATGTGTCGGTGCCAAAAACACAGTAAGGCGCTGGGCTCAAACGCCACTTGTTCTGACGTTTCCCGTTCGCCCTGAGCCTGTCGAAGGGCGGGCGGACGCGGTTCGACAGGCTTACCACGCGCGGAATCTATAACCCTGCGTTTTTTGCGTTGTGCCCCCTTCTTTTACAGGAAAGAGGCTGCGGGGGGCGCGCCATGTGCCGGCTCTTATACCCGCCGCAATAAGCCCAGCGTTTCGACCGTCGTTAAGGCGGTAAATAAGCCAGAAGCCTGTGCCAGCTTCCATATTTCATACGGGGCTTGGCCGCCGGTGGCGGGGTCTGGAAAAATGTCGTGGATGGCCAAAATGCCGCCTACGCGCACAAAAGCAGCCCAGCTGCGGTAGTCGTTCAGGGCGGCTTCCCATGAGTGACCGCCATCAATAAACACCATGCCTAAGGGGGTTGCCCATTGCCGTGCGGCCAGTACGGAAGGCGCAACGATAGGCACCACCACGCCGTCCAAGCGCGCCAAGCGCATGTTGCGCCGGAATTCTCGAAAGCTGTCCATCATCTGTGCTTGGCTATCGAACAGTTCGGGGTCGTGGTATTCCTCTCCCAATTGGTGTTCTTCTGAGCCTTGATGGTGATCAACCGCGTAGACAACACCGCCCGCTTGTTGCGCCGCTGTGCCTAGATAAATGGCGGATTTACCGCAATAGCTGCCCACTTCCAGGCAGGGGCCGAGCGCGGCGGTGGCGAGCGCATGGTCGTACAGTGCGGCACCCTCCACGGGTGAAAGAAAGCCCTTAATGGCATCGATGTTGATGGGCAAGTGCATGGTTGGCTCTCGGGAGGCGCAAAGGGTGGCCATTATGCCTGTCCGTAATTAGTTGAGTCGCTTTTAGGGAACTGTCAGCGCAACAAGGTATCAAATTGGTTATTAGGTGTTTTGCCTCTGTAGCCTTTGGTGGCCAAGGAAGCATTACGCTCGAGTTAACGAAAGAATATGCTGCTCTGGTTTATGTGGAGTTTTTGCCGGCTGCAGACAAAATGCTGCTGCGCCGCTTGGCAAAAGATAGAGACACGGATCATCGTAGCGCGTTATTCTTTTTGATAATCACTAGGGTGCGCGGCGTACGCGCACCCTTTTTTGGAGTTGTAGCATGAAAAAAATGGTGTTAAAAGCAGGGGTCTTCTGCGTTGCGTTGTTGCTGGGCTTTTCGGCCTATGCGTTATCGGGTTTAAACGGCATCCTCGCGGTGGGGGAGGGCGACCAGCAGCATTTGCTGGCTTATGGGCATGGTGGGAAAGTGTTACGGTCAGACGATGGCGAAAATTGGCGCGCGATTGACAGCCAAGCGTCATCGCTACATGCCGGTGTATGGAAAGCAAACAGCCCGCACGTTGTGTTGGCGGGGGCTAGAGGAAAGGCACTATACAGTACGGACGGAGGAAAAAACTTTGTCGGACATCATACTGGTGGCACGGGGAATATAACCGGCATTGTCTTCGACGGCACGCGGTACATTGCCGTCAGCTCGGCGGGTGAAATCGCCACCAGCGAGGATGGTGTCCGCTGGGATATTCAGGTAGTGAAAAGCAAAGTTGTCCTAAAGGGGATTGCCGCGGCAAATGGCGTGGTCGTTATCGTGGGGCATAACGGCTTCATCGCAACCAGTGCGGATGGCAAAGAGTGGCATATGCAAAACAGCGGCACTACAGAAGATTTGTATTCTGTGGCATTCAGTAATTCTAATTTTATGGCGGTGGGCGCAACAGGGAGTGTGTTGATCAGCCACAACAACGGCTTGCACTGGCGTGCAGTGCAGCCGCCTGAGGGCGCTGACAAGCTGTTCGCTGACAAGGTTTTTCAAGATGGTGCTGGGCAGGGCTTTTTTGTCGCTGGCAGTATTGGGTATTCGCAGTATCTCTATCACTTCGATCCACCAAGTCAGCAATGGCGAGAGCTATTGGTATCGAATAACATAATAGTAGAAGGGGTTGCTCGTGCTTTTGGTCGGCTGTTTGTAGCGGGTATTTTGACAGGGACGAAGTTCAAAGACCACGCTATTATTTTGAGCAGTGCAGACGACGGTGGTACGTGGGAAATAGTGCACGGCGGAGCCTAGAAGAAAATCCGTAAAGCCGTTTGATGAGCGGTGTTAGGGCGCGCCGTAACCCTCGGGGTTGGCGCACTGCCAGCGCCAACTGTCGGCCAGCATATTGTGCAGGGTTTTTTCAGCATGCCAGCCCAGCTCCACTTGCGCGCGCGTTGGGTCTGCCCAGCAGGCGGCAACGTCGCCAGCGCGGCGCGCTGCTATGTGGTACGGCACTGTTACGCCATTCACCTGCTCAAAGGTTTTGATCATCTCCAACACGCTGCAACCTTGGCCGGTGCCTAAATTGTATGGGCGGCAAAAGGGCGTAGGCGGCAGGGATAAGAGTTTTTCTAAAGCCAAAACATGGCCGCGCGCTAAATCCATCACATGAATGTAATCGCGCACGCCCGTGCCATCGTGCGTGGCGTAATCATTGCCAAACACAGGCAGGCTTTCGCGTTTTCCTGCGGCGACTTGCGCGATGAAAGGGGGCAGGTTATTGGGTGTGCCGTGCGGGTTTTCACCCATCAAGCCGCTTTCGTGTGCACCGGCTGGGTTGAAATACCGTAACAGCGCCACTTGCCACACGGCTTCTACGCCAGCGCGACACAGCTCGCGCAGCATGTTTTCCACGGCCAGCTTGCTGCTGCCATAGGGGTTACAGGCGTGCAGCGCGGCCATTTCCGTTACGGGCATTTGTTGGGGCGCGCCATAAACGGTGGCGGATGAGCTGAAAATCAAACGGGTTACGCCTGCCGCTTGCATGCTGTTGAGCAAAGCGATAGTGCCTGCCACGTTGTTGTCGTGATACAGCAGTGGCTTGAGACAGGATTCGCCCACGGCTTTTAATCCGGCAAAGTGCATCACCGCGTGGATTTTATGCTCAAGGAATACCTGTTCAAGCAGCGCGCGGTCACGCACGTCGCCCTGCACCAACGTCACAGGCCGGCCGGCAATCTGTTCGACACGCGCTGCCGCCTGCGGGTGGCTGTTGCTAAAATTATCCAACACCACCACATCAAAACCGGCGGCTAGCAGGCACACGCAGCTATGGCTGCCAATGTAGCCGGTGCCGCCTGTGACAAGAATGGTGTTGGGCATATCGTTCTCGCATGGTGTGTGAAGTGCGCAGATGTTAGGCCGCAGCGGTTACCGCTTCTGGTTTTTTGATGGCGGCCATTGTGCTGTCGAAGTCCCAGTAAGCACGCAGGTGGCTTACTTTTCCGTCGGCATTAACGTGATAGATAAAAACGCCTTTGGCTTCAATGATCGAGCCGTCATCCAGTGTAGTCACAACTGCGCCAACATTGGCCACCGCGCTGGTGCCTGACGGAAATGATTCGCGGATCACAAAGTCCACCTTGCTGCCGCCGATAAACATATCCCAAAAAGCACCGATAGCCGCGTGGCCGGTGTGGCCATTGCCGGTGGCATCGAGCATGGAAACGCCGACAGGGTCTTCAATGCAGCCGTCTTCGGCAAAGTTATTGACCCACGCCGCTTTGTTTTTGCTGCGCACAGCATCAATGGAGCGTTGTGATGCTTGTTGTGCGGCGTTGCGGATGATGAAGTCGCTCATGATGATATCCCTGATGGTTGAAAAGAAGCGAACATGCTGCCGCCTGCCGTGGCCAATTGCAATGACGGTTGACCACGAATCATGCCGCCCGCCGCCTCTCTGAGCCAACAAAGCCGCCATGTCTAATCCCCATGCTTCAATGCTGTCTACGCGCGTATTTAGCTGTGCCGCTGGTATATGCCGCAAGCAAGCGGATTGCCTGTCTGTTGAAGAGCCGCTGGAAATACGCCTGTGCTGGGAAGCGGTTGCAGATACGCACGAGGAGCCGTGTCTGTCGGCACAGTTAAACGTCAGTGCCGCCGTGCAGCACAGCTTGCCTTCCACCGCGCGTGCCGCGCAACAGGAG
Organism: Cellvibrionales bacterium; assembly: GCA_043769275.1. GTDB lineage: Bacteria > Pseudomonadota > Gammaproteobacteria > Pseudomonadales > UBA7239 > JAYVJM01. The sequence goes on along the minus strand of JAYVJM010000070.1, from coordinate 9,105 downwards.
TTTCGCCAAACGGGTGGCATTCATGCTGCTGCGCTGTTTGATGCACAAGGAAAGCTGCTGTTGCTGCGCGAAGATGTCGGCTGCCATAACGTGGTGGATTCATGCCTTAGGGTTGCGCGAACCGCTCAGAAAAAGTTGCCGGCGTGCGGCACAATGCGTACACTGGCGCGTTCCACGCGGTTTTCCAAAAAATCTTTTAAAGCCGCTCCCGTCTATTATATGAATAGCAAGGTAACCGTTTTATGGCTCGTATCACAGTTGAAGATTGCCTAAATCATGTAGAAAACCGTTTTGAATTGGTGATGGTGGGTACAAAACGTGCGCGCCAGCTAGCCACTAAAGGTCGTGAGCCCATGGTGCCCTGGGAAAATGATAAGCCTACCGTGGTCGCGTTACGTGAAATTGAGCTTGGGTTGATTACACCTGCGGTATTAGAAGAGCAGCCGGAAGACCGCTTCAAATATTTAACCGAAGCCGTGTTTGATGTCGTGCATGCGCCAGATGACGAAGTGTAGGACTAAATGGAGGGCATGATTGCAAACCCTTGAAGCGTTCAGCGAGCAGCTTGCTTCTTATCTGACACCCGCCCGTGTAGAGCAAGTACGTCGGGCGTATTACTACGCGGAGCAGGCGCACGATGGCCAAAAACGTCGCAGCGGCGAAGCCTATGTCAGTCACCCGCTGGCGGTGGCGAGCATTCTGGCCGATATGCGTCTGGATCATTACAGCTTGATGGCCGCACTGCTGCATGATGTTATTGAAGATACCGGCATCAGCAAATCGGCGCTGCGTTCACAGTTTGGCGATACCGTCGCAGAACTTGTAGACGGCGTGAGCAAGCTAACGCAAATTGAATTCAACTCCAAGGCCGAAGCGCAAGCCGAAAATTTCCAGAAAATGGCATTGGCGATGGCGAAAGACATTCGTGTCATTTTGGTAAAGCTGGCCGATAGACTGCATAACATGCGCACATTAGGCGTGTTAAGGCCGGAACAGCGTCGCCGTATTGCCCGTGAAACACTCGAGATTTACGCGCCCATTGCCAACCGCTTAGGCATGAATAACCTGCGCTTGGAGTTTCAAGACTTGGGTTTTCACGCGCTCTATCCCATGCGCGCTCGCCGCATTGTTGCCGCCATCCAGTCTGCGGCAGGCCATCGCAAAGAGTTGGTCAATAAAATAAAAGACAACATCGAGCGCTGTCTTGCGCAGGAAAAATACTGTGCTGAAGTCAGCGGGCGCGAAAAAAGTCCCTACAGCATCTATTTGAAAATGCACAGCAAAGGCAAAGCATTTACGAACATTATGGATGTGTACGCCTTCCGCATTGTGGTGGATAGTGCAGACACCTGTTACCGCGTTTTGGGTGCGATTCACAGCCTGTACAAGCCGGTACACGGCGAATTCCGTGACTACGTCGCCATTCCTAAGGCCAATGGCTATCAATCACTGCACACAGTGTTGATGGGCATGCATGGGTTGCCGATAGAAGTGCAGATACGCACACGCGAGATGGACGTGGTGGCCGAAAGCGGCGTGGCGGCACACTGGCGCTATAAAGTCGGCGATGACAAACAGCACAGCAGCAGTGCCGCACGGGCGCGCGAGTGGCTTAAAAGTTTGCTGGAATTGCAGCAGCACGCAGGCAACCCCATCGAATTTATTGAACACGTCAAGGTCGATCTGTTTCCGGATGAGGTGTATGTTTTTACGCCCACAGGCAGAATTATTGCGTTACCCGCCGGTGCTACCGCCGTCGATTTTGCCTACGCGGTACACACCGACATTGGCAATGGTTGCGTCGCGTGCCGTATTAATCGCCAGTTGGCCTCGCTTTCACAGACGCTGCAAAGTGGGCAGACGGTGGCTATCGTCACCGCTGAGAATGCGCAGCCCAATCCCGCTTGGCTGAATTTTGTTACAACGGGTAAAGCGCGCAGTGCCATTCGCCATTTTATGAAAACAAAACGCCATGCTGAATCAACCGACCTAGGGCGGCGTTTGCTGCAAAAAGCGCTGCAATCATTGGGCGGTGATTTAGACGAGCTTGCGCAAGACAAGATAGAGGCCTTGCTCAAACAGGCGGGGCTCAAACATTGGGATGATTTGCTGGAAGAGGTTGGCTTGGGGAACCGTGTGGCGTATGTCGCAGCCAAACGCTTGTTGCCGGAGCAGGCACAAGCTGCGGCCAATAGCCGCCGACCACAAACCCCGCTGATGATTGATCTTGCCGACGGCATGGTTATCAGTTTTTCAAAATGCTGCCGCCCCATTCCGGGTGACCCTATTGTTGCGCATATCAGCGCTGGACGCGGTTTAGTTGTGCATATCGACAGTTGCAAGAACATTAGCGACATTCGTCACAACCCCGAAAAATGCATGCCCGTGAGCTGGTCGCCCGATGTGACGGGTGAGTTTGTAGTGGATCTACGCGTAGAAGTTCAACACGAACGGGGTATCATCGCCATGCTGGCCACCAAAATTACCGAGCTTGAGGCCAGCATCGACAAAATTACTCTCGCCGAAAAAGACGAGGGCTTTAACGTCATCACGCTGGCTATTTCGGTGCGCAATCGCATCCATTTAGCCAATATTATGCGTCGCATTCGCACGCTCAAGCCGGTCATCCGCACATTACGCGTAAAAAACTAAACCCTTTTATTTGTGAGCCGTTATGACGAATAAAGCGATTATCAAAACTGAAAATGCCCCTGCCGCCATCGGCACCTATTCACAAGCGGTTAAAGTTAATAACACGGTCTATTTATCGGGGCAAATCCCCTTAAATCCCGTCACTATGCAGGTCGTTGAAGGCGATATGCGCGCGCACATTGTGCAGGTTTTCGACAATTTGTCGGCGGTGTGTTTGGCTGCTGGGGGCAGCTTGCAAGATATCGTCAAGCTGAATGTTTATTTGACGGATTTGTCGCATTTTTCGCTGGTCAACGAAGTGATGGCGACGTACTTCAGTCAGCCCTATCCCGCGCGCGCCGCGATGGGTATCAATAGCCTGCCACGCGGTGTGGCGGTTGAGATGGATGGGGTTATGGTCATATGACACCCCAAGAACCTCAGCCGCCCGACATTAATACGCAGGTTTTTGAGCGTTTTCCGTCCGTTAGCCTGTTGAGTATGCTCGCGCTATCACTGTTGACGCTCGGTATTTATGGCTGGTGGTGGCTCTATTCACGCAGCCTCATTTTGAACGGCTTACTGCCGCCAAAAGAGATGATTAGCAAAAACTTTATCAGCCTGATTTTGGCCGGCTTTGGCATCACGTTAATTGCAGCGTTTATCTCCGCCACGCAAACGGATAACACGGACCTAAAGCAGGCGACAGACGTGCTTTCATTGGTTCTAAATGTACTGGTGATTGTTTGGGTATTTCGCTTTCGGCGTGGCCTGCTGTTCTTGTTGGGTGAAAAATTGGGCGAGAGCGCACCTAACACACGCAATGTCTTCCATGTAAATGTTGTGTGGACATTTTTGCTGTCGGTGTTTTATTTGCAGAAAAAAATCAATGACGTGTGCGCGCATCGCCAAGTAGGGGTGATGTAAAAAATATCGCAAAAATGAGGTGTTTATATGGCACAGGTTACAATTGTCGAGTCAATTGCCGCTGCAGTAACACACATTATTGACGAGGCGGGATCGCATATTCGTGTCGCCATGCCGCTGGGCATTGGCAAGCCAAACCCGTTAATTAACGCGCTATACAAGCGCATTCAAAACAATCCCGCCATACGGTTGGATATTTTCACCGCCCTGTCGTTATTAAAGCCGACACCAAAGAGCACGCTGGAACGGCGTTTTTTGGAGCCTTTTTTGGCGCGTCTTTACGGCGATTATCCTGATTTAGAGTACGCCCGCGCACTGCAAACAAAAACCCTGCCAAACCACATCCGTGTACACGAGTTTTTTATGCAGGCCGGCGCGTGGTTGAATAATATCGAAATGCAGCAAAACTACATCAGCAGCAATTACACGCATATTGCCCGCGACATGATGGCGCAAAATGTTAATGTGGTGATGCAGACCGTGGCCGCACGCACCGAAAACGGCGTGCTGACGTTGTCGTTAGCCAGCAACCCTGAGGTGACGCTGGAAATTATGGAGCGTATTGAACGGGCACGGGCAAGTAGCCAGAAAGTACTTACGGTGGGCGTTATCAATGAAGCAATGCCTTTTATGTCTGGCACGGCAGAAGTGCCGCCGGATTTTTTTGACCTGCTGGTGAATGCCCCAGCCGCCTCGCATACGCTATTTTGTACGCCCAACATGAAAGTCAGCACGGCCGATTACGCCATCGGTTTGCACGCCAGCAGTTTTGTGCGTGATGGCGGTACGCTGCAAATTGGTATCGGTTCGCTGGGGGACGCGATTGCACAAAGCCTCATCGTGCGCCAGCGCAACAACGCAGGTTATCAAGCGTTGCTGCACAAATTGAATCATCAGCAAAAGCTAACGCGCGTACAAAGCGAGTTATTTGCCGAAGGCTTGTACGGCTGTTCAGAGATGTTCGTCAACGGCCTACTGGAGCTGATAGAAGCCGGCATTATCAAACGCGCTGTGCAAGATAAAAACGGAAAAAACCACATCATGCATGGCGGATTTTTCATTGGCCCGCGCAGTTTTTACCAGGCACTGCGTGATATGCCCGCTGAAAAAATGGCGAAAATTGATATGCAGCGCATCGACTTTCTCAATCAACTGTATGGCGATGAAGAACTCAAACGGGCGCAGCGCCAGAAAGCCTCTTTTGTGAATAGCTGCATGATGGTCACGTTGAGTGGCGCTGCGGTATCGGACGCGCTGGAAGATGGCCGCATGGTTAGCGGCGTGGGCGGCCAATACAATTTTGTTGCCATGGCGCACGCGCTGCCAGATGCGCACTCCATTTTAATGTTGCGTAGTTTTCGCATGAGCCACGGACGTGCGCAATCCAACATTGTGAAACAGTACGGTGGTTGCACCATTCCGCACCATTTGCGTGACATTGTTATTACCGAATATGGCGTGGCGCAATTGCGCGGAAAAAGTAACAGCGAAGTCATTGCCGCGCTCATCAATATCGCCGATTCGCGTTTTCAAGAAGATCTGCGCGCGTGGGCTGTGGCGCACGAACAGCTGCCAGCGGATTACTGCATTCCTGCGCAATACCGCAACAATACGCCAAGCGTGCTTGCAGAAAAGCTGCAAGCCTACCAACAAGATTTCCCCGACTTTCCATTCGGGCATGATTTTAGCGATGAAGAGCTGGTTATTATTGGCGCACTGGAAAAGCTGAAAAGTGCCAGCGCGCATCCTCTAACGTTGGCTTCTTTTATTTTTAAGAACGCACTTAAAAATTCCACAATTCCAGAGGCATATTTGCGGCGTATGGGCTTTACTGGCAGCGGAACGCTGAAAGAAAAGCTGCTGCAAAAGTTATTTGTGGCGGCGTTTAATTAAACATATTCAACAGTTGCAAACCAGGGTCATCAGCGAGCATAAAGGCTTCGCCCACTAAAAACGTGTTGATGCCGTGGCCGCGCATGGCTTTCACGTCGTCGACGGTATGGATGCCGCTTTCTGTGACGATAATGCGATCTTTCGGCACGCTGCCCAACAGTTCATACGTGGTGTTGAGGGAGGTTGCAAACGTGTGCAGGTTGCGGTTGTTGATGCCTATCAAACGCGTGTCCAATGCCAGTGCTTGCTGCAATTCTTCGGCGTTGTGAACCTCCACTAAAACATCCAGCCCTGCTTCAGTCGCGCAGGCATTTAACTCCTGCAACTGCCCTTGCGACAATATGGCAACAATTAACAAAACGCAGTCAGCACCTAGCGCACGCGCTTCATAAATTTGGTACGGGTCAATCGTAAAATCTTTGCGCAGCAACGGCAGCGTAGTGGCGTTACGCGCTTGTTGCAGGTATTCATCCGAGCCTTGAAAAAAGTCTTTGTCGGTTAACACGGACAAACAGGCTGCGCCGCCGCGTGCGTAGGAGTGCGCAATTTCTTCTGGGTAAAAATGTTCTCGAATGACACCTTTGCTGGGCGACGCCTTTTTAAGTTCAGCGATAACCGCCGCGTGCCCGCTTTGTATTTTTTGCTCAATGGCTGTCACAAAACCGCGCGTCGCCGTTTGTGCTTTCGCGCGTATACGCTGTTCATCTAGGCTGACTTTTTGCATGCGTTCGCGAATTTCTTCCTCTTTGCGGGCGACAATTTTTTTCAAAATCGTAGGGACGGTCATATATTTCTCCGTGGTGTTAACGATGGCTAAGGAGTGGGTAGCTAATAGCTTTTTGCTGCTCGTCCTGAGCCTGTCGAGGGAGCCGAAGGGTCTTCATGGTGCAACAAGCTCACCATGAACGGGAAGTATTGGCGTGTTTATTCCAGCATCTGGGTGAATTGCGCGAGTTCTTGCAGCTTTTCCCATGCTAGACCGCTGCCCAGTATGTCGCGTGCCATCTCTACGCCTTGCGGCAAGGTGGCGCACACATTCGCCGCGTAAATGGCTGCGCCCGCATTGAGTGCCACGATGTCGGCCGCTGCCGAATGGCAGTTGGTGAGTGCGGTTTTTATCAGCGCTAAACTTTCTCTGGCGCTGTTAACTTTAAAGCCGGCCAAGCTCTGGCGCGATAAAGAAAAATCTTCGGGCGAAGCAGAGTATTCGACTATTTTTCCGTTATGAAGTTCCACGATCCAGGTGGGTGCCGCAAGGCTGATTTCATCCAGCCCATCTTCGGAATGCACAACCAGCACATGTTCGCTGCCTAATTCGCGTAAGGCTTCCGCCACTGGACGCTGCCATGCACGCGCAAATACGCCCAGAACTTGATGCGGCGCGTTAGCAGGGTTTGTCAATGGCCCCAACAAATTAAACATGGTGCGCAGGCCTAGTTCTCGGCGCGGGCCAACGGCGTGTTTCATCGCGTTGTGGTGGTTCATGGCGAACAGAAAGCCAATGCCCAACTGCTCAATGCAGCGCGTCACTTGCTCGGGGCTTAAATCTAGTCTTACGCCTGCCGCTTCTAAAACATCGGCGCTGCCGCTCTTGGAGCTGGCCGCACGGCTGCCGTGCTTCGCCACCGTACAGCCTGCGCACGCCGCGACAAAAGCACTGGCCGTGGAGATGTTAAACAAGTCGGTACCGGTGCCGCCGGTGCCGACAATATCCACCAGATGTTTGCGGTTTTTGATGTGTACAGGTGTAACCAACTCGCGCATCACCCGTGCGCAGGCGGTGATTTCTGTCACCGTTTCGCCTTTCATGCGCAGCGCGGTCATAAAACTGCCAATCTGTGCGGGCGTTGCCAAGCCGGCCATTAGTGTGTGCATGGCGGCGGTGATGGTGTCGGCATCCAAGTCACGCGGCTCGACCAATTGTGTGATGGCTTTTTGCATCACTTCACTGCCGTTCTGGTTGGACGTGCTCGTCATCCTTATTGCTCCAAAAAATTTTTCAATAAATCGTGGCCGTGTTCGCTCAGTACAGATTCCGGATGAAACTGCACGCCTTCCAGCACAAATTGCTTATGGCGAACACCCATGATTTCATCCATTTGGCCGTCGTGTGTTTGCGTCCACGCGCTGATTTCCAAGCTGCTCGGTAGCGAGGCTTTTTCGATAATCAAAGAGTGATAGCGCGTGGCAGTGAATGGGCTGGGCAAGCCGCGAAATACCCCTGTTCCGTTGTGGTAAATGGGTGATGTTTTGCCGTGCATCACCTGTCGCGCCCGCACAACCTTGCCGCCTAGGGCTTGGCCGATGCTTTGGTGCCCTAAACACACGCCTAAAATGGGCAATTTTCCTGCCAGTTGTTTGACAACTTCCAACGATACGCCCGCTTCCGTCGGCGTACAGGGGCCAGGTGAAATCACGATGCGCTCAGGCTTGAGTGCGATAATTTCAGCGATGGTGAGTTCGTCATTGCGAATGACTTTCACATCGGCCTGAAGCTCGCCTAGGTATTGCACGACATTCCAAGTGAAGGAGTCGTAGTTGTCGATCATCAGCAACATTGTCATTCTGACCTTTAAGAGAGAGCATGGTGCAAAAACAAGGCTAAGCTTCGGCCTCTGTTCGTGGTGGGCTTGTCGAACCATGAACAAAGCCATTCGACAGGCATTTGCATAGGGCGGGCATTTTCGCTTGAATGGGACGGCGGTGGAAGCGCGCAATATTTTTTTTACAAAAGCAGCTTTATTGATATTTAGCTGTCTAATACGTGCCAGTGCCTGTTTTACTTAGCCGTTTACTCAACCAAAGAGGTCACGCTCATGCCGGCGTAATTATTGGAGCTAGCTACTAACCTTGTTTACATGAGCCAGCTGTTGGTCTAATTCAAAGGAATCCATGCGTATGAATATCAATATTGGTATTAACGAAGCGGATCGCACCAAAGTGGCCGATGGCCTTTCTAAGCTTTTGGCAGACACCTACACGCTGTACCTCAAAACCCACAACTTTCACTGGAATGTGACGGGGTCGATGTTTTCATCGCTGCATTTGATGTTTGAAACGCAGTACAACGCGCTGTGGTTATCGGTCGATGAGATTGCCGAGCGCATTCGCGCTTTGGGTTTTCCGGCTCCTGCCAGCTACAGCGAGTTTGTTTCGCTCACGTCCATCCCAGAAACGGCGGGCGTGCCGCAGGCTGAGGAAATGGTGCGACTGCTGGTGGATGGGCATGAAACCACCATACGCACCGCACGCAGTTTATTTCCAATTGCAGATAAAGCCGCCGATGAGGCCAGCGCTGATTTGCTCACGCAGCGCATTCAGTATCACGAAAAAACCGCGTGGATGCTGCGCAGCCTGCTGGAAAAATAGAGGGTTTCGACGGTGCGTACCCCCGTCCCCACGGGGGGGCATTTTGATCCAGCAGCCCACAAAACTTGACGGCATTCACGTCGCGCCAACATTCAAAAGACCCACACGATTGCGCGTTAATAAAAAAATTGTCACTGCCTAGATGATCTGCACAAATTGCGGCAATGTTCGCGCCAGTGTCCGGCAGTGACCTATGCTGCAAAAAGTGGACACCGTTTTGCCAATAAAATACAAAGCGGAGAGTTTCGATGAAGGCGAGAAAGCAAATGGTTTACACGGCAGAGT
>JAYVJM010000069.1:0-25144 GCA_043769275.1 Cellvibrionales bacterium | reverse complement strand
ACTCTGCCGTGTAAACCATTTGCTTTCTCGCCTTCATCGAAACTCTCCGCTTTGTATTTTATTGGCAAAACGGTGTCCACTTTTTGCAGCATAGGTCATGGGTTTCGTTATTCGTTATTCGTTATTCGTTATTCGTTATTCGTTATTCGTTATTCGTTTTACCGCCCTGTGGTCTTGCTCGATGATATTGTTGGTGTATTTTACCTGACGCACGATCATCGGCTGTTTCATTGAGCTATTCATTTCATCAATGGCTGCTTTGTTTGCCCCACTTTTATCCATAGTAACTTTTTCTGGAAAACCATTGGCCAACATTGCCTTGTGAAAAAAGCGCATGGCCGCTGCTTTATCGCGTTTTGCTGTCAAAAGAAAATCTACCGTTTTACCCTCCTTATGAACCGCACGATAGAGCAAGAGGTGGTATCTACGTTTTTGTTTAGCACCGTATTTTCTATCCTGAGCTTGGCAGTTTTTACACGACTCACGGCCTAAGTGCCGGCAATCAGCCTTCCGCAATCAAATAGGTGTCTTTGAGCTTGACGTAGTTTTTAGGGCTATAGCTTAGAAATGCGCGCTCTTTTTCAGTGAGCTCGCGCACAGCTTTAGCGGGGCTGCCGATATAAAGAAAGCCGCTTTGCAGCCGTTTGCCAGGCGGCACTAAGCTGCCCGCGCCAACAACAACCTCATCCTCAATAACAACGCCATCCATCACAATGGCACCTATGCCGATCAGCACGCGATTGCCAATATTGCAACCATGCAACACAACACGGTGACCAACTGTTACGTCGTCACCTAGGATGAGCGGGTAACCCTCTGGCTCGTAACTGCTGGCGTGGGTGATATGTAGCACGGAGCCATCTTGAATACTGCAACGTTGGCCAATGCGGATGCTGTGCATATCGCCGCGTATAGTCGTGTGTGGCCACACAGAGCAATCGTCGCCTAACACTACGTCGCCAATAACAACAGCAGCAGGATCGACGTACGCACGCGCGCCCAACTGTGGCGTTATATTTTGATGGACACGAATAGACTGAGATGAAGAACAGATTGTCATTAGCAGTGCTCCTGTGGCTAAGGGACTGGGTTGGCAGCTTATAATACGCCACTCAAAGACAACAACAGGAGCGTATTGTGAGTGATCTGCCGAACAGCCCACGCCGTTTCGTCGCAGGAGCGACGTGTTCACAATGCCATGCTTTAGATAAAATTGTTGTATTTCGACTGGACGGCATTCTCTATCGTGAATGCGTGGCCTGTGCGTTCCAAGATGAGATGCGTTTCGCGGGGGAGTTTCGGGAGCTGGAAACGCGTGTTAACCGCGCAGAACAAGAACGCGAACAGGAAACACAAGTGCTGCGCGTATTAAATTGATGCGCACCATGCAGAGGCCACCTCTTAAATAGTTGCTTGCGTATTGCCCGTAGGGTCTGCGATCACGAAGCGATCTCGCCCTTGGTGTTTTGCTTTGTACAAACCCTCATCTGCTCTCTTCATGGCGACATCAATGTCGCTATCACTCGGCAAAAACGGCGTGATGCCCATACTAACCGTGAAGTGGGGAACATCGGATATCCCTTTCTGCGCATCCGCAACGAACTGACGGATTTTTTCGCCAATTGCCCTGCTGTCAAAATTACCTCGTAACAGTAATGCAAATTCTTCACCGCCCATGCGTGCAATTAAATCCTCTTCGCGAAAATGTTCCTGCAACACCCGCGCTAAAAAAATGAGAACGCGGTCACCTACATTATGTCCAAAGGTGTCATTGATGGATTTAAATTTATCCAAGTCCATCCATACCAATGTTAATTTTTCACCATCTCGTCGCATACGAGCCAGCGCGTGCGCCGCCATATTGTAAAAGTTGCGTCGATTATAGAGGCCGGTGAGGTAGTCTCGACTGGCCAGGTACGTGAGTCGCCGTTCTTTGTCGCCCTGCTCACGCACAAGCGAACCTATCAACCCGCAGGACAATACGGTACCCAGCAGAAAGGTATTTATCACCAAGAGGACTTCTTCTGATCCATCCATACGCTGCAAGGGGCCGGCACCAAAACGTAGCGCCAGTAAGGTAATCGTGAGGAGAATAAGGCTTCCCAGTGTCGCGCCAACGACAGCAAAGCGAATACTAATAAGCGTTAGCGCGACCGAGGCCAAAGCAAATATCTGCAAAAGCTCCCATTCTCTAGCCATGTTACCAAAAAACAACCAGCTTAAACAGGCGACAAAAACCCCCATCGTCAATAAAAGCGGACTCCATTGCTTCAAAGTCTTGTGGTGTTTCCAGAAGTCAATCAAAGCCAGAAAGGTGCTTGCCGTCACCAACTCGCCCATCAATTGATTGACCCACGCATAAGTGAGCGTATTAAGCACATCACTAAAACTAACTGGCTGGAACCAGCTCAATGCCACCAGTCCCATCAGTCGCGAAAGCGGTTGCAGCACTGCAAGAATCACCAGCATTAACAACAGATAATCGCGTTGACGGGTTAGGGCACTATTGAATCCGACTAGATTCAAAACGCCCACACCCACACACAACTGCAAGGCGTGACCCGTGGCCGATGTCAGGGCAGGTACCGTTGTAAGTCCTTGCGAGAGTGCCAATACCAGTTGCCCGATCAACACGCCAGGCCAAATAGAAGAACCAAATAACAAACCGATAGCCAGCGCCATTCCCTCCGGCTGAAGTATTGAGCTGGAAACAGATTCATCCTGCACAGAAAGGCCTACAGACAACCTGCCCATACAAAAGTACATAACCACGACCACCAAATTCAGCAAGAGCAGGTTTTTGGCGAGATGTTTTAGCCTTTGTGTGTTCATGTGCGTGAGGGCGCATCCTGTTTGTGCCAGCCTATTAAGCCTAGCACCTTGTATTGCCTGCGTAATGGCATCCGCATTATTTATGTTTTAACACAGCTCGCTTTATACTCGCACCCACCATCCTATTTTGGCCTTCATGTAGCTTATGTCTTTTGCCGCGCCCCAGTCCGCCCTCGATGTTGTCATTCTTGCTGCCGGCCAAGGCACTCGCATGAATTCTGCCTTACCGAAAGTATTGCACTCCATTGCGGGCAGACCCATGCTCGCACACGTATTGGATGCCGCCAAAATTTTTGATAATGCCTGCATTCATATAGTGATTGGCTGTCAGGCCGAACAGGTGCGCACAGCGTTCCCGCAAGCCAATGTGAACTGGATAGTACAAGAGCAACAATTGGGCACCGGCCATGCCGTGAAACAGGCACTGCCATTCCTGAGACCACAGGCTAATACATTGATTTTATATGGCGATGTGCCGCTATTAAGCGCGGCCACACTGCAACAGCTACCGTGGCTGGTATCGCCAGAAAGTATCGTGTTACTGACGGCGATACTCGAGCATCCACATGGTTATGGCCGTATCGTGCGCGATGCCGACGGAGAAGTTATTTCCATTATTGAACAAAAAGATGCCAGCCTAACGCAATTGGCCATAAACGAGGTGAATACTGGCATTCTAGCTGCCACTACTGAGCAGTTAACGCGCTGGCTTCCCGCGCTGGATAACTGCAACGCGCAGCGCGAGTTTTACCTCACGGATATTGTCATGATGGCGCACAGCGAGTCGATCATCATTAACACCCACAGCACACAGGATGAAACCGAGGCGTTGGGCGTGAATGACCGCACACAGCAGGCGCGTCTGGAACGAATTTACCAACAGCGTCAAGCAAATGCCCTGATGGCAAACGGCGTAACACTCGCTGACCCTGCGCGTTTTGATTGCCGAGGCACCGTCACCGCAGGCCACGATGTCTTTATCGACATCAACGTGCTATTTGAGGGCGAAGTGCTGTTGGGGAACAGCGTCACAATTGAACCTAATTGCTTGATTAAAAATGCAAAAATTGGAAACAACACGCGCATTAAAGCCAACACTGTGATTGATGGTGCCATTATTGGCGACGCAGTAGAAGTGGGGCCATTTGCCCGCCTACGCCCAGGTACCGTACTCAAAACTGGCACACGCATTGGCAACTTTGTGGAAACCAAAAATTCGGTACTGGGCGCAAACAGCAAAGCAGGCCACCTTGCCTACATTGGCGATGCCGAAATAGGCGAGCACTGCAACATCGGCGCAGGCACGATTACCTGTAATTACGACGGCGTGAACAAACACAAAACATTGCTTGGTGATGGCGTTTTTATCGGCTCTAACAGCACATTGGTCGCGCCATTGCACGTAGAAAGCGGCGGATTCGTCGCCGCCGGATCCACCGTTACCAAAGCCGTGCCAGCAGATAATCTGGCGGTGGCACGCGGCTTGCAGCGCAACATTGCGGGCTGGCAGCGACCCAAGAAAAAACGCACAGAAGACAAAACATCACCTGATTAGCAAGCAGGCTCAACAACCCGTTCGTGGTGAGCTCGTCGAGCCATGAACAAAACGGGAAATTACCATTTACCGTGCGACTAGCTCAGGGCGAACGGTAATTTTTACCAAAGCGAAGGGAACGTGCTAATCAGCAAACATCAAAATTCACAAAATCTGATACGCAGGAAAATTAAATATGTGTGGAATTGTCGGAGCGATTGCCCAACGCAATGTTGCCCCTATCTTATTAGAAGGCTTAAAACGACTTGAATATCGCGGATACGACTCCGCCGGTGTGGCCGTTCTGAACGAAAGTGGCGCGATTGAACTGTGCAAACGTGCGGGCAAAGTAATCAATGTACAAGAAGGCGTGGCAGAGCAGCACTTACAAGGCACGGCAGGCATTGCACACACACGCTGGGCAACGCACGGAAAACCTAGCGAAATCAATGCGCACCCGCATCTAAGCAACCCGCAGCACATCGCCGTCGTACACAACGGCATCATCGAAAACCATCAAATTTTGCGCACGGAATTACAAAAAAAAGGCTACCGCTTCGATAGCGAAACAGACAGCGAAACTATCGTGCATTTAATTGATGACAGTTGGCAGGAAGGCGATGATTTACGTGCCGCCTTGCAGCGTGCGCTGCCACAACTGGAAGGGGCTTACGCTATCGCCGTCATGTCCAGCCGCGAGCCGCAGCATCTGGTTGCCACACGCGAAGGTAGCCCATTAGTCGTGGGCTTGGGTTATGGTGAAAACTTTGTCGCCTCCGACCCGCTGGCCTTACGCATGGTCACCGACCAGTTCATTTATCTGCACGATGGCGACGTGGTGGATGTCGCGCTCCATAACGTGCAGGTTTTTGATCGCGCAGGCATTATGCAAACACGTGCCATCGAGCAAGTAGACGAGTTACTGCAAGACAGTGCCGATAAAGGCGACTATCGCCATCACATGCAAAAAGAAATCTACGAGCAGCCGGCCGTATTTGAGCAAACCCTACAAGGGCGTATCGGGCGCGATAGTTTAATTGAAGAATGCTTTGGCGCAGCCGCGCGCGAAAAGCTAGACGCAACCAAAGCCGTGCAAATTATCGCCTGCGGCACCAGCTACCACGCTGGCCTAATCGCACGTTATTGGCTAGAAGACGTGGCAGGCATTCCGTGCCAAGTGGAAGTAGCCAGCGAATTTCGCTACCGCAAGCGCCAAATGTTGCCAAACACACTGCTGGTGTGCATCTCGCAATCGGGCGAAACCGCCGACACGCTGGCCGCTTTACGTGCGCTGGATAAAAACACTTACGTCGGCAGCCTTTGTATCTGCAACGTCGCCAATAGTGCACTGGTACGCGAGGCCGACTTTTCCTTAATGACGTTGGCAGGCACCGAAATCGGCGTGGCATCCACCAAAGCCTTCACTAGCCAGCTTGTTGCCCTGCAACTCTTGGTATTGGCACTGGCGCGACGCAACCAACCCAATGCAGCAATGGAAAAACAATGGATAGAAGCACTGCATCAATTGCCACAGCTAGCAAAGCACGTGCTGACCTTTGATAAAAGAATCAAAACGCTAGCCAAACTGTTTGAAGAAAAAACCAGTGCGCTTTTTTTAGGGCGCGGCTGTCAGTATCCGGTCGCACTCGAAGGCGCGCTCAAGCTGAAAGAAATCTCCTATATTCATGCAGAAGGCTACACCGCCGGCGAGTTAAAACATGGCCCGCTGGCACTGGTGGATAAACACATGCCGGTTGTCGTGATCGCACCCAACAACGCACAGCTCGACAAAATTAAATCCAACATAGAAGAGGTGCGAGCGCGCGGTGGGCAGTTGTTGGTGCTATGCGAAGAGCCGCTGTATGAAAGCGGCGCAATAGAAGAAAACAGCGTGCAATACATTTTTATGCCGCCCGCCACCCCTGCCAGTCTTGCGCCTATTTTGTACAGCATTCCACTGCAATTATTGTCGTACCACGTCGCCGTGATGAAAGGCACAGATGTAGATCAACCGCGTAATTTGGCTAAGAGCGTGACCGTAGAGTAGTAAGTTTGATCGCCGAGAAACTCAAGATGTTAGTTGCGTTAAGCAGGGACAAGGTCACTCTGATACACGAATCCGTTCGCCATCGGAATGCGAGTAATACCTGTCGCCCAGACATAAAAGCGGACTTTTCAGCATGCTTTTTTTGACTTACTCAACAACGGCTTACAAATAATTTATCGACTCAGGCGATAAATCGCCATTTCAGCCAGCATATTTGGCCACCGCATAGACAGCGCATTGTCATCACGCCCCGCTGTAACATAACGACGATTAAGTATGCGAATGTTGTTTGCGCCGCAGAAATCTTCAAAATCAGCAATGGTGCAAAAATGAATATTCGGCGTGTTATACCAAGTGTACGGCATGAATTTTGAAACAGGCATACGACCACACACCATTAAATAAGCGCGACAACGCCAATGCCCAAAGTTTGGGAATGACACGATACATTCGCGCCCAACACGCAGCATTTCATCCAAAACAAGATGCGGATAGCGTACTGCTTGCAATGTTTGCGACATAACAACGGTGTCAAAACTGCCACTATTAAAATTACGCAAACCTTGATCTAAGTTTTGCTCTATGACATTTACTCGCTTTTCTATACATGCAGTGATTTTTTCTTGGTCGATCTCAATGCCGTAAGCGATCACCTTTTTTTCTGTAGTGAGTTTTGATAACAGCGTGCCGCTGCCGCAACCCAAATCTAAGACACGCGAATTGGGCATTATCCACGTCTGTAAAACATCAAGGTCTACACGCATATCATTTCTCGATTTTTATAAACTGATGCTTTGCATATAGGAAGAAAACACCTGCTCGTAGCGTGCATTCGGCAACAAAAATGCGTCGTGTCCAAAATCAGAGGCAATTTCGACGTAGCTAACCGCTTTACCGGCGCGGATTAAGGCATTCGTAATTTCTTGCGAGCGCTCAGGCGGAAAGCGCCAATCTGTTGTGAACGACACAACCAAAAACCGACAGCTTGCCTGCGCAAACGCCAGCTCAGCTTGCTCGTCAAACTCGCGGGTGAGATCAAAATAATCGAGAGCTTTTGTCATCAGCAGATAAGTATTGGCATCAAATTTGTCAGAAAACACATCGCCCTGATAGCGCAAATAGCTGCCAACCTGAAATTCAACACTGTCATCTTTGCCTAAATCAAAAGAGCCACTGCGCAAATCACGGCCAAATTTTTGCCCCATCGCATCGCCCGATAAATACGTGACGTGCCCAACCATCCGCGCAATCGACAAGCCTTTACGCGGCGCTGTGTTGTGTTCCCAATAGTTGCCGTCGTGAAAGTTAGGGTCTGAGCTGATGGCCTGTCGTGCGATCTCATTGAAAGCAATATTTTGTGCAGACAGTTTTAATGCCGCAGCAATGACAACGCAGTGACGCAAACGATTAGGGAAATCCACACACCAACGCATCGCCTGCATTCCGCCCAAGCTGCTACCCACAACAGCGGCCCACACATCAATACCCAGAGCATCCATTAGCAACGATTGCGTTTTTACCCAATCACGCACGCGCAGAGAGGGGAAATCTGTCCCCCACACGCGGCCAGTTTCTGGGTTAATGCTAGAAGGCCCTGTACTGCCATGACAGCCGCCTAGATTGTTTAGGCTCACGACAAAAAAACGGTTTGTGTCTATCGCTTTTCCAGGGCCGATGTAGTGATCCCACCAACCGGACTTTTCATCATTCTCATTATGAAAACCGGCTGCATGGTGGTGGCCAGCCAGCGCGTGGCAAATCAACACAGCATTGCTACGCTGTGCATTCATCACGCCGTAAGTTTCGTACATTAACGAAACATCGCTCAACTCGCGCCCACACGCGAGCAACACAGGCCGTGAAATATCCAGTTTTTGTGGACTAACAATCCCCACGGAGTTGGATGAAATATGGATTGGCATTATTCACAGATTCCGGTCAATTTTCTTACTGAAAACAATACATTACGCAGCACTCGCTATGTTTCCGTTCGTCCTGAGCCTGTCGAAGGAGTCGAATAGCCGTTCATGGTTCGACAAGTTCACCACGAACGGAAAATTATATTGGGCCAAAACCTACGCCAAGCTCAAAATAAACGCCCACTGCTGTTTTGTCACTGGTGTTATTGATAAACGGCTTCCACGCGCAAGCACTTTCATGCCTTCCAGCGGCGGATATTGTTTCAGCGCATTCAAGCTGATCGTGTGCACAAATTTTGTTTCAAGCTGAACATCGACCATGAACCATCGCGGGTTATCAGCACTGGCTTTTGGATCGTAATATTTACTTTCTGGGTTTTGCCCGCTTTTATCTGGATAGCCTGCCCGCACAATTTTTACGATGCCAACAATGCCCGGCTCTTTGCAATTGGAATGATAAAAAAATGCCTTATCGCCCACTTGCATTTGATCGCGCATCATATTGCGTGCTTGATAATTACGCACACCGTCCCACGGCTCGGTTTGCTGCGGGCGATTTTGCAGATGCTCGATGCCAAAGGTTTCAGGCTCCGACTTCATTAACCAATAATTCACGGTCAGGCCTTAACCTTGCACCAGCTTTTCCATATCCGGCAAACTTAAATGACGCGCGTCTTTACCTTTCACCAGATAAATAACCTGCTCGGCAATATTGCGTGCGTGATCGCCAACTCTCTCCAGCGAGCGCAGTGCCCATAAAATATTGAGAACGCGAGAGATGCAGCGCGGGTCTTCCATCATAAAAGTAATTAGCTCACGCATTGCGCTGTCGTATTCCTGATCAACTTCTTTGTCTTCACGCGCAACAGCTAAAGCCAACTCCACATCAAAGCGCGCAAACGCGGTGAGCGCATCGCTAACGATTTTGCAAACGTGCGTGCCGATATGCCGAATTTCAACATAGCCACGTGGAGACTCATCCTGCTCAGACAACCTGATCGCCATTTTGGCAATCTTTGCAGATTCATCACCAACACGCTCCAGATCACGCACAATTTTTGAAGCGGCAAGCACCATACGCAAATCGCTGGCGGCTGGTTGACGGCGCGCCAAAATACGGGCGCACTCTTCGTCGATGCTAATTTCAAAATTATTACTCAACTCCTCGGCAATCAATACATTTTGCGCCACCGCGCTGTCTGCGTTTTCTAAGCTCTCAATGCAGTCAGCCAGTTGCTGCTCCACCACGCCACCCATTTGCAAAACATGGGCTTTTAGCGCCTCTAAATCACTATTAAATTGGCGCGAAATGTGCTGATCGAAATGCATATGTTCCATTATTTTCTCCTACTCAGCCAAAACGGCCGGTAATGTACGCTTCTGTGAGCTTGTGTTGCGGATTGGTAAATACGCGCTCTGTGTCGTTAACTTCAATTAATCGCCCAAGATGAAAGTAAGCCGTACGCTGCGACACGCGCGCCGCCTGCTGCATGGAATGCGTAACGATGGCGATCGTGTAATTTTTGGATAATTCTGCAATTAATTCTTCAATTTTTGCAGTCGCGATTGGATCCAATGCCGAACACGGTTCGTCCATTAAAATCACTTCAGGATTGACCGCTATCGTGCGAGCAATACACAACCGTTGCTGCTGCCCACCAGACAAACCTGTACCGGGCTGGTTAAGCCGGTCTTTTACTTCTTCCCACAAACCCGCTCTGCGCAAACTGGTTTCAACAATTTCATCAAACTCCACCCGTTTGTATGCCAACCCGTGTATGCGCGGACCGTAGGCGACGTTGTCATAAATGGATTTTGGAAATGGATTGGGTTTTTGAAACACCATGCCTACGCGCGCACGTAGCGGCACAATATCCATTTCTTTGTAGATGTCTTCCTGCTCCAGCCTAACGGTACCAGTTAGACGACAGCTAGGTATGGTGTCATTCATGCGATTCAAACAGCGCAGCAATGTGGATTTTCCACAGCCTGAAGGCCCTATCATGGCAATTACTTCGTTTTGCGCAATATCCAGTTCCACGTTGAATATGGCTTGTTTTTCGCCGTAAAACACATCGAGCGCACGCACGCTCATTTTGGCCTCACCTACCAGCGGGGTTCCAACTGCTTTTTCCGCATATTGCATGTCTTTTATCATGAGGCTGCCTTGTGGGTTTTCTTTTGACACTGTCTGTTTTTGCATCCGTATTTCGCTGTACATATTTTTACCAACGCCGCTCAAGGTGGTTGCGCAACCACACAGCGAAGGCGTTCATGACCACCAAAAACGCGAGCAAAACCATAATGGCCGCCGAGGTGCGCTCAACAAACGCAGTCTCTGACGAATCTGCCCACAGATAAATTTGTACAGGTAACACGGTGGCAGGGTCTGTAATGCTATGCGGAACATCGACAATAAACGCCACCATGCCAATCATCAATAGCGGCGCTGTTTCACCTAACGCCCGCGCCATTCCAATAATCGCGCCAGTCAACATACCCGGCATAGCCAAGGGAATTACATGCTGCGTGACCATCTGCATGTGTGAGGCACCAATACCAAGAGCCGCTTCGCGTATTGATGGAGGCACAGATTTAATCGCCACACGACTAGAAATAATAATAGTAGGCAGCGTCATCAGGGTCAGCACCAAGCCGCCCACCAATGGCACTGAGCGCGGCATGTTGAAAAAACCAATAAATACCGCCAAGCCTAATAAACCATAAATGATGGAGGGAACTGCGGCCAAATTGTTGACGTTGACTTCAATAAAATCAGTAAAGCGATTTTTAGCGGCAAACTCCTCCAAATAAACCGCAGCCGCCACACCCACAGGGAAAGACAAAAGCAAGGTCACCATCAAGGTCAATAGCGAACCGGCCAACGCGCCACGAATACCCGCTAATTCAGGCTCACGTGAATCGCCATTGCGAAAAAACTGTGTATTGAAGCGTTTCTCCAACGAACCACTAGCGAGCCACTGCTCAAGCCAGCCCACCTGTTTATCATTCAGGCGACGCTCAGATTCCGGCAAATTAAGTTGGCGCTGGTGCTTAAACCAGTTGTCTACATGGCTATTTGCCAATACCCATAACGTGTGCGACTGACCCAGCCAATCGGGGTGCTTGCGCAATAGTTCCCGCACATCATTACTCGCTTCTGAACTGAGCAGGCTATTCGATGCACGCTTATCGACGCGAGCGGTTACATCAGGAAAACGCGCTTGCAGAGCAGATTTAATAACCGCATCAACATTAGCCTGCGGCAAGTCATTTTCCGTCACCGCAGCAATACCAAGCGTCTCGGCACTCAGTACCACGTCAAGTTTTATCCATGTCTGCCAGAAAGCACCGTAGCCTTTGCTGCCAATATCAATAAACAGCACCAACACGCAAGCAACACCAAACAGCACAGATAACAAGCCCAAGCTGCGAAACAGTTTTTCTCTGCGGTAGCGACGCTTAAGACTCTTGTACACCAACTCACGCGTACGCAATTGGTAATCTGTTGACTTGTGCATACAAACTCCTGCTAAAGGGCTTATTCATACTGCTCGCGGTATTTCTTCACCACATGCAAGGCAAGCATGTTAAACAGCAGCGTGACAAAAAAGAGCACTAAACCCAAAGCGAACGCTGCGAGTGTTTTGGGGCTATCAAACTCCTGATCTCCTACAAGCAAAGAGGCTATTTGCACAGTCACTGTAGTCACGGCCTCAAACGGATTAGCCGTGAGATTAGCGGTCATTCCTGCCGCCATAACGACAATCATCGTTTCACCGATAGCGCGACTAACCGCCAACAAAACGCCACCAACAATGCCAGGTAAAGCCGCTGGAATCACCACATGAAAAATAGTTTCTGCTTGTGTTGCGCCCAATGCGTAACTGCCGTCACGCATAGTCTGTGGTACCGCATTTATCACGTCATCGGCCAGCGAGGAAATAAAAGGGATAATCATCACCCCCATCACGAAACCGGCTACCAATGCGCTTTCAGATGAAATATTCAGCCCAATATCCACACCCCAGCCACGCACAAGTGGCGCCACCGTTAGTGCGGCAAAAAAACCGTACACCACCGTAGGAATGCCAGCAAGCAACTCCAATATTGGCTTCATCCACCGGCGCAAGCGCCTGCCCGCGTATTCAGAAAGGTAGATAGCCGCCATTAAACCGCAAGGCACAGCAACCAACATAGAGATACAGGAAATCAACAATGTACCCGCAAATAGCGGCACAGCACCAAACGCGCCCGACGAGCCAATTTGATCAGCACGCATAGCAATTTGGGGTTGCCACTCCAAACCAAACAAAAACTCCCACCACGGGACGGCATGAAAAAATCGGAGAGACTCGAACATGACCGACAATACAATGCCCACAGTAGTGAGAATCGCAACGCTGGCGCTGGTCAACAAAAAAGCCCGCCCCGCCCACTCCACCTGCGTGCGCGCATTTTGCGCAGCACTGATGCCGAAAGCAGCGAAAGCCATGCCGGCAATGGCAGCAACCAGCACTAACGCATTCGCCCACTGCCCACTGGCGCGGCTAAATTCGCTGTAAAAATCAGCCGCCCTTAAAACGTCTGCGGCTTGCTCTGCTCTGCTGATGCTGCCTGCAGCCACATTTTTGACTGCATTGATTAACAGCGCCAGCTCGCCGTCCGGCAAGCCTTGCCAAGCTGATGGGGCGTGTTGCAACAACATAAACGCATTGAATGGTGCCCCCAGCAATAACCACAACAACAGCAGAAAAAGTGCCGGCACACCACAGGCAAGCGCCACTTTCATGCCGTAATAAAAAGGTAATGCTTGCAGGTGACGTATGCCGCCAAGGGTCAATCCCAAACGCAAGGCGCGCTGCTGTCCAATAAAAAATCCCACCAGCATCAGCACCAGCAAACCCGCAAACACGGCACCTACAGACATATGACCCTCCTGAAAAACCGGCAAACAATGGGCTTTATACCGACCGGTCAACCGCTATTAAACGAAAAAGTCAGCAGGGTTTTTAGCCCTGCTGACTTCTTTCATCAAGCCCGCATTTATCGTCGTGGCTTGTGTTTTTTATGGGCTCACACAGTACTACAAATTTATCTGCGCCCTTTACGGGCTAACGGGAGTTTTAGAGCCTTTTATTGCCTTCAGGCTGCTATCCATTGTGACGGGCTTTGCTGCACCAACCGGCACCTTGCCGCTTTCCATTCCCTTCAAGCCCGCAATCACCTGGCTACGCTCTATGTCGCTCATAGGAATAAGGCCTTTATCTGCCAAATATCCATCAGCACCCGCCGCCGCTTTACTGCTGAATTCCGCCACAAACGCCAGTATCCCTGGCACGCTATCCACATGACCCTTCTTCACGTAGAAATACAGCGGGCGTGACAATGGATACTTTCCACTGGCAATGTTCTCAAAAGTAGGTGCTGCATTGTCAATGACAACCGCCTGCACTTTGTCGGCATTTTGCTCGAGGAAACTGTAGCCAAAAATGCCCAGAATATTTCCTTTTTCCATCGCCACTTTTTGTACAGTCAAATTGTCGTTTTCGCTTGCGATAACAGCGTAGCTACCTTCTTCTCTAAGCGTGTCACACGCTACCTTAAATTCATCTTTGTTGGATTTTTCCATCGACTCCAACCAAGCATATTCCTTACAGGAGTGCTCCATAACCAGCTCAACAAATGAATCCCGCGTACCAGATGTCGTCGGCGGAACCATGACTTGAATTTTTATATCCGGCAAAGATTTATTGATGTCCTGCCATGTTTTATACGGGTTTTTGACCAGTTTCTCGGTGCCTTTAGGGTCTGGCACCATCTTGGCTAACGCAAGATACAACTGCTCACGAGTGAGCTTCATCGGCGGTGCCGATTTAGCAATAGCGACCGTTAAACTATCATAGCCAATTTTAACTTCCGTAATGTTTTTAACGCCGTTACTCGCGCATGTCTCCACTTCAGACGTTTTGATACGACGAGAAGCGTTGACGATATCTGGTGTGTCTATGCCCATACCGGCGCAAAAGAGCTTCATACCACCCCCCGTACCAGTGGACTCCACCTTAGGCGTTTTGAACGTACCAAGCTTGCCAAAGCGTTCAGCCACTGTCGTTGAAAATGGATACACTGTAGATGAGCCTACGATAGTAATGTAATTACGGCCACCTGGCGCAGCGAGAGCAGAGAAGCTGCCAATGAGCAGTGTCGTGGCAGTGGTTACAGAAACAAGCAGTTTTTTCACGATTTTCTCCAGTTGTGCAGTCTAGTGTACGGCCGCACTGACATGTCAACAAAACCAAGGCAGTGAACAACCGAAAAGAAGCTTAGGCAACGACAATGACTAAGCTATGACACAAACATGAAAGAAATATGACGGGCAGCGATTGTAGCGCACTTCCGCGAGAAGGACGCGGAAACGCCTGCTCGTTTTCAGCGTGCTTTGATTGCGCTTTTACCGGAAATAACTTCAGCCATGCCTACATGACCTAAACGGTCGACAGCGGCATCTGGCGCACCAACAACAATGTCAGCATAACTGTCTTTGTTAATGTCTGATGTTACGCAACCCTCCCCCTGATAAGCTTGCCGAATGAAAAAAGCCGACCTTGATTTATACACCGACTATTTGTTGAGCACTTTTGGTGCTGCAGTAAATTAACCTAAAAACGACAATTGAACGGCAAAACCCTTCAATAAAACATGTACTGCTGGCCACTCTAGGATCAGCCAAATATTTTTGCTAAAAAACCTTTGTTTTTCTCTATGGGAGCATCAGTGACAATAAGCAGGTGCTTTAAAAACTCTGTTGAATCAGCAAAATAATTGGGGAAAGCATTCTTAATGCCCCCAACTTTTGTTGCTGCAACAAGTGCAACTACAAGACTATTGTTTGCTGCTGCTATTTTTTCAGCTTCAATGTATTTCGTCTCTGCTTTTTGGTTTTCTTCGCTATTAAATAAGCATCGCGTAACAGTACACTTT
Organism: Cellvibrionales bacterium; assembly: GCA_043769275.1. Taxonomy (GTDB): domain Bacteria; phylum Pseudomonadota; class Gammaproteobacteria; order Pseudomonadales; family UBA7239; genus JAYVJM01. The sequence continues at coordinate 9,828 of JAYVJM010000069.1, read as the reverse complement.
AAAGTATCAACCTCTATTAAAACGTAGCTATCAACAGAGCTTTTTTCAAGTAAGTCGCCGACAATTTTTACAGAGTGCGCGAAAGCTTCAAGCTTTTTTACTACCTCTAGCTTCTTTGAGTATTTTTGTGTAGCAACACATGACCCCATTACAGACGGAGATTCTTTCACTTTTTCGAAATATTCTTTCTGTTTGCGAATATCATCTACTTTAAATAAATGAATGTTTTCCATAACTGCAAACTGCTCACTAACAACTCTAAAAAAAACCTTCCAATCTTCATTTCCTTGATTGGACTTCAGTGCTTGCCCTGTAAATATATCTACTATTTCCAATGCTGTAGCCCAATAATGCTGTAGTGCTGTTCTGAGCTGAACTTCTATATTTTTCATCTCACCAAGTTCGTCACGAAACTGTCCGACTAGATGATAGCCCCTGTATCCATCATCTTTTGGGTGATTTATATAATCCTTGCTTTTGATTTTTCCTTCTGAGCCTTTAAATTCACGCTTCTTCTTCAGCACCCTAACAACCTGAGTAAGCTTTTTGGAGCTGGACAATATCGCTCTGCAACCTCCAATGTCTTGCATATTTTTTAACTTCATTTTATTGAAGCGCTTTAATTTGTTAACGATAGAAATATGTCTCTTTAATCTCTTCGCAAAAATAGCCTGCTTGTCAATTTCTAAGATGACATCCTGGATAGCTTTAAAAGCTTCACCTAATGGAACTTCATGACTGAATCTCCAATATGACAAAACATCCATAGCATGCTCGAACTCCTGATGCCTATCAATAATTCCATCATCAAGTAGTTTTTCACCAGCCTTGATAACTTGTTTTCCCGTGTATTTTTTGCTCACAATTATCCTTGGTACGTTATAAAATCCAGCTACAGCCCTAGCAAGGCTCTGAAAGCGTTAGCTTTGACAAAACGGCGCACAGTCTGTGACCTATAACTGGCTTAATCAAGCTCACCACAAGCAGAACAAGTCAGCTAACCGTTCGTCCTGAGCTTGTCGAAGGACAGCTCAAAATCATCAACCGGCTCGATGCCGCGCTGTACTATAGCTAATCGCACAAGCAACAAGACAGGCATACACTAATCGGATGGGCTACAGTCAAGACCTTAAAAAACGCGTGTTGTTGCATATCAAAAAGGGTAGCGGCAAGACGGAAGCAGCAGCACTATTTTCTGTTGGAAGCGGCACGATCTATAAATGCTATCTGAACCTGATGATCATCATCAGCAAAGCCTCGCACATGAAGACAGGCGGCGGCGTTACCTGAAAAAATACTGCAAAACAGTACAAAGCCAAACGCCTTATGTTTTTAGATGAAACAGGGTTTGAATCGCGTACTGAAAGGCAATACGCATGGGTGATGCCCGGCAAGCGCGTGTTCGGCTATGTTGATGGTAACAAACGTAAACGCACCAGCTTGATTGGCGCTTACCGTGATCGTCGGTTGATTGCTCCGTGGCTATTTGAGGGAACCTGCAATGCAGCCGTATTTAACACGTGACTGGAGAAAGAGCTGCTGCCAATTTTAGTGCCAGGAACCGTTATTATCCTTGACAATGCTGCCTTCCATAAAACAAAAAGCACGCTCGACATCATTGCAAAAAGTAAAGGCCAGTTACTGTTTCTGCCACCCTATTCTCCGCCTCTTAATCCTATTGAAAAACTATGGGCCAATCTCAAGCGTTTTTGGAGAAACCACGCAAATATGACCTTGGATGAAATGATTGTTTCGTCTACTTGTTTGTGTGATTAACTATAAGTATCCACGCATCATTTTAGTGCGCAACCCAGTAAGCCATGCATCATTCCCTAAAAAGTCAAGGCGAAACACAGCTGCTTTTGCACTTTTTTATCGTAAGTCTGTCCACAAATTCTGTGGATAAGTCTGTGGATGATGTCTGCACAAAAAGGCCAAACTCACGCAAAACAAGGCCGCTGCTTAGATTGCTCACAAAACAAGCAAAACAATAAATTCCATTACTATCAATATATTACGTGAAGACCATCACGAATCTATTCACTGCACAGGCGTATCTTGTTGTTTTTTGTGCCGCCTGTCTTTTTGTGTGCATAAAAATCCTTTTGGTACTTGACGGCGCCCAAAAATGTACTTTTGTCTTCCACTAGAACGCAGCCTGCGCAGGTATACTGCGCGCCCTCGTCAATACCTGCTGGAGCCGCCATGAAACTGTCCGCCCTCACGTCTATCACCCCACTTGATGGACGCTACGGCCGTCAAACAAAAGCACTGCGCGCCACTTTTAGTGAATATGGCTTAATCCGAGCGCGCCTACTTGTAGAGATCCGCTGGTTACAACAGCTAGCCATGCATCCAAGCATTAGTGAGCTGCCTCCTTTTTCAGAAGCTGCCTTGGCTCGAATGGAGCAGATTTTGAGCTCGTTTGGCCTAGAACAGGCTGAACGCATCAAGGAGATTGAAAGCACAACAAACCACGATGTAAAAGCAGTTGAATACTTTATTCTCGAGCAATTCAAAGGAAGCGTAGAACTGGAGGCAGCGTGTGAATTTGTCCATTTTGCCTGCACATCGGAAGACATCAACAACCTTTCGCACGGGCTGATGCTACGTGACGGACTAAATCAATGCCTGCTGCCACAAACGGACGAGATCATCGCTAAACTCGCGCAACTAGCCGGCACCTTTGCCGATGTGCCCATGTTGGCGCGTACACACGGCCAAACGGCCTCACCCACAACGGTCGGCAAAGAGCTGGCGAACTTCGTAGCACGTTTGCGCCGCCAGCGCCAACAGATACGCCGCGTGGAAATATTAGGTAAAATCAACGGTGCTGTCGGCAATTACAATGCCCATCTCTCGGCCTACCCCGACATCGACTGGTCATCCATCGCGCAAACATTTGTCGAAAGCCTAGGTCTCGCATGGAATCCCTACACCACACAAATTGAACCACACGATTACATGGCCGAATTGTTTGATGCCATCGCGCGTTTTAACACCGTGCTTATCGACCTTAACCGCGATATTTGGGGCTACATTTCGCTGGGGTACTTTAAGCCGCGCGTGGTGGCAGGCGAAGTCGGCTCGTCCACCATGCCACACAAAGTCAACCCCATCGACTTCGAAAATTCCGAGGGAAATCTTGGTTTAGCCAATGCTGTGTTCGGGCACTTATCCGCTAAATTGCCTATTTCACGCTGGCAGCGCGACCTCACCGACTCCACCGTATTGCGCAACATGGGTGTCGGTTTTGCCTACAGCACAATCGCTTATAGCTCTGCACTAAAAGGCTTGAACAAGCTCGAACTAAACGCGGAAAAAATTGCAGAAGATTTGGATAAAAGCTGGGAAGTGCTGGCTGAACCAATCCAGACCGTCATGCGCCGCTATAAAGTACCCAACGCCTACAACAAGCTCAAAGACCTGACACGCGGACAGGCCATAACGCGCGCGGTTCTGCACCCATTTATTGATTCTCTGGACATTCCCGCCAAGGCGAAAACCGCGCTGAAAGCACTCACTCCCGCCGCTTATACCGGCAACGCAACGCAGCAGGCTCAAAATATCGAAAGGCATAGTTAACGATAACGCCCTAGCGGTACGGTTGATCCTGCTCAATCTGGCGGCTCGTCTATAATAGGCATCTCTTCTTAAATGGCACAGCCTCGTCATCAACAAAGCCAAAGCATCAACAAGCTCAATGTCCATAAAAGTCAATCCAGAAACAGGGTTTTTAACGCCTTTTACGTCAAAAACCTGTCCACAACTTCTGTGGATAAGTCTGTGCATGAAGCCTGAACAAAATCGTTAATCTCACGTAAAACAAGGCCAGCACTCAAATTGCCCACAAAACAAACAACGCGACACACCCATTAAATATCAATAAGTTACGCACGAATAACCGCAGACAAGGACATATACACATCGCAAGTGTCGCTTTTTACATGACACATCTTTTAATGTGCATAAAAATCACCGCTGCACTTGACATCACTAAAAACATGCGACTGTGACGAAGGTTTCAAGCAAAGAGGGAATGGCTACAATACTGGGAGGTAACGTACTTTTAGCTTCTGCACCTAGAGGTCAACAATGACAGAAAATCCACAACATGCCGTTGTTTTTTGCGGTGCAATTACCCAAGGACAACAGATAACGCAGGTGAAAATACGCTTTGGGCAACTGTTCAAGCTAAACGCAGAAACGGTTGATATCTATTTTAGCGGCCAGCCTGTCACTCTGAAAAAGAACTGCGACAAAGCCACCGCAGAAAAACTCCAAGCTGCATTGGCGCAAATAGGTGCCGTAGCGGATATTTTAAATAGCTCATCGCCCACACCATCTCTATCGCTGGCTGCACACGGCAGTGATTTGTTGAGAGCCAATGAGCGTCCTGCTGTTGATTCAGTGCACGTCGATACCAGCCATCTAAAAACACTTCCTCGGAATCCATTTAGTCGCGATCTTGAGGAGCCCTTGGAGCCAACACGCGACATTCCAGCACCCACATTCAACTTATCGGCCTACCAACTGGCGCAACCTGGGGCAAATTTAGGGGAGCGGCGCTCACCTGCGCCGAGGGACGTGGACGTGAGCGCACTATCAATTGCAGCAGTGGGTGTCGATTTGTTACGTGAGGATGACAAGCTGCCCATCATGGAGCTGGAGTTTGATCTGTCCGACATCTCTCTAGCCGAGCCAGGACAAGACCTAGGTCAAATCCAACAACCTACGCCTCCCGCTCAACCAGAAACAAGCCACATTAGCCTGCAACAATAAACAGCATTACAAGAGTCGTATGGCGCACAGCGCGTCTAGGCTAGAATGCACGCCCGATATTTATCGGGCAGACACTAGTCTGCCCACTCGCTTTTGGAGCTTGCGTGCCGGTTAATTTGCAAAAAGAGAAGCGCGCAGTCGCGGCTCTCGCTTTTCTTTACGCGCTGCGTATGTTTGGCCTGTTTATGGTTCTGCCGGTGCTGTCGCTTTACGCCGCCGACTACAGCGGCAGCACACCTTTTTTGATGGGCATGGCATTGGGTGTGTACGGCATCAGCCAGAGTCTTTTACAAATGCCGATGGGATTACTCTCGGACAAAATAGGTCGCCGCCCAGTCGTAATCGCAGGCCTTGTGTTGTTTGCTGTCGGCAGTGTGGTGGCAGCACTTTCCACATCAATCTACGGCCTACTATTGGGGCGCTTTTTACAGGGCTGCGGCGCAGTATCTAGCGCACTCATGGCGCTTGTGTCTGACTTGAGCTCCGAGCAAAACCGCACGCGCGCGATGGCGACGGTCGGTGCGAGCATTGGCATTTCATTCAGCGCAGCGATGATTGCAGGCCCTATGCTGTCTGCATATGGCGGCTTATCAACCCTTTTTTGGATCACATTTGTATTGGCGCTGCTAGGCATCTTATTGATGGCATTTGTGGTGCCTGTGCAAACAGGAGCGGAGAGAATACAGGCTCATCACGACACGTTGCCCGCACCTAACTTACTGCTGCGTGTATTAAAAGACCCCGACTTACTGCGGCTCAATGCCGGTATTTTTGTGCTGCACTGCGCATTGATGGCCTGCTTTACCGTGATGCCCGCATTGCTAGAGCAACAACTGGGCTTGCCCCGCGCCAAACACTGGGAGGTATATTTGCCTGTGCTGGTTGGCTCGTTTATCGCCATGTTGCCGTTGATGATTGTGGCCGAACGCAAACGCCAAATGAAACGAGTGTTTTTAATTGCCGTTGGCATGCTGGCCATCGCCTTTGGCTGGCTTGCCTTGGATTACACGAGCAACATCGGCCTGCTGACCGGCCTTTTCCTGTTTTTCTTTGCCTTTAATTTACTGGAAGCACAACTGCCCTCGCTAGTTAGCAAGCTGTCATTTGCCGGCGGGCGCGGCACCGCGATGGGCGTGTATTCCACTTGCCAGTTTTTAGGCATTTCAACGGGGGGAATTCTAGGGGGTTTACTACACCAGTATTCTCACCCTGCTGCACTGTTTGGATTACTGGCTTTGTTGGCATTAATTTGGTGGGGTCTGGCCTTCGGTATGCGGGAGCCGCGTTACCTTACCAACATCATGCTAAAGGTCGCCGCCACACCAGACAATGCCGAGACAATGCGATCACAGCTAGCAGAAATCCAAGGCGTGGAAGAGGTTTTGGTCGCGCCAGAAGAGGAGACGGCGTACCTTAAAATCAATGATGTCACGCTAGACCGTCCAGCACTGGAAGTTTTCCGCATGGTCTAATGGTTTGCAGCCACTGGCGCAGTAAACGCCTCGGGCTGGTATAGTAGAGCCGCATTTTCAGGCAAATTCATTAACATAGGCGAACACGACAGGAGAGTAACGTCATGGCTAGGGGCATAAATAAAGTTATTTTAATCGGCAATATGGGCAAAGACCCTGAGGTCAAAGCAACCGCAGGCGGAGCCAGCATCACCAACATTACATTGGCCACTAGCGAATCGTGGAAAGATAAACAAACAGGCGAGAATCAAGAGCGCACCGAGTGGCACCGCGTCGTTTTTTTCGGCAGGCTGGCTGAAATTGCAGGCCAATATCTGAAAAAAGGCAGCAAAGTTTATATAGAAGGCGCATTGCGCACGCGCAAATGGCAAGATCAAAGCGGACAAGACCGCTACACCACAGAAATCGTCGCCAATGAAATGCAGATGCTCGACGGCCGGAACGCAAGCAACGATCAGGCAGACTACGGCGCACAAGAATACAGCGCGCCTCGCCGTAATGAACAACAACAGCAGCAACCTGCAACGGCAGCCAGCTTCGATCAATTTGATGATGACATCCCGTTTTAAAACACAGGCATCTCATTGGCAGTTTTTATGCAAACGGGCAGGGCGAGATAGATAAGCGAAGATAGCTTTACGCCCCCCCCCGCAAAATGGCTTTTTGTCCCTTGTTGTCTGGATTTTTAGTGACGGCTTATGAATATTTTTCTGTGTGGCGGCGAATTGCCGCTGGGGCTTGTGTTGATGCCCCTACTGGAAGCCCCGCTTTTTTCCATTCTGCCTGCAAAAGAATCCTCCTTTATTGGCCTGAGCGCGAACGATGCCGCTTCTTTTTTGCGTGAGCACAACGTGGATTTCGTTCTCAACCTTCACTGCACACCTTCATCTATTAGCACCACGCAGCAAGAGCCGCCATCTTTTACACAGCGCGTGGCAGAAGCGGCAAGCAGTGCCGGCATCACGTTATTCCAATTATCCAACAGCCACGTATTTTCAGGCAGACAAACAGGACGACACGCCAACAGTTACCGCGAAACAGACAATCTCGATAACGAAAACACCGCGATGAACTTGGAAGCACTCTGCCCGCGTTTGATCGTGTTACGCACAGGCGAACTGTTTAGTGACCGCGGCATCAACATATTGCCTAACCTGCTTGCATCTTGGCAGCGAGGAGAATCTGCGGCATTGCCGCTGCGCGACCAATTTTGCCCAACCGCCATGATTGATGCCGCAAGGGTGATTGTGGCTCTGCTTAAACAATTGAGCTGCGGCATCGAGCCGTGGGGCGTTTACCACTACTGCGGCACAGACACGGTGAGCTACCATGACTTTGCTTGTCTCGTGCGCCAAATTTTGGCAGCGCAACCGGGCTGCAATTTCCCCATGGCAATACACGACAGTCACGAAGGGCAACCCGCACTCAGTTGGTCGCTGGATTGCAGCAAAATCCGCAATACCTTTGGCATTAAACAGCATGCATGGCGCGCCGGTTTAGCCAGCAGCATCAAACGGACTCTGTCGGCATCCTCACATCCAGCACCTATTTCTTCAGGCGACAGCGGAGACACACATGGGCGCTCATAAAAACTTTCAAGTGCTGAACATTGCCGTATTAACCGTATCCGATACGCGAACACATACAACAGATACCTCCGGCAATTATCTAGCAGAAAGCCTGCAAGCCAGCGGACATAAACTTGCGCAAAAACAGATTGTGCCGGACGACATTTACCAGATACGCGCCGCAGTATCCGGCTGGATTGCCAGCGCAGAAATCGACGCAATTTTGCTCACTGGCGGCACCGGATTCACCCTACGCGACTCCACGCCAGAAGCGCTTTTGCCGCTATTTGACAAAGTAATCGAGGGCTTTGGCGAGTTATTTCGTGCCGTATCGGCAGCAGAAATTGGCTCATCGACAATACAGTCTCGCGCCCTTGCAGGACTGGCAAATAACACAGTTATTTTTTGTATGCCAGGCTCAACCGGCGCATGTAAAGCGGCGTGGATCAACATTATCCAAGAGCAATTAGACAGCCGCCACAGCCCATGTAATTTTGTCGGCGTACTAAAAACACGCATACGACAGCGCAATGAAGCCTAAAGATGTAGAGCAATATCCAAAATATGGGACAACAATTCAACCGTTCGTGGTGAGCGTATCGAACCACTGCAAGCACACACAATGCCCTTCGACAAGCTCAGGGCGAACGGCTTCAAGTTATATGCCATTTTGAGGAGCTTGGTATTATGTTGAGCATGGAAGAAGCACGCACCGGCATTTTATCGGCAGCGAGGCCGCTGGTCGGCACAGAAACCATTCCGCTGCACACCGCCGCTCGGCGCATATTGGCAGCACCTGTTTTGTCAGACATGAATGTGCCGCCCGTCGACAACAGCGCGATGGACGGCTACGCAGTGCGCAACATTGAGCAAAACCACATCCAACTTCCTGTATCCGCCTGTATTTATGCCGGCGACATGCCTTGCGCACTGGCCACCGGCACGGCGGCGCGCATCTTTACCGGCGCACCCATACCGCTGGGCGCGGATACCGTTGTTATGCAGGAAAACGTGTCACTATTCGACGACAACATCCACATCAATACCGCAGCAAAAACGGGCGCCAATATTCGCCGGCGTGGTGAAGATATTCAAATTCAGCAAGCGATTTTTGATGCCGGACATTTTTTGCGTGCGCAAGACATCGGCCTACTGGCTTCTGTCGGCAGAGCGGCAGTATCGGTGCAGAAAAAACTGCGCGTAGGGCTGCTCTGCACCGGCGACGAATTACAGGAACCCGGAACCGCGCTTGAAGCGGGCAAAATTTACAATTCCAACCGTTATTTGCTGATGGCGCTATTGGCCGATCTGGGCTGCGAAGTGGTCGATGCAGGCATGGTGCGTGACGATCTGACTGCCACAAAAAACGCCTTGCGCACGCTAGCAGAAAAAAGCGACGTGCTGATCAGTACGGGCGGCGTATCGGTAGGCCATGCCGATTATGTCAAAACAGCCGTGCAATCACTGGGTCGTCTTGACGTATGGAAAGTGGCCATCAAGCCTGGAAAACCGCTGGCTTTTGGCGAGGTATGCGGCACCCAATTTTTTGGCTTGCCGGGAAATCCTGTTTCAGCTTTCGTCACATTTTTGCTGTTTGTTCACCCTTTTCTATGCGTGGCACAAGGCGGCGCGGTGCGTGAATTACCGCGCGTGCCAGTGCGCGCGACGTTTGCATGGCCGACAGCCGCGAGGAATATCTACGGGCGCAGTTACACATTGATAATAACGGCGCGTTGTGTGCTGTTCTCTACCCAAACCAAGGTTCTGGCGTGTTATCGTCGGCGTGCTGGGCAGACGCGCTCGTGCGCGTGCCGGCCGCAACGGCGTTTAGCCTCGAAGAAAATAAAACGTTGGATGCCTTGTTGCTATAAAAAACTGCTGTACGGACAGCCATACATTTTCTGAACTATTAACTGATGTTACGCAACCCTCCCCTGATAAGCTTGCCGAATGAAAAAAGCCGACCTTGATTTATACACCGACTATTTGTTGAGCACTTTTGGTGC
>JAYVJM010000068.1:0-55098 GCA_043769275.1 Cellvibrionales bacterium | reverse complement strand
CAGCACCAAAAGTGCTCAACAAATAGTCGGTGTATAAATCAAGGTCGGCTTTTTTCATTCGGCAAGCTTATCAGGGGAGGGTTGCGTAACATCAGATCTTGAAAAGAATAGGGGTTTTTGATTGACGTTCGTTGGTGAACCCACTACACTCTTCCCCCCTTAGAGAAGCATGAAAAGGGCTTTAGTCCCGATGCTTGCTAATGGGATTGTGATTGCGGGGTGGAGCAGTATGGTAGCTCGTCGGGCTCATAACCCGAAGGTCGTTGGTTCAAATCCAGCCCCCGCTACCAAATTTTAATGCCGCAGGGGCTTCCTGCGCTGACGGCATGGAGCCCCTTTATGGGGCTTTTTGTTATGTGCCAAAAACGTATATGGCCGGATGGTTTCGCTTGATGCTACTTGTTCAAGTGCTTTAGTGGGGCGGGTAGGCATAAATTTTTATTTTGTGCGTAATTTTGTGTGCTGTAGATGGGCTTAGTGCCCATTTTTTTATGGTGTTTAATGAGCAGATCAGACGATTTAGAGCAGTTGCTAGCACCGGTTGTGGTCGATCAAGGTTGTGTACTGTGGGGACTCGAGTTCTCCACACAGGGTCGACGCAGTCTGTTGCGTATCTACATTGATGCCGATGCTGGCGTGACGTTAGAGGATTGTGAGCGCATTAGTCGTCAAGTGGGTGCGGTGTTGGATGTAGGTGACCCGATCAGCAGCGCTTACACCTTAGAGGTATCGTCGCCTGGTATGGACAGGCCTTTATTTCGTTTAGATCAGTATGTGCCTTATATCGGCCTGCCTATTTCTGTTCGCTTGCGTGCGCCTTATCAGGGGCGGCGCAAATTTCAGGGCTGGCTGATGGGTATAGAGGATGGTGATATTGTTTTGCGCGTGGATGACACCGAGTACTTGTTGCCCTTTGATGGCATAGACAAGGCGCATGTGGTGTCTGTGTTTGCCAAAGAAAGCGCTAAAGAAGTCAGCGAAGTAAAGCAAAGGAAAGGCGTAAACAACATAAATCGGACAATCAATACTTGGAAGAGCAAGAGAGGCAAGCGATGAGCAAAGAAATTCTGCTAGTTGTCGATGCGGTATCCAATGAAAAAGGTATCGACAAAGGCATCATTTTTGAGGCTATGGAGCAGGCGTTGGCGACGGCTACGAAAAAACGCTTTGACGAAGAAAGTTTGATTTTTGTCACTATTGATAGGCAGAGCGGCATGTACACCACAGTGCGCCGTTGGGATGTTATGTCCGATGATGTAGTGGCGGAGCTTGGCACGCAGCTTACTGTGCAAGAAGCTCATGAGAAAAACCCTGCACTGAAAGCTGGAGACAGGCACGAGGAAGTCATAGAAAATATTGATTTTGGTCGTATTGCTGCGCAAATTGCTAAACAGGTTATCGTGCAGAAAGTGCGTGAAGCGGAGCGTGCGCAAATTGTCGACCAGTATCGTAGTCGTGTTGGTGAGCTTATCAATGGCACGGTGAAAAAGGTTACGCGCGACAATGTGATTGTCGACTTAGGCAGTAACGCTGAAGCGATTTTGCCACGGGAAAATTTGATCGGGCGTGAGCTGTTTCGCATGAACGACAGAGTGCGAGCCGTTCTGATAGACATTCGTCAAGATATCCGTGGTCCGCAGCTGATTTTGTCGCGTAGCTGCCCAGAAATGCTAATTGAATTATTCAAAATTGAAGTGCCGGAAATCGCTGAACAAGTAATAGAAATTCGCGCCGCAGCGCGTGACCCTGGTTCGCGCGCCAAAATTGCCGTTAAAACCAATGATGGCCGTATTGATCCAGTAGGTGCTTGTGTTGGCATGCGTGGCTCGCGCGTGCAAGCGGTGTCTGGTGAGCTCGAAAATGAGCGTATTGATATCGTGTTGTGGAATGACAACCCAGCGCAGTTGGTGATTAACGCGATGGCACCAGCAGAAGTAGAATCCATTGTGATGGATGAAGATTCGCGCACGATGGACGTGGCCGTGGCGGCAGAAAATCTCGCTATGGCCATAGGGCGTGGCGGACAAAACGTGCGCTTGGCTACGCAGTTGACAGGATGGGCAATCAACGTGATGAGCCTAGACGAGGCTGAGGCCAAACAGCAACAAGAAGCTGGGTCGGTGTTGCAGTTATTTATGACGGCGTTGGAGGTGGATGAAGATGTTGCCAGTGTTTTAGTGGAAGAAGGCTTCACATCATTGGAGGAAGTTGCGTACGTGCCGCTGGACGAAATGATGACCATTGAAGGCTTCGATGAGGAGCTGTCCAACGAGTTGCGCTCACGCGCTAAGGCGGCGTTGCTGACACGTGCGCTAGCAAAGCAGGAAGATGCAGAAGGCCAGCCTGCGCCTGACTTGTTGGCGATGAAGGGTATGACAGAAGAGCTTGCGCATACCTTGGCGGCAGCTGGTATTCGCACAATGGAAGATTTAGCTGAGCAATCTGTGGATGACGTGCTGGAAATAGCGCCTGTATTGGGGAACGAGGCTGTTGCTCGCCTGATTATGACGGCGCGTGAGCCGTGGTTTGCTTAGTGGCGGCATTTTCTTGAAAACACGCACTCGAGTCTGCCCGAAAATAACGTCGCCGCGCATGGCAACCCAGTGTATAGCCAGAATATAGTTACAAGAGGATAGCCGCATGAGTGATGTCTCCGTCAGCCAATTAGCTGACAGTATCAAAACATCGACAGACCGCCTGCTGAAGCAGATGGAACAGGCCGGTTTGCCACAAAGCAAGCCTAGCGACAATGTATCTGAAGAACAAAAACAATTGCTGCTCAATTTTCTGCGCGGCACGCATGCTGCAGATGGTGATACTGAAAGCGGTTTGATGAAAATTACCCTCAAGCGCAAAACCTTAAGCACGCTTAAAACGGGGACGGGTGCGGCTAGAAAAACAGTCAGTGTTGAAGTGCGAAAAAAACGTACCTATGTCAAACGTGATGAAAAGTCTCTAGGTGATGAAGATGCGCTGAAGGCCGTTGCCGAGTTATCTGCATTGGCGGTAGTTGATGCTGAAGCTTTGTCGTCTGTTGATGTGCTGCTTGAAGAGGCTACTGTTGATCTGCTCGCTGTTGAAGTCGTAACAGAAGACACTGTAATGTCGGATCTGTTGAAAGCCAAGGCGTTGGCTGATGAAGTGTTGGCATCTGAAAAGCAGGCGGCAGAGCAACGAGCCATTGACGATTTGGCTGCAAAGAAGATTGCGGCGGAGGCCTTAGAATCTGAAAAACTGGCAGCGGAAGTGTTGGCGGCGGAGAAGCTGGAGAGTGACGCAAAGTCAGCGGAAATAAAGGCTAAATTATCGGGTCGTATTCTTGGTCGCTCTGCTTTAGACGATGCGGAGCAACGTCGGCAGGCGGCTATTCTTGCGCGCCGTGCCGCAGAGGAGCTGGAGCGTCAGGCACTAATTTTGCGCAAGCAAGAGCAAGAAAAAGAAAGAAAAGAAAGAAAAGAAAAGGTCGCACCAATACAGGCGACACCTGCCGCAGCGCCCGCACTAGGGGCAACTACCAAGCCTGTCTCGGCTACAGCAGAAGATAAAGAAGCGGTCGTTGCCCGCCAAGACGCTGTTAAAAAACGCACACGGGCTGATGAAGAAGAAGATAAGAAGAAAAAAGGCGCGGTGAAAGCACGTGAAAAAGCCGGTCGCGCCAAGCCCAGCCGTAATGACGTATTCGAAATCATTGATCAGGAAAATGTTGAAAGTCACAGCGAAGACACAGATTTTCGTCCATTTTCACGCGGTGCAGGCAAGCACAAAGTCAAAGTCAGCAATAAACATACGTTTCAGCGCCCGACGGAGAAGCAAGTGCTAGAAATTTCTTTGCCAGAGCAAATTCAGGTAGGTGAGTTGGCGCAAAGGATGAACGTCAAGGGTGTTGAGCTGGTTCGTGCATTGATGAAACTGGGTACGATGGTAACGGTCAATGAAATGATAGACCGCGATACGGCCAGTATTTTGGTCGGTGACCTCGGGCACACGGTTGTCAATGTTTCTGCGACCGTGCTGGAGGATAATCTGGAAACCCTTTTGGCCATTGACGAAGGCACCGCTGCACCGCGTGCGCCCGTGGTGACGGTGATGGGGCATGTGGATCACGGTAAAACATCACTGCTTGATTACATCCGTAAAGCCAAAGTGGCAGCGGGTGAAGTAGGCGGCATTACTCAGCATATTGGCGCGTATAGCGTGCAAACGGAGCGCGGCCAAATTACCTTCCTCGACACACCAGGCCATTCAGCGTTTACTGCTATGCGTGCGCGAGGCGCACAGGCTACGGATGTAGTGATTCTGGTGGTAGCTGCCGATGATGGTGTTATGCCGCAGACACTAGAGGCTATCCAGCATGCTAAGGCGGCTGGCGTGGCGATGGTGGTGGCCATCAATAAAATTGATAAGCTAGGCGCTGATCTTGATCGTGTAAAAAATGAATTAGTGCAGCGTGACGTGATTCCTGACGATTGGGGCGGCGATACTCCATTTGTGCCTGTTTCTGCTCACACCGGCGAAGGCATAGATCGCCTGCTGGAATCGGTTCTTTTACAGGCCGAATTGTTAGAGCTGACCGCGTCCCCTGACATTCCCGCGCAAGGCGTTGTTATTGAGTCGCGCTTGGACAAAGGTCGTGGTTCGGTGGCGAGTTTGTTGATCCAGCGCGGAACTTTGCGTAAAGGCGATATCGTTTTGGCAGGTCAAAACTATGGTCGCGTGCGCGCCATGCACGATTACAATGGGAAGCCAATTGAGAGCGCAGGTCCTTCTACACCAGTCGAGTTATTGGGTTTAGATGGTGCGCCCAATGCCGGCGACAGTTTTATGGTGGTGCCAGATGAGCGGAAGGCTCGTGAAGTTGCCAACTTCCGCATACAGAAAGAGCGTGATTCACGTCAAGGCCGTCAGCAAGAATTTAGTCTGGAAACCTTGTTTAGTGGCATTGGTAGTGAGGAAAAAAGAATTCTTAATGTCGTTTTGAAAACCGATGTGCGCGGATCGCTTGAAGCTATACAGTCGGCACTGGCAAAGATCGGCAATGACGAGGTGGAGGTGCGCGTTATATCGAGTGGTGTGGGCGGCATTGTTGAAAGCGATGTCAACATTGCCACAACTAGCGGTGCGATTATTTTGGGCTTCAACGTACGCGCTGAAGGTGCCGCACGCAAAGGCGCAGAACAAAATGGTGTGGAGATACGCTACTACAGTATTATTTACAATTTGCTGGACGAGATGAAGCAAGCGCTGTCTGGTATGTTGTCGCCTGAATTTAGAGAAGAGGTTTTAGGCATTGCACAAGTGCGTGATGTATTCAGTTCGCCGAAATTTGGCCAAATTGCTGGATGTATGGTGGTCGAAGGGGTTGTGCATCGTAATAAACCTATTCGTGTATTGCGTGACAATGTGGTGATTTTTCAGGGACAACTCGAATCACTGCGCCGCTTCAAAGACGATGCTTCTGAAGTGCGTATGGGCATGGAGTGTGGTATCGGCGTGAAAGATTACACCGACGTGAAGCCTGGCGATCAGATTGAAGTTTATCAGATCAACAGTATTACGCGGTCTTTGTAAGACGTATTGGGTAAACAGAAATGGCACAAGAGTACAGCCGCATACAGCGTATTGGCGACCAGCTTAAACGTGAGATTTCTCTGCTCATTCAGCAGCAGATGCGTGATCCGCGTGTGGGTATGGTGAACATAAACGCGGTAGAAGTCAGCCGTGACCTCGCACACGCCAAAGTGTTTGTAACTTTAGTTGGTGAGCGAACGATTGATCAACGAACGAGTGCGATGCGCGCTTTAAATAAAGCCGGCGGCTTTATGCGCAGCCAAATTGCAAGTGACACGCATATGCGTACCACGCCGCGATTTTCTTTTGTTTATGACGCTAGCGTGCAGCGTGGTGCTGATTTAAGTGCGCTGATTGATAAAGCTGTCGCTGCAGACAGCTTGGGTGCATCAGTTAGCACAAAGGCATCCATGGATAGCGAGCAAATAGATGAGTAAAAAACGCCTACCTAAAGGCCGGCAGATTGACGGTATTTTTCTGTTGAACAAGCAGGCAGGTATGACATCGAATACCGCCTTGCAACGCGCAAAATGGCTTTTTGCTGCGGCAAAAGCGGGTCATACCGGCAGTCTTGATCCTTTGGCAACAGGGGTGTTGCCCTTGTGTTTTGGTGAGGCGACTAAATTTTCACAATATCTATTGGATGCGGATAAAACTTATCGCTGCACTATGCGTTTTGGTATCACAACGAACACGGGCGATGCGGAAGGCGAGATACTCAACGACGTGCCAGCACCTACTTTGACGCAGGCGAAAGTTGAGGTGGCACTGCTGCAATTTGTGGGTAAAATTGAGCAAATTCCGTCAATGTTTTCAGCCATTAAGCGCCAAGGTCAGCCATTGTATAAGCTGGCGCGACAGGGCATTGAAGTGGAGCGTGAGCCGCGTCCAGTCACCGTGTATCGTATGGAATCAACCGCTTTTCGCTCGGGCGATTATCCAGAGGCGGATATTGAGGCGCACGTGAGCAAAGGAACTTATGTGCGTACGCTGGCAGAGGATGTGGGTGCTCTATTGGGTTGTGGTGCGCACATCACCGCGCTGCATCGCTCGCAGGCGGGTCCTTTTTGCGAAGCTGATTGCATTGACCTTGATCAGCTTGCGCTTGAGCGTGGAGAAGGTCGTGCGGATGTTCTTGATGTGCATTTGCGGCCGTTGGAAAGGGCTATGGATCACTTACAAACAGTCAACGTGCCACAGGCTTCGGGTTTTTACTTGCGCCAGGGGCAGTCAGTGCTAGATATTGCGGCACTAAAAACCACTTCAGTCGGCGAAATGGTGCGTGTTGTATTGGAAAATGGCGAGTTTCTTGGTGTGGCTGAAATCCAGTCGGATGGTAGGCTAGCGCCGCGAAAACTGTTGCGTACATTGGGTGCGCGGCAGTAAAACCGCCGACTGTAGATATGCACGGTCGGTGACATTCTGTATGTACTTCGCTGTTAATGATGAGAAGTACAGGCATATCCTAAGAGGAAATTATCATGGCTTTATCCGCTGAAGAAAAACAGGTAATCGTTGCTGAACATGGTCAGGGCGCAAAAGACACAGGCTCGCCAGAAGTGCAGGTTGCTTTATTGACAGTCAATATCAACAAATTGCAAACCCATTTTGGAGATCACAAGCAAGATCACCACTCCCGTCGCGGTTTGATTCGCATGGTTAATCAGCGTCGTAAATTGCTGGATTATCTCAAGCGTAAAGACCACGGTCGCTATAGTCAATTGATTGCTAAACTCGGCTTACGCCGTTAAGGAGTTGCCGCGCTTTGCGCGGCATTTTTTTATGTGAAAAGCTTTTCTACTAGGCTTTTATTCTGTAAAAAATAGACAACCCCGCATTTTAAATGCTCAAAAATTGGAAGGAAAATAACGTGAAACCAGTAATCAAAAAATTTCAGTATGGCGATCAAGTCGTCACGCTGGAGACAGGGCGCGTTGCGCGTCAGGCTAGCGGTGCCGTGTTGGCCACAATGGGCAACACTACGGTTTTATGTACGGTAGTTGGTGCAAAGTCAGCTAAAGAAGGGCAGGATTTTTTTCCGCTGTCAGTGCATTACCAAGAGCGAGCGTACTCGGCTGGTAAAATCCCTGGTGGATATTTCAAGCGTGAAGGTCGCCCCAGCGAAAAAGAAACCTTAACGTCGAGATTGATTGATCGCCCGATTCGCCCTTTATTCCCGAAAAATTTCGGCAATGAAGTGCAGGTGATTTGCACCGTGATGTCGGCAGAAAAAACGCAAGACCCAGACATTATTGCCATGATCGGTACGTCAGCTGCCCTAGCTGTTTCAGGTATTCCGTTTAACGGCCCTATCGGCTGCGCCCGTGTGGGTTACACGGATGAGCAAGGCTATATTTTGAACCCTTGCTACAAAACTTTGGAAGGCTCAGAGCTAGACATGGTTGTGGCAGGTACTGCAGATGCTGTGTTGATGGTGGAGTCAGAAGCACGTGAACTGCCAGAAGACATCATGCTCGGTGGCGTATTGTTTGCGCATCAAGAAATGCAGATTGTGGTCGCCGCCATCCGCGAGCTGGCAAGAGATGCCGGTAAGCCTCGCTGGGATTGGCAGGCTCCGGCAGAAAATTGCACGCTGCAAGACAAAGTGGTGGCGGCGGTTGGCGTGCAAATTGGCGAAGCCTATCGCATCACAGAAAAACAACAGCGTTATGCGCGCCTAGGTGAATTGCGTGCAGAGGCTATTGCCGCCATAGCTGTTGAAGGCAGCGGTTACAGCAGTAAAGATGTCGCCGACATGTTTGGTGGCCTTGAGAAAAAAGTGGTGCGCAACCGCGTACTCAACAACGAACCGCGCATTGATGGCCGTGATAACAAAACCGTGCGCGGTGTGGCGGTTGAAGTGGGCGTATTGCCGAATGTTCATGGTTCAGCTTTGTTCACGCGTGGCGAAACGCAGGCCATCGTGGTGGCGACACTTGGTTCCATACGTGATGCGTTGACCATTGATGCGCTGGAAGGCAATCGCAAAGACCCGTTCATGCTGCACTACAACTTCCCGCCTTATTCAGTAGGCGAGTGTGGCCGTATGGGTGGAACGGGTCGTCGTGAAATTGGTCATGGTCGTTTGGCGCGTCGTGGTGTGGCGGCTGTTTTGCCAAAGGCAGAGGATTTTCCGTACACCATTCGTGTGGTATCTGAAATCACAGAGTCTAACGGCTCTAGCTCAATGGCCTCCGTATGTGGCAGCAGCTTGGCATTGATGGATGCTGGTGTGCCGATCAAAGCGCCGGTGGCAGGTATTGCGATGGGCTTGGTGAAAGAGGGCGATCGCTTTGGTGTGTTGACGGATATTTTGGGTGACGAAGATCATCTGGGCGATATGGACTTTAAAGTCGCCGGTACGGCCAATGGTATTACCGCGCTCCAAATGGACATCAAGATTGAGGGCATCAACGAAGAGATTATGGAGCAGGCGCTGGAGCAAGCATTGCACGCACGCTTACAAATCTTGGCAGAGATGAACAAAGTCATTCGCACTTCACGCACTGCCATTGCTGAGAGCGCTCCGCGCTTTACACAGATCAAAATTGATCCTGAAAAAATTCGCGACATTATCGGCAAAGGTGGCGCGACTATTCGCTCCATTACAGAAGCCACAGGTTCGCAAATTGACATTGAAGATACCGGTATCGTGCGCGTTTACGCAGCCAATATGGAGGCGCAAATTGAAACATTGCGTTTGATTGATGGCATTGTAAAAGATGCGGAAATCGGCGCAATTTACACAGGAAAAGTCGTACGTATTGTCGACTTTGGTGCCTTTGTGGAATTCCTGCCAGGCAAGGATGGCTTGGTGCATATTTCGCAAATTGCTAATGAGCGTGTTAACGCTGTTACCGAATACCTAAAAGAAGGTCAAGACGTTCGCG
The DNA here is from genome assembly GCA_043769275.1 of Cellvibrionales bacterium. Classification (GTDB taxonomy): domain Bacteria; phylum Pseudomonadota; class Gammaproteobacteria; order Pseudomonadales; family UBA7239; genus JAYVJM01. Next base: position 45,640 of record JAYVJM010000068.1, on the reverse strand, counting down.
TTAAGGTTATGGATGTCGATAGCCGTGGCCGAATCAAACTGTCTATCAAGGAGGCTCTGGAGGATGATGCAGCAGCTGCCGGAATACAGGTGGCGGCAACACAAGAGTAAATTACGCGCCTTCCTTTGCTGTAGAAAAAAAGCCTCGATTCGTTCGGGGCTTTTTTATGGTCGAAAGTTAGAACGGGAAACTGTTTATCGGGTAGCCATATCTTTCAGTTTTTTCAGCGGGCGTACTTTTACAGCGGTGCTGGCTGGCTTGGCTTTAAACATCACTTCCTCTTTTGTAAAAGGATTAATCCCTTTGCGCGCTTTTGTGGCGGGTTTTTGAATGGCATGAATTTTTAGTATGCCGGGCAGCACAAATTCACCGGGACCTTTTTTGGATAAATGACGTGCGATCAAATCCTCTAAATGGTCTAGAACTTGGCCGGCTTGTTTGCGCGCAATACCAGAGATGTCTGCTAATTCCTGCATTATTTGGCTTTTGCTATAGCGAGATGCAATCGCCGCTCCAATTTTGGCTGCGGGTGTTGTAGTTGGTTTCACTGGTTTTTTACTTGCCTTGGGCACTGCTGTTTTTCTAGCGGCGGGCTTGCTGGTTTTTTTAGTTACAGCGGCTTTTGACGGAGCTGTTTTTTTCACAGCTGGTTTTACAGTTTTTGTGGATTTTACTGCGGCTTTTTTTGCTGGGGTTTTCGGAGTGGGCATTTTTAGTTCCTTTTCAGTAGGTAGGTGATACGCAGCAGGTAAGGTCAGCGCAGACATGTATAGATGATAAAACCTTGCCTCGCAAGTAAAAATAGCTGTAAAACAGGCTTTTTTTGTTTCGTCGATAAAAAAACAGCTTGGATTCAAACAAAAGCTGCGTAACTTATGCTTGTTAGAAAAAATGGACGATGGTTCGCAGCGCCTGCATTTTTTCAGACGGGAAATATATCATGCATTTTTTTAAATATTTAGGCGATAGCTGTATTAACGCGGGCTGTTTCGCGTTGCAGTATCTTTGCAAAGTGGATTGGGGGTATTGGTTGCGAGTAAAGAAAACCTTGGTACATATCACAGCGTTGATCAGCAAGAAAGTCCAGCGCTTCGCTATTCTCAACACCTTCAGCTACCACTTTCATGCCAAGGCTATGAGCAAGTCCAATAATGGCGGAGACAATTACTGCGTCATCAGGGTTTTTGCCTAAGCCACGTACAAATGATTGATCTATTTTTAAGCTGTCAATTGGGAATTTCTTAAGATAGCTGAGCGAAGAATATCCGGTTCCGAAATCGTCGATAGACAGGTAAATGCCCATCGTTTTCAGGCGGTAAAGTGTTTGCTGGCTGGCCTGTGTATCTTCCATTAGGGTGCTTTCAGTTAGCTCAATGTCTAGCATGGAGGCAGGCAGTTGTGTGCTTTTTAGAATGTTGTCCAGCATGACGGCTAAGTCAGCTCCTTTGAACTGGTAGGGAGAGATGTTAACCGACACTACCTGATTGTCCGTTAACAAGCCTTCTAATTGCCACTCTCGCCACTGCTGACATGCTGTGCGCAATACCCACTCTCCTACTGACAAAACCAAGCCCGTCTCTTCCAGTAAATCGATAAACTGGCTGGGTGAAATTAAGCCAAAGGTGGGATGAAGCCAACGCAGTAATACCTCTGCCCCGCGTAAGCGGCCGCTGCGAATGTGCAGTTGCGGTTGGTAATACAGTTCCAGTTCATTGCGCTGTAGCGCTTGATAGAGGCTTTGTTCTAATTGGCTGCGAAAGACAGATTCGTCAACGCATTCGTCGAGATAAAACTGGTATTTGTTGCGACCCAAACTTTTGGCTCGAAACATCGCTATATCCGCTTTTTTAATCAGCTTTTCAGCGCGGCCTTCGCAGTCTTTGGAAAATGCGATGCCGATGCTGGAGCCAACATACATATCATGCATGTCAATTCGAAAAGGCTTTTGCATGGTTGCAATGATGGCATCAGCCGTCTCTGCGGCTTCGTCGTGCGAGAGCACATTTTCCATAACTACAACAAACTCATCAGCACCGTAACGCGCCAGTAAATCGTTCTGTCGTGTGCAGTTTCGCAGGCGCTCAGCGGCGTTTTGCAGAAGTCTATCGCCTGCGGCATGGCCATAGCTGTCGTTGATGGTTTTAAAACGATCAAGATCAATGAATAGTAAGGCCAGTAAGCTGTTTTGTTTGTGCGCCAGTGTGAGAGCCTGCTCCAGACGATCATTCAGCATGGAGCGATTGAGCAGGTTAGTCAGTGGGTCGTGGTAGGCCATATGCGAAAGCGCCTGTTCGGCTTTCTTGCGTGCGCGTCGCGTATCGGCATCGCGCAATTCGCGCTCAATAGCAGGTATTAAGCGTGCTAGGCGATCTTTCATAATGTAATCCTGCGCACCAGACTTCATGGCGCTGACCGCAGCTTCTTCGCCAATTGTGCCTGAAACAATAATCACCGGCACATCTAGGCCGCTGCGCTTAACTATTTCCAGCACGTCGACGGAATTAAATCCGAGCATGCTGTGGTCTGTAATAATCAGTTGCCAATGATGGCTCTCTAGTGCCTGTTCTAAGTCATGTGCGGTTTCAACACGGATGTATTGCGGCTCATAATCGGCCTTGCGTAATTGGCGCACCAAAAGAAGGGCATCGTCTTCACAATCGTCAACAATCAGTAAATTTAAATACATAGGCTCACTTATACGGAAGCCGCAACAGCCAAATTTGGTGTGCGGTTGATTTGCATCCAGTAGCGACTCAAGCTGCGCATTGCATCGACAAACTCGTCAAAGTTCACTGGTTTTTGCGGGTAGCTGTTTGCGCCTAGGCTGTAGCCGGCCAGAATGTCACTCTCCTGCCTTGAAGATGTCATCAACACCACGGGATGATAGCGAGTGCGTTCGTCTTGGCGTATGCAGCGCAGTACGTCCAATCCGTCGAGTTTTGGCAGCTTCATGTCAAGCAAAATCAAGCGCGGCTGATCGCTAGTATCACGGCTCGCGTATTGGCCTTTGCGAAACAGATAGTCCAGTGCTTCTGCGCCATCGCGCACAACGACAACGCGACTGACGTATTCGCTAGTGCGAAACGCACGCAAAGCTAAGGCTTCATCGTCTGGATTGTCTTCAACTAGCAGAATCGTGTTTTCTTGCATGCCTAAACTCCTGCATCTCTGCGGGATGATTGCGCGTTTTCAAGTGTGGCGACTTAAAATATGCGCTAGCAAAATATGTATATTTTTCATGCCTGCTTTTAATGTTGCGGTGATCGCCTCAATCGTAATCAGCTCGCTGGTACAGCCTGCTGCCCAGTTGACAACCAAGCAGAGGCTGGCGTAATCAATGCCCAATTCGCGTGCAAGCGCAGCCTCTGGCATTCCTGTCATGCCCACTACGTCACAGCCGTCATGCTTCATGCGCTTTATCTCTGCGGCTGTTTCTAGGCGCGGCCCTTGTGTGCAGCCATACACGCCGTGCGCCGTGATATTTAGGTCGGCTGCTTTGCCGGCATCCATCAACAGTTGGCGCATGCGTTCTGTATAGGGGAAGGAAAAGTCGATGTGCAGTAAGGGCGATATTTCATCATCCGAGTAGGTGTGAATCCTGCCTGAACTGTAGTCAATGATTTGATCTGGCACGCACAGTGCAGCAGGCTCCATCGCAGAGGTAATGCCGCCAACGGCATTCACGGAAATAATTTGCTTCACTCCAAATTGCATCAGTGCGTGAATGTTGGCTCGGTAATTAACACGGTGCGCTGGCCACTGATGCTGCTCACCATGACGTGCCAAAAAAAACACCGGCATATCATCGTACGCTCCACACACAATCGGAGCGGAGGTTTCACCGTAGGGCGTTTGGATGCGCCGTTTTTCTGCAATGGTTAAATGGTCTAGCTGATACAGCCCTGTACCGCCAATAATTGCTAATGCCATGCGTGATCTCGTGTATTAAATAAATTAGGTGCCCGCTACAGCGTAAATGCCCGGCGCATTGCGCAAGTAGGCCTTGTAATCCATTCCGTAACCAAATACGTAGCGGTCTGGTACTTTCAGCCCGATAAAATCTGCATTGATATCCGGCGGCGAGCGACGAGAGTGGACTTTTTCCACCAATACCGCACTGTAAACCGCGCTGGCATTCTGCGCACGGCAGAAATCTAAGACTTCGTGCAGGGTAATGCCTTCGTCCAGAATGTCGTCGACAACCAATACTGTGCGCCCAGTGAGTTCATGGCGTGGCTTAACGATCCACTCCAAGCCAAACCCCGTTGTGCTATTGCAGTAGCGTGTGGCGTGTATGTAATCGAGCTGTAGCGGGAAATCGAGTAGCGTCAACAGCCTTCCACCGATTACAAGGCCGCCATTCATTAAGCACAGTACAAGAGGATTCGTGTCTTTTAAGGCTGCCGTTATGTTTTTGCCCATGACGGCAATGGCTTCATTGACTTGCTCTCGATTAAAGAGGCAATCGGCTTCGCGATAAATTTTGTCTACTTCATCTAATTCAACACTCATAAACAGCTACTCTTGTCGTGAATACTTTCTAATTGCGCAAAACATTCGCGCCATTTGGCTGATGCCCGTACCTGCTCTAAATTTTGCTGGTTGAAAGGACGTTTTAGTTTCTGCAAATTGCTGTCGGGCGATAAGTTGCTTCCGCGCAACGCTTCGATAACAGTCAACTGGGCATCGCGTTGATTGCACACCAGCAGCGCGGTGCAACCGGCGGCTAAAGCTACATGCGCCCGTTCGCCCATATCTGCAATAATGGCCGCGCCCTGCATGGTGAGGTCATCGCTAAAAATAACGCCATCAAAAGACAATTGTTCTTTCAGAACTTGCTTAAGCCAAAAAGGCGAAAAGCCGGCCGTGTTTTTATCGACGGCGCTATACACAACATGTGCTGGCATCACAGCATCTAGCTTGCCAAGGCTGCAAAGAAAACGATAAGGCTCGACATCGAGCACCAAAATTTCTGTCAGCGCGCGCGTGTCGGTGGGCGTTTCATGATGGCTATCTCCTGTCACTGCGCCGTGACCCGGAAAATGTTTGCCAGTGGCACACATACCAGCTTGGTGCATGCCGTCAATAAAGGCTTCGCTTAGCAGGCTGGCAATCGTTGGATTGGGAGAAAATGAACGGTTGGCGATGACGGTACAGTGATGATCATCTAAATCTAGCACAGGCGCGAAACTTAAATCTACACCGCAGGCGCGCACCTCAGCGGCCATCAGCCAACCACATGCCTGCGCTAGGCGCAGACCCTCTGCGGCATTGCGTTGATAAACTGCACCGATAGCCGCCATGGGGGGAAGCGTGGTAAAGCCCTCTTTAAATCGTTGTACTCTGCCGCCTTCTTGATCGACACAGATCAATAGCTCTGCGCGTACACGGCGTATCGCGTGCACCAGCTCGCATAGCTGCTGGGGTGATTGATAGTTCCGTGCAAATAAAATGATGCCGCCGACCCACGGCTCCGCCAGCAATATTTCATCCTCTGGCGTGAGCACAAGCCCTGCCACATCTACAATTACCGGCCCTAGTGCCATTGGCGCAGCCTCTGAAAAAATTTATGGAAAGGGGCAGGCAATATACATGCGCAAAAAATGAGCTTCAATGACCGGCGAGCTAATCGGGCAATTAAAACCCTCGTCCGCCCATAATGTCTGGGTGAGCGCGGTGTCGGTCAATAATGATTTTTGCCGCTGAGTCGGCATCATCTACCAGTTGAAACAAAGACAATTCAGACGCAGACACACAACCGGATGCTTGCATGGTGTTTTGAAGCCAGTCGATCAAGCCGCTCCAATAATCACGCCCCACCAGAACAATAGGAAACTTAGCTGCTTTGCCGGTTTGCACCAATGTGAGTGCCTCGAACAGTTCATCCATGGTGCCAAAGCCGCCCGGGTAGATGACAAAACCGACAGCATGTTTGACAAACATCAGCTTACGTACAAAGAAATAGCGAAATGACAAAGTGAGCGTTTGATAGCTATTGGCACCCTCATGAGGCAAGGTGATGTTTAAGCCCACCGAGCGCCCTCCTTGTTCATAGGCACCGCGATTAGCCGCTTCCATAATGCCAGGGCCTCCCCCTGTAATAACTGCCAACCCTGCTTCACTCAACAATTGCCCGAGGCGACAAGCATCTTCGTAATATTTATCTTTTTGTGGCAGACGCGCACTGCCAAACACAGTGACTGCCGGTCCTAGTTTTATAAGTTGCTCAATGCCATCGACCAGCTCTGATTGAATACGCAGCACACGCCACGCTTCTGCCATTTTCGAATTATCCATGCTGCCGCCTTATGGGTTATTTAGACCTGTGTCCGCTTTTACCTTAGCGTAGCTCTTGCTATGATTCCAATGCTGTATACAATAACAGGCTGTATCTATAAACAGGGTTTGTTATGCAAGAGCTTACGCAGCGTCAACAACAAGTTTTGCAGCTTATCCGTGATCACATTCAGGCAACCGGTTACCCGCCTACACGCGCAGATATTGCCGTTCAATTAGGCTTTAAATCGGCCAATGCCGCCGAAGAGCATTTGAAAGCTCTCGCACGTAAAGGTGCTATTGAAATGGTGGCGGGAACGTCACGCGGCATCCGCTTAATTGAACAGCAGAACGAGCAGCAAGAAGGCATACCGGTGGTGGGTCATGTTGCAGCAGGCAACCCAATTTTGGCAGAACAACATATTGAAGATTACTGCGCTATTCCTGCGCATTTTTTTCATCCGTCGGTGGACTATTTTTTGCGGGTACGAGGAGACAGCATGAAAAACGCAGGCATTCTCGATGGCGACTTGCTGGCAGTTCACAAGACCAACGGTGCAGATATATCCAATGGCACAATAGTGGTGGCACGTTTAGGTAATGATGTGACAGTCAAGCGTTTACGGCGCGGGCGCAGTCGTTATCAGTTGGAATTGTTGCCGGAAAACGAGAGTTACGCGCCCATTCATGTCGATTTACGTGAACAGTCTTGTGAAATTGAAGGGATTAGCGTTGGCATAATACGACGCTAATCGCTATCGCCACGCGATGGAATTCGCCTGTCAGGATGTTCACAATAGCGGTCAACTGTTGCCCATAAGCGCGAGCGTAAGACCTCGCTTTCATTCACAAGATGATGGTGCGCCCTGCGCAGATAATGCACCTCAGACTGCGAGAGCTTTTGAGTAATATGTGGGATGTTGTAACGCCAGTCGACGGTATTGTCCTGTTCGCCCTGAATAATCAGCGTGGGCGCGTTGAGCACCGGCTGCTGCGCGAAATGGTCGAGCCAATTTTTCATAGCACCTACCCATGCAACATTTAGTCGGCGTGATTGCAGAGGGTCTTGTGTGCTTACAAAACGTACAAAATCGGCATCCCCAGAGTTGACGCTAAGACGACGTGGAATGCTAATGATAAAACGGTGTAGTAAAAAATAGATCCAGCGCCCGCTAATTGCCCAGTGATAAGGGCGCAGCAAGGGTGCAAAAAAAATCAAACGGCAAAACGGGTTGATGCAACTGCGGCGCATTAAATAGTTCATTAACACAGCACAGCCCATACTCTGTCCAACACCAGTCCACGGCTGCGGCAAGAAGGCTTGCGCTGACTGAAGAAGAGTCGCCAGCGAATTCCCGTACTCATCAAAATTGCCAATGGCGGCGGGTGAGCCGTCCGAAAGCCCGTGGCCTGGCATGTCCATGCCGATCACTGCGTAGTCTCGCGCCAGCCAGTAGTGCAAAAGGTGACCATAGAGGCCAATGTGATCGTAATAGCCGTGCGCTATTACTATTGTCCCGCGTACTGTTTTTATGTTTGTGTTTTGCGGCAGCCAGTACTGCGTAGCCAGTCGTAGGCCATCATGATTCAGCCAGCCAATGTGTTGATGCCCAGGCAGCCCACCTAGGCTATAAAATGCTCTATAGTCTCGCGCTTGCGCTGGCGTGATGTCTAGCGCGGGATCAAAAGTTAGCGGCCTAAATGCCGCTTTTAGATGAGTAAACGTGTGCATCTGTGCAGTGTAGCCTGCTGGCGAGTTCTATTCTTTGTCAGCGCACCCAGTGAACATGAAAGCCTGTTCGTCATCAGAGCGCTAAACAGATAGAATTCATAATACTGCTCAACAAGGTGGAATTCTTTTGGAATATGGTGTCAAACAGCGTTTTGCGGGGATTGCGGTGCTTACGGCTTTGGCCGTTATTGTATTGCCGGTGGTTTTTGATGGAAAAAATGTCGTGTCTGTGCAAATACCAGAGCCCATTCCCGTACGTCCAGCAATGCCGGACATAAAAACAGGCGCTGCTGTGCGGGCTCCTCCCGCACGTGAACAGGCACCCGTGCTTGTGTCTCATTTGTACAAGCTCGATACCGATCAATCGGCACTTGTGGATGCCGGAGCAGAAGAAAAGGGAGTCGCTGCAAGCGCTTCATCAAATTCAAGTGGTGAGCTGGATGCCTATGGCATTCCTCAAGCGTGGCTAGTGCAAGTTGCAAGCCTGTCAGATAAGCACGAAGCGGATATTTTAGTAGAGCGGTTAAAGCAAAAGGGTTATCGCAGTTTTTCTATTATGGGCAGTGCTGCACAAGAACGCGTTATACGGGTCTTTGTTGGCCCAAAATTGGATAAAATTGCAGCTAATCAAATCAAGCAGAGCCTAGATAAAAATATGGGGTTACACACAATGGTCGTGCCTTTTGCATCGAGGTAGCGCGAGATGAGCCTATTGGATCAAACCTATTTTAATTGGGCAGATTGGACGATTGTCGCGGTGGTTGGGCTGTCGACCTTAATTAGCGTAACACGAGGATTGGTGAAAGAGGCTCTTTCTTTGTTGGTATGGGCTGCAGCTTTTGCGGTCGCATTTTCCCTTAGCGATAAGCTGGCCATAGTATTTACCGACTCTATTTCTACGCCTTCTCTGCGCTATTTTGCCGCATTTGCGCTGCTGTTTGTGAGCATGTTGATTTTAGGGGCATTAGTGAATTATATAGTGGGGCAGCTCGTACGCATGACGGGTTTGTCCGGTACAGATAGGCTGCTAGGGATGCTGTTTGGCGTATGTCGCGGCGTGCTAATTGTGCTGGCTTTACTTATTTTTGTGCCTTCGTTTGTGCCGGTGAAGCAAGATGCATGGTGGCAGCAATCCATATTGGTGCCGCGTGTCTTGGTATTAGAAAGCTGGTCACGCAACACGGTGGCGGATGTTTCATCGTGGGGAAAAACTCAGGTCGAAAAACACGAACACTTAATAGAGAAAAGTCACTGATGCTGCGCTGAGCCCAAAGCCCAAAGCCTTCTGCGTTAGGGTAGAGGGTTTTCGGCTGTGATGTGGATCAGTCTGTTACGCGATCAATGACTAGCTGTAGTACAGCCAAGGCAAACTCGGAAATATTGGCGATTTGGCAGCCACCCCAATACATATTCGTTAATTCCGTAGCAGGGCTGATACGGAGGCAATCAACATCCATGTGGATTTGCGCGGCGATGCCGCTATCCAGAACCCCTGCCGCAATATCGAGCCGGATACCGTAGTGTTGATCAATTTTTAAGGGGCTACTGTTTACTAGCATAATGCCTTCTTGAGACAAGTTGACCACTAAGCCAAGCGATTGCCCTGTGCTTTGGTCGTAGGCGATGACAACGCTACGCAATGCGTGGCGCTGATTGTTGACGGCGCAAGTGGTGACGGCGCTTGTGCTGACGGCGCTTGTGCTGACGGCGGTCGCCCTCGAATGACGTTTCCACAGCTCATCCTCCCTCTGTGTCTTTACAGCCAGAAGGCTGCAAGGTCTCAGGGTTAAGCTAAGTCCATAATTGCGTGTCTGTCATGCCGCTTGCGAAAATAAAACGACGGATGGGCAGGAAAAATCAGAGAAATGCGTATTGAAAAAGTTTTTTTGATCGGTTTACTTTTTGCACATAATTAACCGTTTCTGGGAATGGTGGTATACCGCTATAGCGCACGACATTGTTTTCGCCGGCATTGTAGGCGGCTAATACAAAGTCCGTGTTATTCGGAAAAAGTGTTTCTAAGTAAGCCAGATGTTGCACGCCAGCATCAATGTTGTTCTCAGGGCTGAACATTTCAAACAGCCCTAAGGCATAGCGTGCGGCAGTGCCTGGCATGAGTTGCATCAGGCCGCGAGCACCAGCACTGGATACTGCTGATGGATCAAAATTAGATTCTACCTGTATCACCGCCTTTACTAAGGCAGGCTCCACGCCGTGTTTTCGCGCAGCCTTGCGTATATAGTCGTCGTACAAAGTGGTGTTGACCAGTCTTCCGCCAGTCATCCAGCCGCTGCGTGAGCCGGTGGTCGTCAGCATTGTTATATTGCTGGCTGCGTTTTGTTTACGCCCCGTGGCAAAGTGACCAGCCATGTCCTCTGTTTTGCTTTCCTTAATAAGGCGATAGCCTCGTCGATGTTCTTGTATGTTGGAAAACAAGGTCTCGCCGCGTGGCCCTTTGTAAATGAAGAGATTAGCCTGAGCCATACAAGTAGTTGCTAATGCCACCGCTGCAACTGCAATACGAAACTGTACTGGTAATAAATGCACGTTTTTCATGATCGTCAATATCTCCGTATCATGGCTAATTTGATTGTTTTTTTATTATGTTGCGCCTTGATGCTTTTTTATTGTGCAATGTCTTTATAGACCAAAGTTGTTAAAAGTGCCATTTTATTTTTCGATTACTACGCTGTTGCCTTGGTGTGGTTTTGTAGCAGACTTTTTCTCTAGCGAGTAAAAAATGTCGAATTTACCCAGAGCAGCCGAGCTTATTCTTACTGGTTTTGGGCGTTATTTTCAATGCTTCCAGCTTATGACACAGGCGGCTTGTGGTCTCTTTGAGAAGGCCCAGTGGCGCATGGTGCAAGAACTTTCCGCGCAGCGTATTGATTTATACAAAGAAATTGTTGTGGAAATCAGCGTAGAGTTGTCGGGTATGGCGGGGCCTGATCTTCGGCAGCTTGAATTTTGGCGCGCACTGAAACCCATATTTTCTAGAAAGCTGATTGGCCATGACAATCAGGAAATTGCAGAAACTTTTTTTAACTCGATATTTTGTCATCAATTTCATCATCAGCGGATAGATGACAGCTGTATGTTTGTTGTGGCGGATGCGCGCCCGACTGCTGTTATTTCGCAGGATATTTTTAATCGTTATACGATAGAGGGCAGCTTGCGCACGCTTATCCATCGTATTTTGGCCGACTACATGGCCAGTTATAGCTGCAACTTTCGTATGGAAGACGCAGAGCGTGACGTGGACAATATTGTTAAAGCAGTAAAAGAGCGCGTGCTTCCTCTTATTAAAATGCAGCGTAAGAATACTCAAATTGAGATACTCAAATCTGTTTTTTACCGCAACAAGGGTGCGTATTTAGTGGGTCGTATTGCCTACGCTAGTGAATTTATTCCATTTGTCATCCCGCTAATTAATAACGAGCGTGGCGGCGTTTATGTTGATACCGCTATTTTTGACAGTGATGATGTCAGTATCATTTTTTCCTTTACTCGCTCTTATTTTATGGTGGAGACACCGGTACCTAGTCAGATAGTGTCTTTTTTGCAGCAGCTATTACCGAACAAAGCATCTGCAGAGCTATATAACGCTATTGGCCAAAATAAGCACGGAAAAACAGAGTTTTATCGTAGTTTTTTGCAGCATGTAAAGCAGTCAGATGACTTGTTTGTTATAGCGCCAGGCATTAAGGGCATGGTAATGAGCGTATTCACACTGCCTTCCTACGAAATTGTTTTTAAGGTGATTAAAGATCGATTTGACCCACCTAAAGACATGAGCGCGGAAACAGTGCGTGAAAAATATCGCCTTGTATCGCACTTGGATCGTGTAGGGCGTATGGCAGATACGCAGGAATACACCCATTTCCGTTTTCCTTTGGCGCGCTTTTCTTCTGAGTTACTAGAAGAGTTGCAGCGAGTTGTGCCATCGCAGTTGGTATTTGAGGGGGCTGAATTGGTTATTTTGCATTTGTACGCAGAACGCAAAATGATACCGCTCAATTTATATTTACATACAGCCAGTGATGAGCAAATTGAAGACGCAATGGATGAATACGGTAATGCCATCAAGCAAATTGCCGCAGCCAATGTTTTTCCGGGCGACATGCTATTAAAGAATTTTGGTGTTACGCGTCATGGCCGTGTTGTTTTTTATGATTACGATGAAATCTGTTTTCTCACAGAGTGCGTGTTTCGAGAAATTCCAGAGCCACAAACAGATGAGCAGGCCATGTCATCCACGCCGTGGTATGACGTTGGTGCATTTGATGTATTTCCAGAGGAGTTTCGCTTGTTCTTTAGCGGTAACCCAAAGGCGCGGCGCGCATTTGAGAAATATCACAGTGATTTGTACAGTGTGGTTTTTTGGCGAAATATGCAGGAACGAATTCTTGCTGGCAACGTTGTGGATATTTTCCCCTACCGCCGTAAAAAGCGCTTTGCCCGCAATGGGCATTCTTGAATGGTTCTGTGTGAATAAAATCAAAGGCAGATTCAGCAGCACCGCAACCGAAGGGCGGGTTGCTTGATTAGCACTAAGGGGGGGGAGGGCTATTTCCCCTCAAAAGCCGGTTTTCGTTTGGCTAAAAACGCCTGTATGCCTTCTTGGCCATCGCGACTGACTGCGCACTGTGCGATATTTCGCCCCTCCAATGCCAGTTGCCCGTCTAGGCTATTGTCGAAACTGGCCAGTAAAAGTTGTTTTACGGCACTTAAGGCTTTTGTTGCGCCGCATGCCAATTCTGCGGCCAAAGTATCTGCTTCGGCTTGCAATTTTTCTGCGCTATACACATGAGTAACCAAGCCCCACTCTTGGGCTTCGACAGCGCTTAAGCGGCGATTGCTCATCATCAGTTCTTGTGCGCGACGCAGACCCACAAGGCGCGGCAAAAAATAACTGGCACTGCCATCAGGGCTTAGACCGGCGGCGGTATAGGCCATGGTAAATGTGGCGTTATCGGCGGCCAGTACAAAATCGCCTACCATCGCAATACTAAAACCGGCTCCGGCCGCGATGCCGTTTACCGCTACAATCACCGGCGCGTTTAGGCGGGCGAAGCAGCTCATGGCGGTGTGTAGGTAGTTAATAAGCCCAGGGATATGCACGCCGATATCTGCGCCGTAGGCGGCGAATGCCTTCAAGTCGCCACCTGCGCAAAAAAAGTTGCCGGTTCCTGTGATGATAACTGCGCGGATTGTTTCATCCTGTTCGCAATGGAGTGCTACGTTCATCAAGTCGCGCCCCATGTCCATATTCAGACCGTTGGCGGCATCGGGTCTGTTAAGAGTGATGCGTGCAACTGCGCCGTTTTTTTCAAACGACAGTGCGGTATAACTGCTGGCTTTTGTGCTCATGGGGTGTACTCACCGATTAAGTTTCAGGTGATACCTGCCTTTGTGTACAAGGTCTATCACCATCGTGCTGAGGAAAAAAAGCCCTGCTAATAATACAATGGACGGGCCAACCGGACTATTGGTATACCAAGATAAAACTATGCCGCCGCATACGGCCAGCACGCCACTAATGCAGGCTAGAACAGCCATTTGCTCAGGTGAGCGGGCGTAGCGATGGGCAATAGCGGCGGGAATAATTAGCAGGGATGTCATTAACAGCACGCCCACTACTTTCATCGCAGCAGCGACAACGAGAGCCATCATTAACATTAAAAGAGTGCGGATTTTATCCACCGCAACTCCTTCTGCTTTGGCTAATTCTTCATGTACAGTCATGGTAATTAGTGGCCTCCACAAACGCATCAGCAACACGACAAGCGCAATGAGCAGTGAGTAAATTACAAGCGTATCGGCGGCGGACACAGCAAGTAAGTCGCCAAATAACAAGCTGTCGAGGCTGACGCGCAAATTGGGCAATGTGGAGAGCAGCACTAAGCCTCCTGCCAATAGCGTGTGCGATAAAATTCCTAGCAGTGTGTCGTTGGAAAAGCGTGAGTTTCGGCGTAAATATGCCAGTAAAAAAGCCATTAGAACGCCCGAGACAAGTACGGCCAATGTCGAGGTAATGTTTAACCACAAGCCAAGTGCCACGCCTAAAAGTGCGCTATGCGCGAGGCTTTCCCCGAAATAGGCCATGCGCTGCCATATCACAAAACATCCCAAAGGCGCCGCCAGCAACGCAGTGCCGATACCCGCCATTAACGGTAAAAATAGCCACCCAAGTCTGCTGCTATCGAGTAGCGTAACGGCTTCAATCATGATGATGGTCTGGGCAATTTGTTGGCATATTTTTCACAATAATGTTTCCCTGCAAGTCGTGATTATGGTCGTGGTGATGCGTGTAAACACCCATTTGATTGGTTATGTCGTCGGCAGTTTTTTTCCCAAATAGATGCAAGTACTCAGGGTGTTGATTGACGTGTTCCGGTCGCCCTTGGCAACAAATATGCTGATTCAGGCAAATGACAGTATCTGTTGCCGCCATTACAAGATGCAGGTCGTGCGATACCAGCAACACACCGCAGTGATAGCGCGAACGTAATTTGGAGATCAGCCGGTACAGCTCGGCTTGGCCGTTAATATCTACGCCTTGCGCCGGTTCATCCAGCACCAGCCACTGCGGTTTACGCAGTAGAGCATGTGCCAATAACACGCGCTGCAATTCGCCGCCAGATGCACTGTGCAGCGACTGCTTTTGCAGGCTGGATATTCCTGTTTCTGCTAGTGCTTGCGCGATGGCGGCATCGTTTTCGCCGGTTTGTTGTAAGAATCGCATCACGGTAATCGGCAATAAAGGGTTTAGATGCAAGCGCTGCGGCATGTAACCTACACGCAGATTTTTTGCACGCACGACAGTTCCACTGGCGAGAGGAATCAAGCCAAGCAGGGCTTTTAGTAGGGTGGTTTTTCCGGCTCCGTTTGGGCCTATCAGTGTGACAATTTCACCTGATCGCAGAGCGATATCAATGTTATGCACTAACGCGCGCGCGCCATCACGAACGCTAATGTTGTGCGCTTCTACTAATAGATCGCCAGTGTTCATGGGTAAATTCGTCGCGGTTGATGGCGTGTTGTTGACGCCCATAGATTGCTGTGGGCTAGGTGATATAGCCATAAATATGGTGGTTTGGATGGAAAGCGAGCGATAATACATCACTTGCTTGATTGGTCGTTCAGGAAAATGAAGTTATGTTGGGGTTTCAGGTGCGATTGCGTAAAAACGTGTGGTTGTTGGTTGCGGTCGGCTTTTTGCCGATAAGTGCTTTTTGCGCATCGCCTGTGGCACCTATTGTGGTCAGTATTACGCCGTTGCAGTGGTTAGTTGAGGCAATCGCACCCAAGGGTGCTCATGTACAAACGATCATGCCGGCGGGTAAGTCCCCGCACGATTACCTGCTGCTCCCATCAGATTTAGCGCTCATTAAAAACAGTGCATTGCTGGTTTGGGTTGGGCCGGCGATGGAGACATGGCTGGTGCAGCGCGCAACATCCTTGTCGCCAGACAGACAATTGGCGTTGCTGCCTGCTTCAGCAGATAAACAACACAACGCAGAAACAAGCACTATCAGGCAGGTGCTTACTGATGATCCGCACATCTGGCTGGATCCACTGCGCTTGGCGGAAGTGGCTGTGCCGTTGGCAGCGCGACTGACGCAGCTTTATCCCAAAGACAAGGCACTGATCGCGCAGCGACTGGCCGACTATCAACGTACGATGGCAGCACTCAGCGCTTCTTTAATGGAGGGATTTGCGCCAGTAGCTAAGCGTAGCTTTGTGGTTTATCACGATGGTTATGCCCCTTTGGTCAGGCGTTACGGCTTGAATCAACGCATGGCTGTGTGGCGGCATGAAGCCATTGCAAACGGCGTGCGCGAGCGCGAGGCGTTAATTAAACTGCTACGCAGTGGCGAGGTCACATGTCTGTTTTATGAGCCGGAATATGGTGCAAGTGCAGTCAATGGCTGGCTTGGGAAGGCGGCGGACAATGTATCAATTGTCGAGCTAGACCCGCTTGGGCAGGATGTTCCGCCAGGGCCAAATGACTATTTGCGATTTATGCGCGCATTGAGTGAAAAAATGGTTGCTTGCTTACAGGGCAAAAAAGTAGGCGGCAACTGATGCCTATGATCAAGCAGGCAGGCAATATTTTTTTCGACAGGCTGGAGCACAAGCCGGCACTTGCCGCCCATTACCTATTAGGCACAACGCTTTGCGCGCCATTTCCTGCCCATTTGCAAGCGGCATTATTCGGTATGGGCTGTTTTTGGGGTGCAGAAAAATGCTTTTGGGAGTGTGTCGGTGTTTACAGTACAGCGGTTGGTTATACTGGTGGCCACACGCCCCATCCGCGATATGAGGATGTGTGTAGTGGTGAAACAGGCCATAACGAAGTGGTGTTGGTGGTTTTCGATCCTGTACTGGTAACTTATCCTGAATTGCTAATCCGGTTTTGGCAAAATCATAATCCGACCCTCGGCATGCGTCAGGGTAATGATGTTGGTACACAATACCGCTCCGGCATTTATTATTTTGACGAATCACAGTGCGAGCAGGCGCAAGAAACGCGGCTGATTTATCAGGCTGCTTTAAACAGAGCGGGGCTTGGGGAAATTACTACTGAAATTAAAGATGTAGCTGTGTTTTATTACGCAGAGCCTTACCATCAGCAGTATCTGGCCAAGAATTTGCAGGGATATTGCCCTGATATTTCTTGTGGGGCGACAGGGTTGCCTGTTTTTGATGGTTTATTAGGCAATGTCATATTGGGCAATTAACGTCCACCAGAAGCGACGGAACTTGATTTATGAAAAGAACAACCGGCGACCTCGCTATTTTTGGCGGTATCCCATTTTTTAGTAGAGCATTGCATGTGGGTCGTCCTAATCTTCCTAGCAAACAAGTGTTTATGCTGGCGGCAGAGGAAATATGGGATGCCGCCTATCTGACCAATAATGGGCCGAAAGTTCGGCAGTTTGAGGCGGAGCTTGCAAGCACGCTGAGTGTCAAACACTGCGTTGTGATTTGCAATGCCACATGCGCCCTAGAGATTGCCATTCGTGCGCTGGATATGCAGGGCGAGGTTATCGTGCCAAGCTTCACTTTTGTGGCCACAGCCCACAGCCTGCAATGGCAAGGTATAACGCCGATATTTTGCGATATAGACCCTAATACGCACTGTATGGATCCTGCTAAAATAGAGCGGCTCATTACGCCACGCACTACCGGTATTATCCCTGTTCACTTGTGGGGAACCCCTTGCGATACCGATGCCATACAGCGGGTTGCTCAAAAACATAATTTGTCGGTGCTTTATGACGCAGCGCATGCACTGGCCTGCGATAAAAATGGCACGATGGTCGGCAACTTTGGCGATGCGGAGGTATTCAGTTTTCACGCCACTAAAGTAATGACAACCTTTGAAGGTGGGTGCATTACCACCAACAATGATGGGCTGGCGGAAAAAATTAGGTTTATGAAAAACTTTGGCTTTGCGGGTAAAGATAATGTCACTCATCTTGGTATTAACGGAAAAATGAGTGAAATATCTGCAGCTATGGGCTTGGCCTCTTTAAAAGAGCTTAATCATTTTATTGAGTGTAATCGTACAAACTATCAGGCATATAAACGGAGAATATCCGGCATTTTTGGGCTGTCTGTCTATGAGCACAGCGAGAAGGATGCACGCAATTTCCATTACGTTATCGTTGACGTGGCAGACAGTGCAGGCATTAGTAGGGATGCCATTGTCGCTGTGCTTGAAAAAGAAAACATACTAGCGCGACGTTATTTTTATCCCGGCTGTCACCGCATGGAACCTTATCGCTCTTACTATCCGAATGCAGGCATGTTGTTGCCGGTTACCGAGCGCTTAAGTGAGCGCCTGTTTTGCCTGCCAAACGGCACGGCCACATCGACTGCTGACGTGGCGCGCATCTGTGAGTTGCTGGCTTTCATCATGGAAAATCGCAAAGAAATCATTATGCAGCCTGAATTTCTTATAGCATGAGCGCCACTCCCAAAGTTAGCGTATGTATTACGGCCTATAACCATGAAGCCTACATCCGTGAGGCAATAGACAGTGTGTTGGCGCAAAAGGTTAATTTTCCTATCGAAATATTGATTGGCGAAGATTGCTCAACCGACGGCACACGCGCCATTGTTCAGCAATATGAACGCAATCATCCTGATTTGATTCGTGCTTTTTATCATTCTGGAAAAGACAAGACCATTATTGATGGGCGTGTAACGGGACGTAAGAATTTTGTTAATAATTTACTCCATGCTCGTGGTGACTACATCGCTTTATTGGATGGTGATGATTTTTGGATAAATGAAAATAAGCTGGCCACGCAAGTCGAATTTCTTGATAGTAACCCTAGCTATAGCCTTTGTTTCCATAACGCCATTCACGTCAATGAAAATAGCGTATTTTTAGATGCTTTGGCTGTTCCGGCATTGTCATCAGAATTGACTTTCCTCGATATTCTGAAAACAAATCCTGTTCCGACTATGTCATGTCTATTTAGCAATCCTTATTTTAAAGAGCTACCCACTTGGTTTTACCAGACAGATATGGGTGACTGGCCGCTGCATATCATGAGTGCTGCCCGTGGAAAGATGCGTTATATGCCGGTAGTGATGGCAGCATACAGAATACATGATCGAGGTATATGGCAGTCATTTAGAGACGATGAAGCGACGGCTTTGCTGTCTCAAATTAAAGTTTGGCAGTTGTTGCGTGAAAATAAAATATTGGATGATGATAAGTATTTTTGTCGACGGATAGACATGAATTATCGACGCGCTATTCGTGGATTATTATTAAAAAATGCGACTTATGAGGCTAGTAGTGAGTTGCGTAATAGAAGAAGCGTTATGGGCGTTTATGATGGTTTTCATATTAAGCAGGTAATAAAAATTGCCGCAGTTAAGGTATGGCGTAGCCGCTATGTGCGTCGCTGTAAGTTGATGACACAGGCTTTAAAAGCCCGCATTTAAGTAGTTTGGTTTAGCTTGGGAGCGTTATCGTGTCTGAAAGAAATATCATATCTGAGTGTATGTTTTTAGCGGTGCCAATTCATGCAGAGGTGTATATAAAAGAAATTAGCTTATTGAGTAAAGGCTCTTGCAAAATTCGAGATGTTGCAACATATCCATCCATAGTCGGCATTGTTAATGGGCGCGCAGCCAGTGCAAATGCTCTGTGTTTCATAGACAAGCAACCATCAACAACAGCTCTTTCTATGCTTATTGGCGCTGTTGTTATTACTACGCAAGAACTAGCTTCCTGTATGGAGAAGTCGTTTGTTATTACAACAGGCGACCCCCGTGCAGTGTTTATTGATTTAATGAAAGCATTGGCGTTAGTGCCAGGCTTCTTGCCGCTTTCATCGTTGAGCGGTGACTTGCCCGCCATTCATCCAAGTGCATCTATTCATCCTGCCGCTCACATAGAGAAGGGGGTATTCATTGGTGCCGATACGGTAATTGCCTCTGGCTGTGTAATAAAGTCTGGCACGTGGATTGGCGAGCGTGTGATTGTGCGTGAAAATACGGTGATTGGCTCTGACGGCATTGCTTTGTACAAAACACGTGATGGACGTACCATGCGATTCCCGCACTTGGCCGGCGTGCATATAGGTAACGATACTGAAATTGGAGCGGGTTGTGTGTTATCGCGCGGCGCGATGAGTAGCAGCGTGATAGGCCACTCAACAGTTATTGGTAACTTGTGCAATATAGGGCACGGCATCCAGATTGGTGAGAGGGTGTGGATGTCGGTCGGTACATTGGTGGGCGGCAATACCACTATTGGCGCAGGAGCCACTATTGGTATGGGCGCGTGTGTCCGTGACAACATTTATATTGGCGAGAAAGCATCAATTGGCATGGGCAGTGTAGTTATGAAAGATGTGCCAGCAGGTGCGTCTTTATTTGGCAATCCTGCTAAACGATTGCCTAGCGTAGATGCGGGGCCTGAAAGGTAAAAATATGAAAAATGAAATTAACTGGTTTAAAGGCTCCAGAAAATATATTCAGGCAGCAGATTTAGTTCATGTTGCTTTTGATGCCATTGAGCATATTACCCAGTTTGACTTTGCGTCCCGTAAAGTGGCATCGCACCCTGTGCTGTGGGTAAAGGCGGGTTCTGTTGCTAAAGAAGATATTTTGGCTACTTTCAGCGCGCAAACAATAGACGCGCAAAAAATAGAATTAGTCGCGGTACAGGATATTAGTCGTCAAATTTCCAGAGCAGATTCGTTCGAAGAGGCGCTGATGTTTGAGCTGGCAAATATAGAGGGCGGCCGACTCGAATGCCCGCTACTGCCAAACTTTAGTGTTTGGGAGCATATTTCAAGCCTGAACAAGCATTTGTTAACACAGATGTTTGGTCATTCATCTTGGTGGTTTGTGCGGCTAGAAGGTAACGCGAATATGTATTCTCGCAACGGCATAATCACTATTCGATACATGGAAAAGAAAAAAATATTTTATCGATCTGAGGTTCTTATCAACAATCAATTGGCAGGGATTGTTGATTTTGCTATGCGCTAGGGTTTTGCTTAAGTATTTAAATCTGTCAAAGCATAATTAATGCGATGGAACCAAACAGAGACACAAAAATGAATAATGTCTTTATTTCAGTGATTGTCACCACCTATAATGGCGAAAAATATTTGGCTCAACAGCTTGACTCTATTCTTGCGCAAACTTACAAGAATTTAGATATCATTATTTCCGATGATGCATCGACCGATGACACTGCGGCGATTGCAGCCGATTATGCATTACGTGATAGCCGCATTATTTTTTATCGCCACGACAAAAATATTGGCCTGCATGCCAACCTAGAATACGCTTTAAAAAGGATAAGAGGCACTTATGTTGCCATATCGGATCAAGACGATATATGGAAGCTAGATAAAATTGAAAAACTGCTCGGCAATATAGGCAATCACGTCGCCATATTTTCAGACAGCGAATTGATTGATAGCAAAGGCGTGGCATTAGGTACAACAGTCATGCAGTCAGTAAAAGTGAAGGATTGGGATAGCTGTGCGATGCCATTAAATCTTCTATTTAAAAATGTAGTATCAGGCCATGCGCTGCTTTTTCACAAGGCGCTGCTGGATGTCGTTTTGCCATTTAGGGAGGGGCTCATATTCGACCACCATTTGGCAATAATATCGTCACTGTATGGCGGGCTGGCATTTTTTCCCCATCCATTGGTTTTGCATCGTATACATGGTTGTAATCACACCAATAAAAATATAGCTGATGAAAAGCGTACTAGCTCAAGCAGCGGTGAAAGTAAGATGCTCCGTCGACAGCGTTACCGTGAAGTGCTGCGGGTAAAAGTTGATGCGGTCAGGGCGGGTTGTGGGATTGGGGGAAAAGCATTAAGTGATCTTGGATTTGATCTTGACAAGGGTTTAGTTGACGACTTAAAAGATATTGCCGCGAAAATAGAAAGTTTTGAAAGTGGTTTTTTTGATGTGCCTTTATTCTTATCGCTTTTTCATATGAATAAAAAATACCGATATCAAAAAGCATTGCGTTTCAAGCGATGTTTTACCCTTTCAAAAGGTGATGCTTGGTATAGGCTCGCCGCTAAGTTTGGTGTGCGCTAAACGCTTTTTTCTGACTGGTTTAGGGCCTGCGCATAGAATTGTTGATAAAGCCCTAGGTATTCTGTTTTTTCTTTTGCTAAAAAAGGAGCGAGCAATGAGAGCACTTGAAATACTGCTGAATGTAATAAAGCGGGTGCGCTTTGTTGTCCATCTCGTAGTTGAGCGTATACTAGCCAAAAAGTCATTGTCATGGTGATGTTGTTGACTAAAACATTAGCGGCTGTATCGGACAATACCAAAACATTTGCTTCACGCAATCCTTTGATCATAGACATTGCTGTCTGCGCTTTTAAATTGAGCAGGCGACGAAAGCGTTTTTGTAACACCTCATGGCGCTGTAATAAATCGCTCATATTGTGGTAAATAAAGCGGTAGTGGTACATTTCCTCAAATACCACGTAAATGTAGTACCAACTGTCTTCGAGTTGCAGTTTTTGTTTTAGTGGTGCCTGTAGAATGTCGGTTAGTGCTTCATCAAAGCGATGGTAGAGTGCTTCGATAATGACTTCTTTCCCTTTGAAGTGATAATAAAGATTTCCCGGACTGATGTTCATTTCATTGGCAATATCAACAGTCGTAACATGCGGCGTGCCTTCGCCATTAAACAAGAATAAGCCTGTTTGTAAAATCCGCTCACGTGTCTTCAAAATACAGTACTCTATAAGTAGTGCACGTACTATCAAAAACAATTAAAAAAAAAGCAAGGTATCAGGGCTAATACCTTGCTTAAAGCGGAGAAGCGTTAATGTTTATGCCCCATATTCGTATTTGTATTCAATTATGCAGTAGCGCGCGGCTTAACTGCTGTTGCTGCGATTTTTTGCTTTACTGCAACGCTATCTAGCAGTGCGTCTAGTTTTTCAGATAGTTCGTCAACTTTGCCATTCAACTCTTCTATCTTAGATTTATCTGACGATCCGCCAGTAAACGCACTTAAATTGACACTGCTGCGAACTTTGCTAATGC
Organism: Cellvibrionales bacterium; assembly: GCA_043769275.1. GTDB lineage: Bacteria > Pseudomonadota > Gammaproteobacteria > Pseudomonadales > UBA7239 > JAYVJM01. Next base: position 23,065 of record JAYVJM010000068.1, on the reverse strand, counting down.
GGTCTTCAATTGTGGCGGTTGTTTTTGTTTTGGCTTTTGCTAGTTTGCTTTGGTTTGTGCCGTCGAGTTTACGACCCTTTTCAACCAATTCGTCAAATAGTTTGCTGCTGTCTCTGCTAACTTTATCGTACTGGGCAACGGCCTCATCAAATGCGCGGCCATAAGCACCAAGGCCAGCCAGCCAAATATTTTTTGCGATGTCGCCTGCTTTTTCGGTTAGCTTGGTATCTTTTACATTTTTAGACATGTTAAACAACTCCTGGTGGTGTGTGCTTCAATTGACTCGCCTTGTAATGAAGCGGGTGTGCTTCCAGCGATGGATTGAATCGTAGAGATAAAAAATAGAATAAACATACTAGAGATCGAAGTTTTTTTATCGCATTGTTGTGGTATTTCTATCAGTGCTTTATAAATCATCATTTATAATTGATTACAATCTCAAGGGGAGAGTGGGCATGTCTGCACGCCAATCGAGCGAAAATAACGAAGCCAATCATAGTCGGCAATCATCACGCGGAAAGGGAAATCACACCGATAAAACTCAGCGTCCAGTCAAGCTGCTTAATCCCCAGCAAATTATGCTGCATTTACACAATGAGCATAAATATATGACGAAGCTCCTTAACGTAATAAACGAGCAGATGGAGGGTGTCGATACGGGCAATACCCCCAGCTTTAACATAATGTATGAAGTTGCTCATTACATGAACTCGTTTTCGGACATTTCACATCATCCTCGCGAAGATATAATTTATCGGAAGCTGGCTGAGCGCGATGCCGGCATGAAGGATGAGGTTGAGAATTTACTTATAGAGCACGAGGCTACCAGCAAAAAAACAGAGTCTTTATTGGTGAGTCTAAAGCAAGTTATGCGTAATCCTACGCCAGAAAAAATATTGTCTCTGCGTTTTCGTTGCGACGATTATGTGGCCACGCTTAATAGTCATATGGATTTAGAAGAAAGTCGTGTGTTTCCGCGTATCTTGGAGGTTTTAACATCTGCAGATTGGGCCGACATTATCAATGAAATTCAGCCAGATAAAGACCCTCTTTTTGGCAAGCAAGTTGAAAAACGTTATCAGGAGCTTTTCGATGCCGTGTCTAAGGAGGTGGTGCGTGCTACAGAAGATTTTACTTTGGCTGAGTTTATTGGCCTCGGCGTTACCATGGAAAATATTGGCGTGATTGCAACTTATGGCCATAGTTTAGGCGGTGTTGTGTCGCGTGGTATCAAGCAGGCTTACCAAGGAAACAGGATTGCTTACCGTAAGCTATGGAGTGCTCGCTCGCGTAGCCCGAGAGACTATTTCAGCGTGACGATTGATTGTTTGTTGAATAATTTCGACACCTTCACTGACACCATGCGGGATGTCAGTCGGGTGTTACGCAAGGCGCGTACGCAGATTGTCGAGCCGTATAGTTCTAGGCTCCGTATTTACCATGACATGGTGTACACCACCGGTGATGAGGGCGTAAACATGGGTGCAACGTACAATGGCAAAGGTGAATAAGCGTGAAATGGTCTGCGTGTAATCAAATTAAAATGTGTATCGCCAGCCAGAGAGATGAAAAGAGGATGCCTGAACCACGTCACCACTTGAGTTTGTTGAGCGCGCTAATGGAATTGCGTGCACCTATCGAGGCGCTTGCATTGATTCCTGCTTTGCCTTTGTTGCGGATGGCTCCACACGGCAATGGTCAGCCTATTCTTGTTTTGCCAGGTTTTTTGGCTACGGACAATAGTACGTATGTATTGCGTCGCTATTTAAAGCGACAAAATTTTAATGCCTACGGTTGGGATATGGGGCGTAATCCTGGTTTGCGAGACGATTTGTACCAGCAGTTGGAGCAGCGCGTTATTGAGCTGTATGGGCAGCATCAAGAAAAAATAAGCCTTGTTGGTTGGAGCTTGGGTGGCATTTATGCACGCGTTTTGGCTCATCGTGTGCCTGATTATGTGCGTCAGATAGTTACTTTGGGGGCTCCTTTCAACTTGGCTCACCCGAAAAGTGCCAGCGAAGTAGAGGTTTCTGGTCCAATACTTAAGCTGTATGAGCGCCTGAACCCGAATCTTGCAACAGACGATCTTCTAAATGGCGATCCGGTTTGGGAACGGCCACCGCCTGTTCCGTCAACCTCTATTTATAGCGAAAGTGATGGAATTGCTGCTTGGCGTTATTGTATTGATCCTATTAAGACGCATACAGAAAATTTGCGTGTTAGTGGTAGTCATACAGGTATGACACACAATCCAATTATTTTTTATGCTCTGGCGGATCGCTTGTCGCAGGGGGAAAATAGATGGAGTCCTTTCGATAAGCGCTGGTTGCATCGGTTTCTTTTTTTGCGCTCCGCGCATAATCAGCCGCCAGTCAATAGAGATGCCCCCGTCGCTACTGTCACATCCCAAGCTTAAGTAGAATTATGAGCAGTTATCAGGCTACAGCCTTTAAATTTGTATTGCGCTTATTGAAAAAGCGGATGTTTCGTAATAGTGATCATGTTGGGTTGCGTCGCTTTGTTAATAGTGCTGCTCGGCACATGCCGAAGCCGCCATCTGACATTGACTTTCGCTCGGAGCGTATTGAGCGTGTCCCGTGTCTGTGGGTAAAAGCTGTGGGTGCGGAGCCTAATAAAATTGTGCTGTACTTGCATGGCGGCGGGTATATTTTTTGTTCTGCGCACACCACTCATAAAGATATTTTGTGGCGATTATCTGTTGCTTCGCATTGCAGGATTTTGGCGCCAGACTATCGTTTGGCCCCTGAAAATCCGTATCCTGCTGCGTTGGACGACATACTTAGCGTTTACCAGTGGCTTCTGCGGCAGGGATATAAGCCAGAGAATATTGTAATAGCCGGTGATTCTGCCGGAGGCGGCTTAACATATTCCAGCGTGTTAAAAATACGTGATTTAGGCTTGCCGCTGCCTGTTGCTACGGTTGGGATGTCTCCGTGGACGGATTTGGCAATTACCGGCGAGTCAGTGATCAGCAACCTTAAGCGTGATGTCTTGATTCCAGGGGAGAGCTTGTCGGAGGGTGCGCAATATTATCTAAATGGTGAAGACCCATATATACCTTATGTTTCGCCTCTGTACGGTGATCCGATTGGTTTGCCGCCCACTTTGATACAGGTGAGCAAGGATGAGGTGTTGCTCGATGACTCGCGGCGTTTGGCGGCTAAATACGTTGCGGCGGGCGTACCCTGTGAGTTGGAGTTATGGGATGGTTTGCCGCATGTTTGGCAGACGTTGGCCATGATCATTCCTGAGGGTAGAACGGCAATAACACGCGTAGGTGAGTTTATACGCCAGCACGTTAAGGCAGGCGACGGCGTAAAAAATATGTGATGTTTTTGTCTGGCACGATTCGTGGTTGTTTGATATTTGTCCTGTCTGCATGAGGTTACGCCGCTGCTCCACAGTGCATCATGCTAGACATAGCGGTGTTGGCTTTTGTTGAAACTTATTGAGCAGGGATGGTTTTTTTAACAGGGGTGGTTTTTTTAGTCACTTGCTCTTCCTGTTTTTTTACTTCGCTTGCTGGGTGCCCATTCATTTTATGTAGTGCCTCTTTTTGTTTTTGGGTCAGGCTTTCATAAAAATCACGTATTGCACGTAGGGTGAGAGTGAGGTTTTTTTCTGTCTCAGTCGAGGATTTTTTTATTAGTTCGTGTAATTTTTTTTCGTCATAGTTTTCGGAAAAGCCGGCTTCGCGTAGTTGCTTATATAAAACGCGATTACCACGTATTGCTTCTTTTTTTCGCTGGTTCGCGGCTTCTAGAAGCGTGCTCTGTGCGGAGGAGAGCTTTAAATCGGCTATTGTTTGTTGGCGAGCTTTAACTGTAGCCTCTGCTTTGACTTCCTTTTGTTGCGGTTTTTCTGCATGCAGAAATAAGCCTTGTATTAGCGCGATGCTTATAAGAATAGTTTTCAGTCGGCTTTTCATGGTTGTATGCATGCTGACTCCAATTTTCGCTGGATAAACATAAAGTGTATGGCAGCTAAAAATAGTAAAAGTTCCGCGGAGCCAACATATGTGTGCGTAGAGTTTGGCATAGTCTTACTTATTATTGTTTTCCATTGTTTAGGGGGTTTTATGCGTCATATAGCGACTTACAGCACTGTAGCCAAACTGCCGATGGAGCAGGCGTGGTCGAAATTAAAAAATTTGTCGTTAGCGAGCCAGTATGTTCCAGGTATTACCAAATGCATAATAACCACAGCGAAAGAAGAAGGAATTGGCGCAAGTCGTCGCGTGTCTGGCTCGCAGCATGTATTGGATGAAACGGTAACGGAATGGCAGGAAGGATGTGGCCTTACTTTGCGCTTACATAATGGCGACAGATCGGCGTTTCCCTTTAGTGAGGCTTTTTTTAGCTATCGCATAGATCCTGCGGATTCTGATAGCTGTAAATTGACCTGTACGATGAGCTACAGCATGCTTTGGGGATATTTTGGTAATGCGCTGCACAAAATGCTGTTAACCAAATTGATTGGCGCAAGAATTCGTGACGTCACATTGTCCATGGCTTATTTTTACGAAACAGGTCATCGCCCAGCAAAAAGAGACTTAAAATAAAAAGGTCGCATAATGAAGCTGGCTGCGGCATAACCGAGACGTGGTCAAGGCCGGACTCAATGGAAGAACGGAAATTTCGGCTAATGCGTACAAATACGCTCAATCTCCTCGCTTTTTTTGTTTTTGTCATGTTCGGCAATAGCAAAATACTGCTCGTCGGATAAGGGCTGTGGCATGTATTGCAAAGCCAGCTCTAGTACGTCATCTATCCATTTCACCGGCTTTATCAGCAATTCATTCTTGATATTGTCTGGTATTTCTTTTAAATCGCGTTCGTTTTCTTGTGGAATAATTACCGTGCGTATGCCTCCACGGTGTGCCGCCAACAACTTTTCTTTTAAACCGCCAATGGGCAATACTTGACCACGCAGAGTAATTTCACCGGTCATTGCCACATCGGCGCGTACAGGAATGTTCGTCAACACCGACACCAGTGCTGTGCACATCCCCACACCGGCACTGGGGCCGTCTTTTGGTGTAGCGCCTTCTGGTACATGAATATGTAAATCGCGTGTTTCGTGAAAATTAGCTGGAATCCCCAGTGTTTGCGAGCGACTGCGCACAACGGTTAGTGCGGCCTGTATAGACTCCTGCATCACATCGCCGAGCTTGCCTGTCTTGATGATGACTCCGCGACCTTTGACGGCAGCGGCCTCAATTGTAAGCAGTTCACCACCCACCTCTGTCCAAGCCAGCCCCGTCACTTGTCCAACCTTATTTTCCTCCTCCGCGCGGCCGTAATTGAACTTGCGTACACCGGAAAAATTTTCAAGGTTATGCTCTGTTACTTGCACGGTTGTGTTTTTTTCTTGGGCTGCGTGTGTATGACGAGCCACGATTTTGCGGCAGATTTTCGCAATTTCGCGCTCTAAATTGCGCACGCCAGCCTCTCTGGTGTAGTAGCGAATAAGATCGCGCAACGCTGTTTCACAGAGTTCACACTCCCCCTCACGCAATCCATTGAGCTTGAACTGTTTAGGCAATAAATAACGACTGGCGATATTGAGCTTTTCGTCTTCTGTATAGCCGGGGATACGGATGATTTCCATGCGATCCAGCAACGGCCCTGGAATATTTGTTGAGTTAGATGTGCAAATAAACATGATGTTGGATAGATCGTAATCCACATCCAAGTAATGATCGTTGAAGTGCTTGTTTTGTTCTGGGTCAAGAACTTCTAGTAGAGCGGATGCAGGGTCTCCTCTGTGATCCATGCCTATTTTGTCTATTTCATCTAGCAAAAACAAGGGGTTATTGACACCCAGCTTGCTAAGTTTTTGTAAAAGCTTACCGGGCATAGAACCAATATAGGTGCGGCGATGACCGCGAATTTCGGCCTCATCGCGCATCCCGCCCAGCGCCATGCGTACAAATTTTCGGCCTGTGGCATTGGCAATAGATTCACCTAGCGATGTTTTTCCAACGCCGGGCGGCCCAACCAAACACAGCACTTGCCCACGGACTTTCCCTACACGCTGTTGCACGGCAAGGTATTCCAAAATGCGTTCTTTGACCTCATCAAGACCGTAATGATCTCGATTGAGAATGTCTTCAGCGCGTTTAAGATTGTGTCGCAGCCGTGACTGCTTTTGCCAAGGCATGCTGGTCATCCAATCGATGTAGCTGCGTACAACAGATGCTTCTGCCGACATGGGTGCCATCATTTTGAGCTTTGTGGCTTCTTGGCGAACTTTCGTTTCTGCTGCTTTTGGCATTGCAGCATCAGCAATTTTCTTTTCTGTTTCGTCTACTTCAGTGCCGGTTTCGATGCCGGTGAGTTCTTTCTGAATCGCTTTCATCTGCTCGTTGAGGTAATACTCGCGCTGGCTGCGATCCATTTGCTTTTTCACACGGCCACGTATGCGTTTTTCTACTTGAAAAAGATCAATTTCTGCGCCCATTACTGCCAGTAAATGTTCAATGCGTAGGTGGACATCTGCCATTTCCAGGATGGCTTGCTTTTGACTCATGTCCAGTGGCATATAAGTGGCGATAGTGTCTGCAAGACGGCTTGGGTCGTCGATCGCCATTAGCGCGCCCATTACTTCATTCGGTGCTTTTTTGCTATGACTTACGTACTGCTCAAACTGCTTCATTAGGGTGCGAACTAACGCGTCCGCTTCTGGTGAATCTAGCTTGCTTTCCTCAATGGGTTCAATGCGGGCGCGAAAGCAAATATCTTCGTCTATCCATTGCAGCATGCAGACGCGGGCACCGCCTTCTATTAACACCTTGACGGTGCCGTCCGGTAATTTCAGTAATTGCAGGATCGTTGCAACGGTGCCTACACGGTAAATATCTGCGTCGCAGGGGTCATCGTTGGTGGCATTGCGCTGCGCGATCAGCAAAATTTGCTTGTCAGCAGCGGCCATCGCTTGTTCCAGGGCGCTTATCGATTTTGCTCGTCCGACAAAAAGCGGAATAACCATGTGCGGATACACCACCACATCACGTAATGGCAATAGCGGCAACACAACAGCTTGAGGCATTTTAGATACTCCAGCGTGGAAGAAATTGCGACATACAATCACAAAAAAACGGGAGCCGCAGTACAGGCGGTATCCAAGTCGGCAATTTTTGCCGACCACAAAGTTACAGCTTACATATGTTTTATAACAGCATCACCAAAAGCAGAGCAGGGCACAACTTTCGCGCCGTCTAAACTTGCGAAATCATAAGTGACAGTTTTGGCACCAATCGCGCCGTTCATGCCCTTGATGACTAAGTCAGCCGCTTCTATCCAGCCGATATGGCGCAGCATCATCTCAGCAGACAGAATCAATGAGCCTGGGTTCACTTTATCTTGTCCTGCATATTTAGGTGCCGTGCCGTGGGTGGCCTCAAACATGGCGATAGAGTCTGATAAATTGGCGCCTGGCGCGATGCCGATACCGCCTACTTGTGCGGCCAGTGCATCAGAAATGTAATCGCCATTCAAATTTAGCGTGGCGATCACGTCATACTCTTCTGGGCGCAGCAAAATTTGCTGTAGAAAAGCATCGGCTATGCAGTCTTTAACGACTATCGTTTTGCCTGTTTTGGGGTTTTTAAACTCACACCATGGGCCTGCGCCCATCACTTTTGCGCCAAATTCATTTTGAGCTAAGGCGTAACCCCAATCGCGGAAAGCACCCTCGGTGAATTTCATGATATTGCCTTTATGTACGAGGGTCACAGAAGGCTTGTCGTTGTCGATGGCGTATTGAAGCGCTTTGCGTACAAGACGTTCGCTACCCTGTTTTGATGCCGGTTTGATGCCGATGCCGCAATCACTTGGGAAACGGATTTTTTTCACGCCCATTTCGTTTTGCAGAAAGGCAATAACGCGATCGGCTTCAGGTGATCCTGGTTTCCATTCAATACCCGCGTAAATGTCTTCGGCGTTCTCACGAAAAATCACCATGTCTGTTTTTTGTGGCTCTTTAACCGGACTCGGTACGCCTTTGAACCAGCGAACGGGGCGTAAGCACACGTACAGGTCTAGTTCTTGGCGCAAGGCTACGTTAAGCGAGCGAAACCCTCCGCCAACCGGCGTTGTCAGTGGGCCTTTAATTGACACGACAAACTCTTTAATCGCACGCAATGTCTCTTCTGGGAACCAGTTTCCTTCATATAACTCAGCAGATTTTTCGCCGCAATATATTTCCATCCATGCGATTTCGCGTTCGCCTTTGTAGGCTTTCTTTACCGAGGCATCAACAACTGCGTGCATGACGGGCGTGATGTCCACGCCGATACCATCGCCCTCAATAAACGGGATAATAGGTTTATTCGGCACCTTCAGCGAGTAGTCTGGATTGCTGATGATTTTTTCACCTGATACGGGAACTTTAATCTTTTGGTAAGGCATGCATATACTCCGTCAGTCGTGTTTTGATTCGTAGCATCTTGAAAAATCAGGCTGCATTCGCTTTTGTGCGGCGCTTTAGTATAAAGGTAGAGTTTGCCGTATTGTAGTTTTTTGCCGTGCTCAGGTGCCTAACATCCTATGTGTAGACTACGTATATGAGCACTCTTTTTCTATTTAACAAGCCCTATGGTGTTCTTTCGCAATTTAGTTGCGACAAAGGGCGTTCCACGTTACGCGACTATTTACTCGCCCCCCATATTTACCCTGCTGGGCGGCTTGATTTTGACTCAGAGGGGCTATTGTTGCTCACGGACGACGGAAAGCTGCAACAGCAAATCAGCGACCCTCGCTTCAAAATGCCCAAAACGTATTGGGCGCAAGTTGAGGGTGAACTTACCGACGCAGCACTGCAGCGATTAGAAGAGGGCGTGCTGCTAAAAGACGGCCTTACTCGTCCAGCAACTGCGAGCCGTATAGTTGCGCCGGAAAAGCTATGGTTGCGTGATCCACCCATTCGTTATCGAGCGCATATTCCTACTAGCTGGTTGTCGCTCACCATTAGCGAGGGGCGCAATCGACAGGTACGACGCATGACGGCGGCTGTTGGTTTTCCTACGTTGCGCTTAATTCGTGCCAGCATCGGCGAGTGGAGTATTGAGCATCTCGCTTCTGGAGAATTTCAGTGCATCACGCTGCCTGCAGATCACCCGCTTAAACAATCAATCACAAAACAGCGGAAATTTTCACACCCGTCCGCGCGGCCAGCTCGACAAACGCAGGGAAAGATGTTGCCACATTGGCGCAATCCTGAATCTCGATAAGATCGGTTGCGCGTAAAGCGGCCATGGTAAATGCCATAGCAATGCGATGATCGCCATGACTTGTTACCGTGCCTGAGCCTATTTGACCGCCGTCGATCACGATGCCATCTGCCGCGGGTTCTACGTGAATACCTAGGATGTTCAGCCCGTCGGCCATTACCTGAATGCGGTCAGATTCTTTCACGCGCAGCTCTTCAGCACCGCGCAAAACTGTACGTCCTTGCGCGCAGGCGGCCGCTATAAACAGTACGGGAAATTCGTCAATGGCTAAAGGCACCAAGGCTTCTGGGATGTCGATGCCATGCAGTGGCGCATAACGCACGCGAATATCCGCCACTGGTTCGCCGCCTGCTTCTTGTTGATTGCTCAAGCTAATATCCGCTCCCATAAGGCGCAAAATATCAATCACGCCGGTGCGGGTTGGGTTGATGCCTACATGCTCCAGCGTAATGTCGGAGCCCGTTGCAATACTTGCACCCACCATAAAAAATGCAGCAGAGGAAATGTCGGCCGGTACATCAATTTTGGTGGCACGTAGCGTACCGCTGCCTGTGAGTTTGGCTGTGGAGCCTTGTGTTTCAACTTGATAGCCAAAGCCGCGCAGCATCCGCTCTGTGTGATCGCGCGTAGGTGCTGGCTCCGTCACAGATGTTTCGCCATCTGCGTATAAACCCGCCAACAAGATGGCCGATTTTACCTGCGCGCTGGCCATTGGCATGTCGTAATGAATGCCGTGCAATGTTTGGCTTCCGTGCACACTGATAGGCGGCGTGCCTTTGGTGCCCGTGGTGTCGATTAGTGCACCCATACTGCGCAATGGTTTGGCAATGCGTTCCATGGGGCGTTTTGAGAGCGACTCATCACCTGTTATTACCGTGTCAAAATTTTGAGCCGCTAGCACGCCCGATAGCAAACGCATAGCAGTACCGGCATTGCCTAAATCTAAAGCACTTTTTGGCTTTTGAAGGCCGTGTAATCCTGCTCCGTGAATTTTTACGTGTCCGTTCTGCGGCCCTTCGATTTTTATGCCCATCGCTTGAAAAGCCTGTAAAGTTGCCAAGGCATCTTCGCCTTCAAGAAAACCCTCAATTTCTGTTACGCCTTCTGCTAGTGATCCCAGCATGATGGCGCGATGTGAAATGGATTTATCGCCCGGCACGCGGCAGTTGCCCGTTAATAGGCCGCCTGGTTTGACTAGAAATTTCATGGTGTCTCTCCAGTATTTTCACTGTTGCGTAACACGCATAAAGTTGAAAAATGCTCGCGTGCTTTTTGTGCGCGTGTGAAAGCATTTAGTAGGTATTCGCTGTTTGATTCCGTAATGGCTAAACGTAAATTAACCAAGTTTTTTGTGAAGTCATCCAAGCCGGCTAGTAGCGCAGTGCGATTAGCCAAGGCGATGTCATGCCACATGGTCGGATTACTGCCGGCAATACGGGTAAAGTCACGAAACCCGCCTGCGGCATAGCGAAAAATATCTTCATGCAAAGAGGATTGCGCCAATGTGTCGACTAAGTTGAAGGCCAGCATATGTGGTAAATGACTTGTTAACGCCAGCACGTGGTCATGTTCAGCCGCAGACATAAAAGATACCTGCGCACCAACGGCTTCCCACAAGCGAGTAACAACATCTACCGCTTCACTTTGTGTGTTTTCTAGCGGCGTCAAAATCACTTCATGGCGCGCAAACAATAGCGTATCCACCGCGTTTATGCCGCTTTTTTCAGAGCCAGCTATGGGATGAGCGGGCACAAAAGTCTTCGGAACATCACCAAAAACAGCGCGTGCATCTTCGACAACAGAGCCTTTGACGCTGGCGACATCGGTCACGATAACGCCACGCGCAGCCACTTCTCTTAATTGCTGAAAAATGCCTTGGATACTGAGTGTCGGTGTGGCGATGACTATCACGTCTCGCGGCTCTAATTCATCCAGCAATGCGACAAGGTTGTCAGTGCCGCGATCAATAAAGTCGCGTTCAACGGCGATTTTTACCGTGCTCGCATTACGGCTGTTGCCCAGAATGGTTTCGCAAACGCGCACGCGTTTTAGCGCGGCGGCAAAGGAGCCGCCGATCAACCCTAAGCCAATAATTAAGACGCGTTTCGTAATCAAAGCGCTCATTGCGCCAGAATCTTTTTGCAGCGTTCCAGAAAATGTGCATTCTGTTCTGATAAACCAACAGACACACGCAGCCATGTCGGCATTTCGTACACGCCAATGGGTCTTAAAATTACGCCTTCCTGCAAAAAAGCCAGATATAAGGGCATTGCATCACAGCCGAAGTCGACCGCAATGAAATTGCCAGCCGATGGGATAAATGGCAACCCGAGCTCAGTTAAACCTACTTCAAGTTGCGCCATGCCGGCGCGATTCAACGCCAAACTGCGCGCCAGATAATCGGCATCATCCAGCACAGCCGCCGCCGCCGCCATCGCGAGCGAGTTCACATTAAATGGTGCTCGTAAACGGTTCAGTAGCTGTGCTACCTGCGGGTGTGAAACGCTGTAACCGACACGCAAACCCGCTAAACCATAGGCTTTTGAAAATGTTCGCACAACAATTAAATTGGAAAATTGATTTAACAGCGTCAGTCCACTTGCATAGCCTAGTTTTTCAACGTATTCGTGATATGCCTCATCCAACACCACCAATACGTGTGGCGGAATCGTTTGCAAAAATTCTTTTATTTCAGTGATGCCTAAAATGTGGCCGGTAGGGTTGTTGGGGTTTGCAATAAAAACAACCTTGGTGTCTTTGTCGGCTAACGCAGCCATGGCGCTTAGGTCATGAGCAAAGTTAATTGCCGGCGCGACGCGCACTTGCGCACCCAGAGCATTTGCAGCAAGCGAGTACACAATAAACGTATGACGAGATAATACGGTGTTGTCATTTGGCGACAAAAATACGCGCGCGATGAGTTCCAATAATTCGTTGGAACCATTACCGATAGTGATCTGATCTGTTGCGCATCCTAATTTTTCCGCTAACTTTTTTTTCAATAAAAACGCGCTGCCGTCTGGGTAGAGGGCGGCGGTAGATAGCGTGTTTCTGATGGCTTCAATTGCAGACAGTGGCGTGCCCAGTGGGTTTTCATTGCTCGCCAATTTGACAATATTTTTAATGCCAAGCTCGCGTTCTAATTCATCAATTGGCTTGCCTATTAAATAAGGGGAGAGGGCGCGTACACCCTCTACAGCCTGTAGGGAAAAATCAACACTCATGCAAAGTTCCGATCGATAAAGAAATCAAGAATTACAAAACGGCTTTTGGGTAGGATCCCAGAACGCGCACATAAACCGCTTGTGTGAGAAGTTCATCCAAAACGGTCTTGATGAGCGGTTCATCAGCGTGCCCGACAAAATCAATAAAAAACACATAACTCCAAGCGCTAGAGCGTGACGGCCGTGTTTCTATTCGTGTTAAATCAACATTATGGGTATAAAAAGGTGCCAGCAAGCTGTACAGAGCACCAGGGCGGTTGCGCACAGAAACAATGATTGATGTTTTATCATCGCCGCTCGCCGGTACTTTTTCATTGCCAATAATCAGGAAGCGTGTCGAGTTATCGGGCATGTCTTCGATTTTTTCTGACAGTTTTGTTAATTTATACAACTCTGCCGCCATATCGCCAGCAATAGCCGCTGCATTCCATTCACTGCGTATGCGTTTCGCCGCTTCCGCATTGCTGGAAACAGCAATACGCTCTGCTGCTGGGTAGTGGGCATCAAGCCATTTTCGACATTGCGCTAAGGATTGTGGGTGCGAATAAATGCGCGTGATAGTGTCGGTTTTCGTGATATCAGAAACCAGAAAATGCTGATGAATACGCAGTTCCACCTCGCCACAAATCAGTACGCTGGAGTCTAAGAAATTATCCAGCGTGTGATTGACAACGCCCTCCGTGGAGTTTTCAACAGGGACCACGCCATAATTTGCTGCTTCTGCGGCGACTTCACGAAAAACTTCGTCAATCGCCGTCAAGGGTTGAGATACGCAAAAGTGGCCAAAATTTTTGATGGCTGCGGCTTGTGTAAACGTGCCTTCTGGGCCGAGGTAGGCAACTTTTACTGGTTTTTCCAATGCTAAGCAGGCCGACATTACCTCTCGAAACAATCGTGCCATTTCTTCATTGCTGAGAGGCCCTTGATTTCGCTCCATTACTTTACGTAATACTTGCGCCTCTCGTTCTGGGCGATAAAACACAGCATTAGCATCTTCAGCTTTTTTAATTTTGCCCGCTTGTTGAGCGCAACAGGCGCGGGCGGAAATCATTTCCTGAATTTTTACATCTAGGCTGTCTATTGTCTCGCGTAGTTGCTGTAACGATTCGCTCATGGTTTTCCCGCTGACTAATGTGTGGGGGTTAGGCGTTGCGTCTTGCAAAGTCGTCCATAAACTCAACCAGTGCATTCACGGCACCTTCAGTGACTGCGTTATAAATACTGGCGCGCATGCCGCCTACTGAGCGATGACCTTTCAAATTTAAAAAGCCTAAAATATCGGCTTCCCTTAAAAAGGCATTGTCCAAACTTTCGCTGGGCAATGTGAAGGGTACGTTCATCATAGAGCGACTATTTTTTTCAACAGGATTGCTATAAAAGAGGCTGTTGTCGATATAGTCATACAGTTTTTGCGCTTTCCGTGCATTAATTTTTGCCATTGCCTCAACGCCGCCTTGTGCTTTCAGCCACTTAAAGACCAAGCCCGCTAAATACCATGCATAAGTTGGGGGTGTGTTGTACATGGATTCATTGTCTGCTGCTGTTTTCCAGTCGAGCATTGTGGGGATGTCCGCACGTGACTTACCCAGCAAATCTTCACGCACAATGACAATCGTTAAACCGGCGGGGCCAATATTTTTTTGTGCGCCTGCATAAATCACACCGAATTTTGAAACGTCAATTGGACGCGACAAAATCGTTGATGACATATCTGCTACCAACGGAATATCGCCCAATTCTGGTACCCAGTGAAATTCCACGCCACCAATTGTTTCGTTGGGTGTGTAGTGAAAGTAAGCGGCATTTTTATTGCATTTCCAGCTTTCGAATGCAGGGATAGTGGAGAAATTAGTGTCTTTCGATGAAGCGACAATGTTGATGTCGCCGTACCGTTTTGCCTCTGCGATGGCCTTGATGGACCACTGCCCAGTGTTCACATAGTCCGCCGTGCCGCCTGTTGGCAACAAGTTCAAAGGGATAGCGGAAAATTGCATAGACGCGCCACCCTGCAAAAACAGCACTCTGTAATTTTCTGGGATATTTAATAAAGCGCGCAGATCAATCTCTGCTTCGGCGGCAATGCCCATCATTTCAGCAGAGCGATGGCTCATTTCCATTACAGACAAGCCGCTTCCATGCCAGTCGAGCATTTCATCGCGCGCTTGCGCTAATACTTCCTTGGGCAATGCCGCAGGGCCTGCACAAAAATTGTATTTTCTACGCATGTCGTTTTACCTCTTTAGCTATTTCTACAGCGACTATTCTTCAGTGGTTTCGATCTCATCAGGTTCAGCAATACGCTCAACGCTGACTAGGTGCTCATCTTCTTTCAGGCGAATTACGCGCACGCCTTGTGTGTTGCGGCTCACAATGGAAATTTCATCCGCACGCGTACGCACCAGTGTGCCTTGATCGGAAATCAGCATCAGCTCATCACCATCAAACACTTGCACAGCGCCGACTAGGTTGCCGTTACGTTCAGAGCACTGCATGGCTATCACGCCCTGTGTGCCGCGACCTTTTGTTGGGAACTCTTCTGCCAGCGTGCGCTTGCCGTAACCGTTTTGGCTCACGGTAAGAATTTTTCCGTTTTCGGCGGGAATAATTAGCGCAATCATGCGGTTTTCGGCGGCCATTCTAATGCCGCGTACGCCGCGTGCAGTTCGACCTACAGCACGCACATCGTCCTCTTCAAAGCGCACTGCTTTACCGTTACTGGCAAAAAGCATGATGTCGTTTTTGCCCGTGGTGATGGCGGTGCCAATAAGCACGTCGCCTTCATCCAATTCCAGCGCACGTAAACCCACCGAGCGTGGGCGCGAAAATTCGGTGAGTACGGTTTTTTTCACAGTCCCGAAAGAGGTTGCCATAAAGATAAAGTGGTCGGCATCGTATTCTTTCACTGGCAAAATAGATGTGATGCGTTCGCCGTCATCCAACGGCAATAAATTGACCATCGGACGACCGCGCGCCCCACGAGCAGCTACAGGAATTTGATACACCTTCAGCCAATAAACTTTGCCAACATTGCTAAAGCATAGAATGGTGTCGTGCGTGTTAGCAATCAACAAATGCTCGACAAAATCTTCATCTTTAACTGCTGTAGCAGATTTGCCCATGCCACCACGGCGTTGTGCTTGATATACCTCAAGCGGTTGCGATTTTGCGTAACCGCCGTGCGAAATTGTCACGACGCGGTCTTCCGGCGTGATTAGATCCTCGGTGCATAAATCGAGTTGCGAGCTGATAATTTCTGTACGGCGTGCATCGTTGTAATCCGATTTTGCCTGCTCCAATTCCGAACAAATAACTTCCATCAAACGCGGGTAATTGCCGAGAATATTTAAATATTCGGTTATCTGCGCCAGCTTTTCTTGATATTCCGTCAGCAGCTTTTCATGCTCCATGCCGGTTAAACGGTGCAGGCGTAAATCCAGAATGGCTTGCGCCTGTTCCGGCGATAGATAATAGAGCCCTGCATGTAAGCCGAAATCAACGGGTAAATCATCGGGGCGACAGGCTGAACCTCCGCTACTTTCCAGCCAAGCACTTACTGTGCCTGGTGCCCAACCCTTGGCGATCAAAGATTCTTTGGCATCCGCTGGTGTGGGTGATTGGCGAATTAATTCAATTACGGTGTCGATATTGGAAATCGCCACAGCTAGACCTTCGAGAATATGGCCGCGTTCACGTGCTCTACGCAGCAAATATACGGTACGGCGCGTTACTACTTCGCGGCGGTGACGTACAAACGCTTCTAAAATTTCTTTCAGGTTTAGTGTGCGTGGCTGTCCGTCGACCAAGGCAACCATATTGATGCCAAACACGGTTTGCAATTGTGTTTGTGCGTACAAGTTATTCAGCAATACTTCGCCGGATTCATTGCGCTTTAACTCAATGACAACGCGCAAGCCGTCTTTGTCAGATTCATCGCGCAGCTCAGAAATGCCTTCGATTTTTTTCTCTTTCACCAAGTCGGCAATTTTTTCTATCAAGCGCGCTTTATTCACTTGATAGGGCAGCTCAGTAATAATGACTACATCGCGATTGCCTTTATCGTCGCGCTCGACTGTTGCGCGTGCGCGCACATAAATGCGGCCACGACCGGTGCGATAGGCTTCTACAATTCCCGCTCGCCCGTTAATGATGCCGGCGGTGGGAAAGTCAGGCCCTGGAACAAACGCCATAAGCTCGTCAATGCTGAGATCAGGGTTGGTGATGAGCGCTAGGCAAGCGTCAATTATTTCGCCCAAATTATGTGGCGGAATATTGGTTGCCATGCCAACAGCAATGCCCGAAGACCCGTTAATTAACAGGTT
Source organism: Cellvibrionales bacterium (assembly GCA_043769275.1). Lineage (GTDB taxonomy): Bacteria > Pseudomonadota > Gammaproteobacteria > Pseudomonadales > UBA7239 > JAYVJM01. Next base: position 6,269 of record JAYVJM010000068.1, on the reverse strand, counting down.
GGGTATGCGCGTTGGCATCACGACGGGGATCATTTCCGTGCCGTCATAGTTTGGCACGAAGTCAACAGTTTCCTTGTCAAGATCGGCTAATAAATCGTGGGCGATTTTCGACATGCGGATTTCGGTGTAACGCATAGCCGCTGGCGAATCGCCATCGATTGAGCCAAAGTTGCCTTGTCCGTCCACCAGCATGTAGCGCAGTGAAAACGACTGCGCCATTCGTACGATGGTGTCATAAACTGCAGTGTCGCCGTGGGGGTGGTATTTACCGATTACATCACCCACAACCCGTGCCGATTTTTTATACGGCCTGTTCCAGTAGTTGGCCAGTTCGCTCATCGCAAACAGTACGCGGCGATGTACAGGTTTCAGCCCGTCACGCACGTCGGGCAATGCGCGGCCAACGATCACGCTCATGGCATAGTCGAGATAAGACTTCTTCAACTCGTCTTCAATATTGACGGGCAAAATTTCTTTGGCAAGTTCAGCCATGCGTACGCGTTCCTTTAGGGAGTTAAAGCTGTCTTAAAAGCAGGAGCCGAATGCGGCAAACGCGAGCCGCGAGGGGCGAGCATTCTAACATGATTGGGAGGCGCGCTTAAATTGCAACCTTGCCGCCCCCTTGTAAGTCCAATGAAGCGCAAGGGGGGGGGCATATTGAGTGCCTTATATCGCTTGACCCCATTTTTTATGATAAATCAGATAGTCGAGCAGTATTTTTGGTGGATTACCCAAGAGTTTTACTGTTTCGCTTAACTTCTGTATGGCTTTATTGTTTAATGCGCCGCGTTCAAACGCCGTTTTTTGGCTATCCCTTTTTCATTGGCTTGGGTCGTATTTCGCTATGAGTCTGCTTGTTCAAAAATTTGGTGGCACGTCGGTAGGTTCGATTGAGCGCATTGAGTCGGTGGCCGACAAATTAGCAAATTTTTATGCCCAAGGGCATCAGTTAGTGGCTGTTGTGTCTGCTATGAGCGGAGAAACCAACCGTCTTGTTGCGCTCTCTCGGCAGGTGCAAGAGCACCCGTCGCCGCGTGAAATGGATGTGCTCCTTTCCACGGGAGAGCAAGTGACTATGAGCTTGTTGGCGATGGCGCTTCACAAGCGAGGCATTAAAGCCCGTTCTTACACGGGCGCACAGGTTCGTATTTTGACCGATAGCGCCTTTGGCAAAGCCCGTATTCAGGCGATAGATGGCGAGCGTATACGTGCTGATCTTGATGCGGGCTGCATTGTGGTTGTGGCTGGTTTTCAGGGTGTTGATGAGCTTGGCAACATCACTACGTTGGGTCGTGGCGGCTCTGATACTACAGGCGTGGCATTGGCTGCAGCACTCAAAGCCGATGAGTGCCATATCTACACAGATGTTGACGGCGTCTATACCACGGATCCGCGCGTGGTACCTGAGGCGCGCAGGCTTGATCGCATCACTTTTGAAGAAATGTTGGAGATGGCTAGTTTAGGCTCCAAGGTTTTACAGATTCGTTCGGTAGAATTTGCCGGTAAATACAATGTTCCCTTGCGTGTGCTGTCCAGCTTTGTGGACGGGCCTGGCACCTTAATTAGTCTTGAGGAGAATTCCGCTATGGAAAAACCTGTCATATCCGGTATTGCTTTTACAAGTGATGAGGCTAAGTTGACGATATGCGGTGTTCCCGATACGCCCGGGGTAGCGGCTCGTATTTTGGAGCCTGTGAGTGCCGCCAATATAGAGGTGGACGTTATTGTGCAAAACATCAGTGCCGACAGAACAACAGATGTCACTTTCACCGTTGCGCGCAGTGAGATGCAGAAAGCGGCGCAAGTGTTGTCTCGTGTGGCAGAAGAGGTGGGTGCAACTCGCGTTATTCACGATGACAAAATTGCCAAAGTGTCGATAGTTGGCGTAGGCATGCGCTCCCATGCCGGCGTGGCTGCAAAAATGTTTAAAACGCTGGCAGATCACAGTATAAATATCCAGCTAATTACAACGTCTGAGATAAAAATCTCGGTTGTTATTGAGGAAAAGTATATGGAGCTTGCAGTGCGCGCATTACATGAAGCATTTGATCTGCAAGGTACTAACGGCGAGTAAAGGCGTTACGCTTCTTTTGCTGGGTGTTTGTGCTGGCAGGAGCGTACGGCTAAGAAGCATATAGAACAGCCTAGGCGGAGTGGGTTGCTAGTCATAACCAAATAGTTTTAGCGTGTGACGCGTTTTTTGGAAAAGTGATCAATACTGAAATCAGGCTGTTGTGGTTTGTTCGTCTACAGGCTGCGCTGCGCAGAGTGGTCACTGAACCTGTTGTACTGGCAGTAAGGAGAGAAAAATGCTTATTTTAACTCGGCGCATCGGCGAGACCCTCATGATTGGTGACGATGTCACTGTGACGGTGCTTGGCGCCAAAGGTAATCAAGTGCGCATAGGGATCAATGCGCCAAAGGATGTCTCGGTTCATCGTGAAGAAATTTATCAGCGTATTCAGCAGGAAAAGCAGCAGGGCGGGAGTGTGTTTCTAGCGGATAGCTGGGGCGCGACGTATGTTGATGATTATAGCGATGGCTTAGGCAATCGTTAAGCTCTGACACGAAAATAACGAGATCGTTCAGGTGGAAAGGCGAACCTACTTAGGTGCGATCATTGTTGCTGAAAGACAACAATTGGTGGCACTGATACACTAAATTTCCCTTGGTTTACGGGGCAATTATGCTATTATGCTGCCCCTCTGGAGAGGTGGCCGAGTGGCCGAAGGCGCTCCCCTGCTAAGGGAGTATAGGGTTAAGAGCTCTATCGAGGGTTCGAATCCCTCCCTCTCCGCCATTTAGCTTTTCCTCAAGCGTGTTCATGGCCATTAAAAAGTCAAAACCAGAAACGCCCGGTAAAACAAAATCCACTCGCTCGAAAACGAGTAGCCGTTGGCTGCAAGAGCATTTTAACGATCCTTATGTATTACAGGCGCAAAAACTGGGTTACCGTTCTCGCGCCAGCTTTAAACTCTTAGAAATACAGGAAAAACACAAGTTAATGCATGCTGGCATGACGGTGGTCGATTTAGGCTGCTCGCCTGGCGGGTGGTCGCAGGTTGCTGCTACTTTGGTGGGTAAAAAGGGGCGCGTTATTGGCAGCGATATTTTGCTTATGGAACCATTAGCTGGCGTTGAATTTATTTGTGGCGACTTTAGCGAGGATGAGGTACTGCGGCAAATATTGAGCTGTTTGGGTGATCAAAAAGCAGATATTGTGCTTTCAGATATGGCTCCCAATATGAGCGGTATGGCTGCTGTGGATCAGCCTCGTATTATGGCGCTTATTGATCTGGCCGTAGATATGGCCAGTCAAACATTAAAGCCTGGTGGTTGCTTCCTAAGTAAAGTGTTTCATGGCGAAGGTTTTGATGCGCTCATGCTACGGCTTCGAGGCAGCTATACAAAAGTCAGTGCAAAAAAACCACAGGCTTCACGTGCGCGCTCACGTGAAACGTATGTATTGGCGCAAGGTTTTAAGCATTAACAGCCAAGCACGGCAGTTTTATCAGTTAAAACCAGCCTGCTTTTTTAAAGCGGTAATAGAGGTAAGCGCAAATTCCGACCATTGAGCCGATCACTATAAAATAACCATAGCGCCAGTGTAATTCAGGCATAAACTTAAAATTCATACCATAAATACCGGCAATAGCTGTTGGCACCGCCAGCATTGCCGCACAACCTGCCAGTTTTTTCATCACTTCATTTTGTTGTACAGACGCAAGCAATAAATTGGCTTCTAGCGCGGAGCTTAATGTTTCGCGGAGGGTGTCGATACTCTCGTCCACGCGTATGGCATGATCGTGAATGTCACGGAAATAGGGGCGCATATCTTCATCAATGAGTGAAGAGTCAAAGCGCATGAGACGATTGCAGATTTCTACTACCGGCGACACCATGCCTCGCATTTGCAGCAGGTTGCGTTTGAGTTCGTAAACGCGAGTAACGATATTGCGATCAACTACGCTGCTCAAAACGTTGTACTCTATTTTAGTCGCCTCTGTTTCAAATTCGGTGACGATAGGTAGATAGTTATCGACGATAAAATCCATGAGTGAATACAGTACAAAGTCAGAGCCTTTATTAAGCATGTTCGGTGTTCGCTCGCAGCTTGTACGTACCTCGCTGTAAGAAGATGATGCGCCATGACGTACGGTAACGATGTAGCCCCTGCCTGCAAAAATATGCGTCTCGCCAAACTCTACGGTACCTTTAATGCGCTGGGCAGTGTGCAGCACCAGAAATAAGGAATCACCGTAGAATTCTAGTTTTGGACGTTGATGTGCGTTCAGCGCATCCTCTAACGCAAGATCATGCAGCCCGAACTGTTTTTGCACTTCATGCAACAGCGCCCGATCTGGCTCATGAAGCCCGATCCAAGCAAAACGGTTGTGGCCGGTAATCCATTGGCTAACTTGGGCGATATCCAAGTCGCAGGTGCGACGGCCTTGTTCGTAGCCGGCACAATCTATAATCATGTCCACTATTGTGTCCTGTCGTTGTCTATTTATTGTATATTAGTAGATCAAGCACATAGTTAAAAAATGCTATGCGCTTGCTGCCGGTAACGCCTTGGCTGCTTCCCCCAAGCGTATTTTGGCGCAATCAATAACGGCATCGCTCCTTCATTTACTGTCAGTTATTTTTAACGAATATTTGTCGCAAATTAGCCAACGGATCGGCGATATCCTTTGGCAGAGGGGCTTCTATTTTTAAAGGTAATCCACTCCCAGGCGAGGTAAACGTGATGCTCGCTGCATGCAGGCACAAACGCTTAAAGCCCAGTGTTGCGGCTGCGATATTTTGTTCTCGCTCAGAGTATTTATCGTCACCGACAAGTGAGTGCCCTGCGTATTTTGAGTGTACCCGAATTTGATGGGTGCGACCCGTGTAGGGTTTAGCTTCCAGCAGGGTATAGCCGGCAAATTGCTGCAAAATAGTAAATCCGGTGCGGGCAGATTTACCCTCATCCCCCACGCGCACATAACGCCCTCCCGAAGCCAACTGACTTTTAACAAGCGCTACATTGACATCGCGTTTTGCGGCTGGCCAGCGACCAAAAACGAGTGCTGTATAGCGTTTGTCGATTGTTCCTGCGCGTAAAGCCTCATGCAGCGCAACCAGTGCCGAGCGTTTTTTCGCAACTACGATGCACCCAGATGTGTCTCTATCCAAACGGTGTACTAGTTCCAGCATTTTTTCTTGTGGCCGTAACTGGCGCAAACTTTCGATTAAGCCGAGCCGAATCCCGCTGCCGCCGTGTACGGCCAGCCCTGCTGGTTTGTTGATGACAATGATGTGGCGATCTTCATACAAAATGCGTGCATCCAGATCACTCAGTAAATTATTGCCCGCCTTGGGCGGCTCGTCGCTTGTCGGTAGTCGCAGCGGCGGCATGCGCACGATGTCGCCGATCACCAGTTTTTGCTCTGGTTTGGCGCGTCCTTTATTCACTCGCACCTCTCCTTTGCGCAAAATGCGGTAAATCAGTGTGCGCGGCACGCCTTTTAGTTGCGCGATGAGGAAGTTGTCAATGCGCTGGCCGGCAGATTCGGCTTCCACGGTAACGTAAGAAACGGGTTTTCGGTCGTCTTCCGTATGAGTTTTGTCATTGGTTTCTGTCATGGCAACATGATACAAGATCGCACTGGTACAGGATGGACGCGGCCGCTAAAATGCCGACACTTTTTATTTATAGCTTACATTCTGCGGCTTTCGCCATCGTCTTTTTAAAGGCTTATCTATGATCACCCATCTCGACCATATTGCCATTGCTGTACCCGATTTAGAAAAGGGTATCCGTCGTTTTTTAGAGGATTTTGGGCTGGTATTTAATGGTACAGAAGTCGTTGAGTCGGCCAAAACAAGCACCGCATTTTTCCCTATTTCAGGCACGCAGATTGAGCTGGTACATCCATTAAATGGCGAAGGGCCGATCGCTAAGTTTTTAGAAAAGAAGGGTGGCGGGATACATCACCTGTGTTTTCGCAGCGACAATCTGGAAGAAGATGTTGCTTTGCTTAAAGCAAAAGGCTATCAGTTTTTGTCAGACGCGCCCACGTTGGGCGCGCACGGCTGCCGAGTGATTTTTATCCACCCAAAATCTTGCGATGGTGTTTTGATTGAGCTTAATCAGCCAGCGGATGATCATCATTAAAACCCATAGGGTGACCTATGCTGCAAAAAGTGGACACCGTTTTGCCAATAAAATACAAAGCGGAGAGTTTCAATGAAGGCGAGAAAGCAAATGGTTTACACGGCAGAGT
>JAYVJM010000067.1:0-8409 GCA_043769275.1 Cellvibrionales bacterium | reverse complement strand
GCTCAATCCCTTCGCGCTTTGTCGGAAATTACTCATCAACGCATCGCGAGCCGCCTATGCAGAACTTCAGCAATTTAGCGCGGCTGCGTAACATCAGTTTATAAAAGCAGTGGGCAGGGGATGGGAGAGTTGGCTATAATGCTCGCCCCCATCACCGGCACATTTTTATGACTTTCCCCGCGATAGGCCATCCCGCTCCCGATTTCGGCTTGCTTAATCAGGATAGCCGTAAGGTAAGCCCTAAAGACTTCATCAATAAAAAGCGCGTTTTGTTGTACTTTTACCCCAAAGCGATGACTCCTGGCTGCACAGTACAGGCTTGTGGTTTGCGTGACGTTGCTGCAGAGCTTGCCGCATTGGATGTTGTCGTGCTTGGTGTGAGCCCAGACTCTCCAAAATCGCTGCTGAGATTTCGTGAGCGCGATCACTTGACCTTTGACTTGCTGTCTGACCCATATCACAGCGTTGCAGAACAGTACGGCGTATGGGGGAAAAAAAAGCTCATGGGTCGAGAATATATGGGGATTTTGCGAACCACATTTATTATCGGTCGGGACGGTTGTTTGCGTCATATCATGGAAAAATTGAGTACAAAAACACACCAAGCTGACGTGCTGGTATTGTTTCATGCCCAGCTAAAAGGTATTTAACAGTTAATTCCCCATCCATTAAAAGAGAGGCGGTAATGAGTTTTTTTATTTCTGATGCAATGGCACAAACAGCAGCGCCGGCTGCAGCCAGTTCACAAAGCCCCATCAGCATGATTTTGATGATGGTGGGCATGTTCGTGCTCATGTACTTTTTGATTATTCGGCCACAGCGCAAGCGCCAAAAAGAGCAAGATGCGTTGCTAAATGCCTTAAATAAAGGCGACGAGGTGGTTCTAACCTCTGGTTTGCTTGGGCGCATTTTGCGTATAGATGGCGATTATTTGGTGCTAAATACAGGCGACAATATTGAGCTGAAGTTTCAACGTCAGGCCGTACATGCGGTGTTGCCAAAAGGCACCATCAAGGCTATTTAATGCGCTATCGCACTAAGGCAATCATTTAACTGATTGGCTGGCTATTAAACCCTAAGCGAGCCGCTTGCATTGCTCAATGTCTGTGATAAAGTCGCCGCAGCGTTTACAAAAACGCGTATAACAATAGTAACTAAAACCACAATATCAAAAACAAATATCGCCCTAGGAGGGCATTACAATGAAAAAATACTTTAACGTTTTATTGCCTGTTGTTTGTGCCGCTGCGGTTTCTTCTAGTGCGTTTGCGGGTAAGCCGGTGACCACGGTTTATACCGTGACGGCTGCTGAAAGCACGGTCGATAAAATGAACACAACAATTACTATTAACCTTGCAGATGCAAAAAAAATCATACCTACGGATATTGCGCCTGTTTCCCAAACAATTATCTTGAAGTCGAACAAGACATTTACCGGTACGATTGCCTCTTCTAAAATGATTGCCTCAACAAATCCAAATGGAGTCCTGATTAACCTGTCTGGCAAGTGGTTGGTGGATAAAAAAGACCCAAGCGGCAACACGATTAAGTATGTGCTTGATGGTAACCCTGCGGCCGGTGCAAAGGCAAAGCTAGCATGGGGAAATTTGTTTAATCCATCGTTAAGCCTGCTTACTGTGTCTGAGTGGATGCCACTGTTGTTCAAGGAAGATGGTTTAGTAGCAGATTCTTGCAAGGTTATAAACCCCAAAAAACCTACGCAAACAGCCGTCATTCTAGGTTTTGACCCAATATATAGCAGTGTGAAATTGACTACGGGTACTATTGTATTTAATGCCAATAAAACAACGGCCACTACTACTATGCTAGTGAGTGGCAAGGCTAAGGTTGCGGTTAATACACCTGCTTTAGAGGGCTGCAAAATAGCGATGTCACCCAAGGTATGGAATAAAACATTAGAAAAACCCGTAACGAAACCCTTCAGCTTTGGTGTGGTTAGCGACGCAATGGTCACTGTAGCCCCATAAAAACCAACTCGCTCTTAATTGAGCGTGTTAAAAAACCACCTCCCAGTGATGGACGGGTGGTTTTTTTGTTTTAATCGACTAGCCAAAAATTGATTTGAATAATGCCGCCAGAGTTAGGTGTAAAGACCATGCTGTGCAGCAAGATCGGCATTGATGGCACGTAAAGCCGCACAAGGATCGGCGGCTTGTGTAATGGGGCGGCCTATAACAAGAAAGTCGCTGCCTGCTCTAGTGGCCTCCGTTGGCGTCATTATGCGGCGTTGATCGTCAGGATCATTGTCGAGGGGGCGTATCCCTGGCGTTACAAGACAAAAATCAGGTGTGGTTTTTTTGCGCAACATGGCTGCCTCCTGCGCCGAACACACTACGCCATCCAAGCCAGCATTGAGTGCTAACTTAGCCAGCAATAAAATCTGTTGCTGGATATTCACAGTTACGCCGATTTGCGATAATTCGGCTTGCTCCATGCTGGTTAACACGGTGACTGCGATCAGCAAAGGGGCATCTTTGGCAGATAGCGCAGCACGAGCTGCCTCCAGCATACATGCTCCTCCGCTAGCATGCACATTAACCATCCAGACGCCGAGATCGTGTGCGGCTTGCAGCGCATCAGCCACTGTATTGGGAATATCATGAAATTTTAAATCGAGAAAAACATCAAAGCCACGCGATACTATTTTGCGCACTAAGGTCGGCCCGCAAGCGGTAAACAATGCTTTGCCTACTTTAAGACGACAGTCATCAGGCGACAGGCGATCCAGCAGCGCCCATACGGATGCTTCATCGCGGTAATCTAGGGCGACGATAACGCGCGAACATTTATCGCTGATTGTTTTCATTGCAATTTCATGCTTCTTTTGTGGTGGGTTTTGATTGGAGTGCGGCTAATTGCTTGCGCAATGCTTGTAATCGGACACGATGGCGAAGACTTTGTAACACGCTCACGCTTAAACCCAGCACAACGCCCGTGACAAAAAAAACCAGCAACCACAAGGCTAGTGGCACATTGTCTATTGCATGTCCAAAGAATGTCAGTTGCACTGTTTTGATATTGTCGAGGTAAAACCAAACGCCAAGGCCGGCACCAGCCAAAAGCAGCAAAAGTGAGAAAGCTCGGTAAATCCAACGCATGGGCAGCCTCATTAAAAGCGGTCTATAAAAAACGGCACGGTCTTGCGACGATGCCGTTTCAGTCTAATGACATGTGCTGTCAATTCTGGACACCAAACCATCAGGCAACTGCCAACGTTATCGTCTGAATTATGAACACGCCTAATCACGCAGCATTGCTGCGTCGTCTATTGCACCAAGTGGCGGCTTCTGGTGTGTTGGCGTTTCAAATCCCTCATCACGGCGAGCAAGCACTGCAGCAATCAATATTAGCCGTAGCGGATAATCCGCAATGGTGCAAACGCATGCAGGGGGCAAAGCAGGCAATCACAATGGAAATGCCAGATTTTTACTATGATGTGTTGGCTGATGAGTGTGCTTCGCTTGATATATGGGAGACCGAACAACAGCAAGTGATGGATAGTCCACAGGCTATTGTGGAATGGATTGGCTGCACCGGCCTGCGTCCGTTTATGGACGCATTAAGCAATGAGAGTGAAAAAAAGCAGTTTGTTGATCTGCTGAATGCGCGCGTAGCGAGTGTTTACCTGCGCCAAAGAAATGGCAAAGTGTTGTTTCCGTTTCGGCGCTTGTTTGTTGTGGCTTATCGCAAGGATTCCCCATGAACCACGACCACAGCCACCATCACCCGATGCCAACGGCAACCCTGAACCGTGCTTTTGCTATCGGCATTACGCTGAATCTTTGTATGGTGGCCATCGAGGCTTTTTACGGCTGGAAGGTGAATTCGCTGGCCTTGCTGGCGGATGCCGGCCACAACTTGTCCGATGTCGCAGGGCTGCTGCTGGCGTGGGTGGCGGTGTGGATTGGGCAATGGCACCCCAACCTGCGCCATAGCTACGGTTGGCAGCGTGCCTCGGTGTTGGCGGCGTTCGCCAATGCCGTTTTGCTGTTGGTGGCGATGGGCGCGTTGGCGTGGGAGGCCATTATTCGCCTGCAAGCACCGCAGCCTTTTGGCGGGTATACCGTGATGGTGGTGGCAGGCATCGGCATTGTTATTAACACGCTAACGGCTTTGCTGTTTTTGCGTGGACAAGCTGGCGATATCAATGTGCGCGGCGCGTTTTTACACTTGGCGAGCGATGCGGCGGTATCGGCAGCGGTGATGGTGGCCGCCGGACTGTATCTGCTGTTGGGCTGGCACTGGGTAGACCCCGTCATGAGTTTGCTGATTGCGTTTGTGATCATCGTCGGTAGCTGGGGCTTATTGCGTCAATCGCTGCATTTACTGTTCGATGGCGTGCCTGAGCATATTGATCCACACGCGGTACAAAGCTGGCTGCTGTCATTGCAGGGCGTGAGCGCGGTGCATGATTTGCATATTTGGGGCATGAGCACCACAGATGTAGCGCTTACCGCGCACCTTACGATGCCGAATGGGCAGCCAGACGATGCTTTTTTACACGAGACCGCTCATGCCCTGCACCACCGTTTTGCCATTGAGCACACCACTTTGCAAATAGAGCGCGGCGATGAATGTGGGCAGCACTGCGTCAAAACGGCACCGTAAACAAACAGCGTTTAACCAACAATGATGTCCTGATTTGCCGTTTGCCCTGAGCCTGTCGAAGGGCTGTTCATGGTTCGATTCCTTCGACAAGCTCAGGATGAACAGAAACAATTCACCACGAACGGGAAGTTATTGTTGGCAAAACCCTTAGCGTTGCTGATAAAGCCATTTCAGCAGCGCTTCTTGCGCTGTGATGCTGTTTTGCGCGTGCTCGTGATTAACGATCATCACTACCACAAAACGTTTTCCTGACGCAGAAAATACGTAGCCAGCAATTGATTTGACGTTATTGATGCCGCCGGTTTTTAAATGCGCTTTCCCCTTCAAGGGGGAGGCGGTAAAGCGCGTTTTGAGCGAGCCGTCTTCTCCTGCCAGCGGTAGCGAGGCGATAAACTCGGGCATGAGGGGCGACCGCCACGCGTTGATAAGTAACGCACCCAATGCTTGGGCGCTGATCTTATCTTGGCGCGACAAGCCGGAACCGTTTTCATTAACAACGCCTTCATTGATCCCTTTACTGTGCAGCCACGCCTTGAGTACCTGCTGGCTTTTTTCTGTGGTGGCTGGTGGTGAAGTGGGCGCAGCTTTCGATGCGATGCCTAACGTTAAAAAAAGCTGTTTGGCCATCACGTTGTTGCTGTATTTATTGATGTCGCGCAGTACGACAGGCAGGTCGGGCGATGTCCATTGTGCAATCGCGCGCGCCTCAGTAGGCACCTTTCCCCGTACAACCTCGCCACTAAAAGTGCCGCCCATCTCCCGCCATAGTTTGCGAAATACCGCAGCAAAAAGTGTTTCCTGCGCCAGCGGATAAGGAAGCACGTTCCAGCCTTGCTCGCTGCACGAAGCGGCATAAGTGCCGCCCGCCTGCAACAAAAGGCCTTCTGCCGTCACACTAAATTTTGCTTGTAGCTTATCTTGCCAATTGGCGCACTCACCGGCAACGAGCGCTACTTGATTGTCGATAGTCAGCGCGACGGGAGTTTTGATGGTGATAGTGGGCTTTTTGTTGCCCGTGTTGGGCGTTATCAGCAAATTAATGGCATCAAAGTTAAGCAAAAAAGCATTGGTGCCCGCGTTGTAACTGCGCGTTGGTTTTTGGTCAAAATCTGCGGCATCAAAAACCGTTTCTGCAAAGAGAGATTTATCCAACACTACGTTGCCGTTAATTTCGCGCAGACCTTGTTCACGTAGCTGATGCAGAAACAGCCAAAGATTTTCCGTTAGCAGCTTAGGGTCGCCGCTGCCGGCAAAGATAAGATCGCCCCTCAAAACGCCGTCTGTCAGCTTGCCGCTGGTATAAGCCTGGGTTTCCCAGTGAAAGGTTGGACCCAGCATGTCCAGTGCTGCATAGGTGGTGACCAGCTTCATGATGGAGGCAGGGGTCATCATCTTGGTATTGTTAATGATCAACAGTGGCGTTTTTGCATCGACTTCTTGTGCGAATACGGCGACGGCACTGAGCGGAATGCCTTCGTTGTTCAATAGGTTTTTGACGGTGCTAGGCAACTCTGCTGCCGACAAGAGCGACGCATAAAAGAATAAGCCGAGAACAAGATTGCGTGACATGTTTTATGCTCTGAACAGGTGTCGAACATGCAGCCGACGGAAGTTTTTCCCTACTCGTCAGCGAATATAAAATCCATTTTATCGCTGGGTGCTTGCACGTAATGCCCCTGAATAAAGTGCGCACCAGCCTGCCACAGCGTGGATAACACCGTGGCGTTTTCAACAAAAGGTACGATAGTTTGTTTTCCGGTGTTGTTTACCTCGGCGATTAAGGCGTTCAGCGTATCGGGCGTTTCATTTTTCTTTTGTATATCCTGGGTAAACGATCCGTCTATTTTTACGAGATCGATATCCAGATGCCCAAGCACCTTGAAGGAATCTAGGGCGCAACCAAAATGTTTGATGCAGGCTTGGCTTCCTAAGGTTCGTATGGCTGCACAAAACGTAATGGCGTGGTTGATATGGCTGGCAATGTCCGCTTCAGACACTTGCAAAATAATGGCTTCAGCCGGCAAGCTCGCCATTTTTAGCGCCACAGCCAACCATGCTGCTAGGCCATCATCTTTGAGGGAGGCGGCTGTCAGGTTGATCGCCATGCGCGTGTTCTGGCCTGTTGTTTCACGGTGTTTTGCCAGCAATTTTGTGACATTCAACAACGTCCAGCGATCCACTTTTTTTCCCAGCTCATCGTCATGCTGAAGGATTTTGAATGCTTCGTCGGTGTCCATAACGACCCCGTTTTCATCGGGCGGCATGACGAGTAGTGCCTCATAGAATTCAGAGACATCGCCACGCAGGTTGACAATCGGCTGAAACTGCAACTTGAAGCCGTTTGTCCCAAGTGTTCGCTCAATGACCTCTAGCACAAGAGGAATGTTGCTGCTGCTACTGTCGCCCAATTTAAGCACGTGGTATTTGGCGGCACTGCCGCCGCCTTTTTTGCCGAGGGCGCGCGCTTCGACACAGGCGACGTGGGCGCGCTCCAGCACTTGATCCGACGTAGTGATTTTTTCTGTGATGGGGCATATGCCGATGCTGATCGCAATATGTGTGGTTTTATCGCTGGTTTTGTAGATGTGGCCACTGACCTGTTTGCAGAGCTGGTTCGCTCGCTGTGTTTGCTGTTCCTCATCTATCCCTTTCGTCAGCAGAGCAAACTCGTCATCGGCAATCCGACCCAAAGTGCCCTCCCTGCCCACCAAGCTTTTAAGGTGAGCGGCAAAATCGGCAACGGCGGCATCGCGGCCGGATGTGCCAAGCTGGCTGCGCAATTCTTCATAGACATCAATGTGTATAATGTGCATGGAGGAATATTGGTCGCGCTCGGAAGCATCGTTGATCGCGCTATTTAACGCACTGGCCATATAAGCACGACTATAAACACCGGTCATTATGTCAAGCACACTGGTTTTTTTCGTTTTTTGCTCGGCGACGGCATTGCTACTCCCACCGGCCACCCTTAGTTGCACACAGGCATCGTTCTCATAAAGTGCGTGAGTGACGGCAATGGCGACCTGAAACTCTTTCTTGTCGCGCCGTGCGCCGTGCAGACTCATCTCCTGTGTGCCGGACTCGCTAAGCTTGAACGCCTTCATAAAGCGTTTATAGGTTTCTTGATCTTTGCTAGCAACAAGGTCTATGACGGGTATAGCCACAATGTCGTCAGCCGAGGCATAGGCAAAACAATCAGCAAAACTTTGATTGGCGTAGAGAAAGGTGCCGTCTTCGACGTAGGCGATGGCATCGCGCGAGCTGTCGAGCAATTGTTGGCAGCGCCGTTCTGATTCTTTCAGTTTGCGATCTGCGCTGCGCCGTTCGCGACGCTCTTGCAAGTTGCCCAGCTCACGCGTGATAGCCAGTAGAAGATGCTGGTCGTCATCTAATGCGAGCACGTCACGCGCCCCTGCCTTGAGCCCGTCGATCAAGGCGCGGCCACGCTGCTCGATGTCTGCCTCTGTGAGCAGCAGTGTGGGGATATCTTTATCGAGCTTTTTGATTAGGCGTAGCGCAACCTTTGCATCACAGGATGTCGCCCCCTCGACTGCCAGCAATAAATCCCATGCTTGGTCGTTTAAGAGTTTTTCTAGCCCTTCCGGGCTTGGCGCGTGTTGCGCACGTAGGGCGAGTCCTGCATTGCGCAACATGCTGAGCAGGCGGTCAACTTCCGCAGCGTCGTCATTGATAATTAGCAGGCGGATGGTGTCCATCAGGCTCATTTGTGTCCAATAGGCGGGGAAGGGCTTGCGGTAATGATAGCCAACACAGCAGTGA
>JAYVJM010000066.1:0-13677 GCA_043769275.1 Cellvibrionales bacterium | reverse complement strand
GCTCAATCCCTTCGCGCTTTGTCGGAAATTACTCATCAACGCATCGCGAGCCGCCTATGCAGAACTTCAGCAATTTAGGGCGGCTGCGTAACATCAGATCGGTAACCGAAGATATGCTGAAGGAAATCGCGGCGGAGTATGCAAAGGGACGCTTTTTACTCATTGCCACCGCTGATATTGATGCAAGGCGCGCCATTATTTGGGATATGGGGAAAATCGCCACGTATGGCGGTGCTAAAGCCGCAGACTTGTTTGTAAAGATCATGATTGCATCAGCATCCGTGCCTGGTGGACTTCCGCCTGCAATGTTTGACGTGGATATCAACGGCAAACACTACCAAGAAATGCATGTGGATGGCGGCATAATGGCGCAGGTGTTTGCTTATCCGTCTGGCATTCGCGTCAATGATATCGCGACAGCCACAGGTGCCCGCGAGCGTAAAATTTACGTGATACGCAATGCGCAGGCGAACCCTGACTGGGCACAAGTTGAGCGCGGTACGATCAGCATTGCAGCACGCGCCGTTGCTTCTTTGATCCACAGCCAAGGCATTGGTGATCTTTATCGAATCTACGCTACCACTCAACGCGATAATGTCGATTTTAACCTTGCCTTCATCCCCTCCTCCTTCAATGCGCCCCACAAAGAAGAGTTTGATAACGAGTACATGCGCAAACTCTACGACACCGGCTACAGTATGGTGCTGAAGGGTTTTCCTTGGCAGAAGGCGCCGCCTGGGTTCATGCAACCTGCGGTGGCGGTGGCAAAAAATAAAGGGAAGCAATACGTCGCGCTCAAGCAGTTGCCCATGCCTCACGCAATAGGCATAGAATTGCGCTCTCGCCGGTAGTGGGCTTGTCGCTCACGCTACGCTTGGCGCGAAACACCGGTCATTGGGGGAGCGTGTTTATGAGCAAACGTGTAGCCGTTGTTTTAGCTGGTTGTGGCTTCAAAGATGGCGCGGAAATTCACGAGGCCGTATTGGTGCTGCTGCGCCTGTCGCAGCTCGGCGCAAACGTGCAATGCTTCGCGCCAGACGTTCCTCAACAGGATGTCGTCAACCATCTAACGGGCAATATCGTCACAAGCGAGAGCCGAAATGTGCTGACGGAAGCCGCACGTATTGCACGCGGTAACATCAAGGCCATCACCGCCGCACGCGCAGAAGACTTCGATGCGCTCATTGTGCCTGGTGGTTTTGGTGCTGCAAAAAACTTGTGCAGCTTTGCGCTCAAGGGCAGCGAGCTCACCGTACAGGCCGATTTCCTGCGCTTTGCAAAAGCTATGCAGCACGCAGGCAAACCAATTGGGTTGGTTTGCATCGCCCCCGTTATGGCTGCTGCCATTTTCGGCAAGGGCGTTAAGGCAACGATAGGCGATGATGCCCAAACAGTCGCCGCAATAAATGCCACAGGTGCCGTACACGCCGCTTGCGCGGTTGACGATATTTGCATCGATCGCACGCACAAACTCGTCACAACCCCTGCTTTTATGCTTGCGCAATCGAGTTCGGAGGCATTTCTTGGCATAGCGAAACTGGTCGATGCCGTACTGGACATGAGCTGATCTCGTCAATCAGGCCTTTTATGTTCCACAACAAAAAGCACCCTCAGCTTCTTGCGCCGTTACCCTTATGGGAAACGGAACAGGTATTTTTTTGCGATGAAGATTGGCTCAATAATCTTTTGAGCGACATCAAAAGCGCGCAGAAAAGCATCCAACTGCAAACCTATATTTTTGAGCTGGATACGGTTGGAATTCCTATTTTGAACGCGCTGTGCGCCGCCAGCGCGCAGGGTATCAAGGTGTGCGTCATCGTCGACGGCATAGGGTCTTTTGGTGCGATCAAGCCCATACAGAAGGCGCTGCAAAACCACGGTGCGGAACTCGCTGTTTATCATCCGCTGCCTTGGTGCCTGTCTACAGGGCAGCTCAGGCGGGCTGCGTGGATAAGCCACATCCTTATGCGCTGGACATCCATCAACAAAAGACAGCACAGCAAATTGTGTTTAGTTGATGGATACATTGCGTGGGTTGGCAGTTTTAATATCACCGACAAACATATTTTTCGCGCCAACGCCGACAACAACTGGATAGATGCTGTCGCGCGTGTAACGGGGGGACGATGCGTTCTTCTCGGCGAGTTTTTTTCAGCAGTTTGGACGCACAACATCCACAAGCTATCGGCTTATTTTTTGCGCTACCCCATCACCAATTACAGCCGCGTCTTGCGTAAAAAGCGCCTGAAAAAACTGCTTGAAAGCATGAGCTGCGCCACACAGCGCATTTGGATAGAAAGCGCCTATTTTTCACCGACGGATGTGCTGATCCGAGCCTTAAAAGCAGCGGCTGTTCGCGGCATTGACGTGCACATCATCGTATCCAAAAAATCGGACGTGCCCTTTTTCCCCGCGCTTTCCAGCACCTATTACATGGATTTACTCCACGCAGGTGTACACATACACGCGTACAGCAAAGGGATTCTGCACACGAAATACATGGTGATTGATGAGCGGCTGGTTATCGGCAGCAGCAATATGAATCACCGCAGCTTACTGCATGATATTGAGCTGGATATCGAGCTATTTAAGCCTTCATCCATAGAGAGCATAGAAAACCATTTTCAAGAAATGGTTCAAAACAGCAAGGAAATTACAGCTGAAAACATCAGCAAGCGTTATGCGCGGCTTGTCATGCTGGGGCAAATCCCGCGCCTGTTACGCTACTGGCTGTAATAAATAGATAGCGAAAAAGGAACTCACATGACAAAAAAGCGGTTGCGCGTGTTGTCATATAACATCCACAAGGGTTTTAACATTGGCAATCGCCGCTTTGTTTTGGGAAATATTCGTCATGCTTTACGCGCAACCGAGGCGGATATCCTCTGCCTACAGGAGGTGGTAGGCGAAAACCAACGGCGCGTAAAAAAACACCCGCAATGGATTTCAGAATCGCAGCTTGAGTTTCTGGCTGACACCATATGGAGCCACCATGCTTATGGAAAAAATGCGGTTTATCCACAAGGCCATCACGGCAATGCCATTTTGAGTAAATTTGCCTTTTCGCACTATGCCAACCACGACATCAGCGTTCTGCCATTTTCACAACGCGGCGTTTTGCACGCAATCACGGAAAACGGCATTCATGTTTTGTGCGCGCATCTGGGCTTACTGGCATGGGAACGTCGTCACCAAATGCAAAAACTTCAAGCCATACTGCAAACAATTCCTCTCGATGCGCCGCTGATTTTGGCCGGCGATTTTAATGACTGGCAAGAACAGGCGCACGCGCTATTGTTGCAAAGTGGCTTGCGGGAAGCCCTGCAAGACGTTCACGGAAAGCCGCAAAAAACTTTTCCCTCGGCATGGCCAATGTTGCGTATGGACAGAATTTATTACCGTCATTTACAGTTGCAAGCCGCCGCGTGCTTGCATAATCACACTTGGCGATTACTGTCCGACCACTGCCCGCTGTACGCAGAGTTTAGCTATCCCGAGTAGCCGCTTTAGAGCCTGCCTTCCGTTAGCCCTGAGTCTGTCGAAGGGTGTTATGGTTCGACAAGCTCGCCATGAACGGAGCCGTTATTTCGTATTCCTGCCTACCCTACGTGGCTTTTTATTTATCAGGTGAGCTGTTATGGCCGTTAAAACAAGCGCAATCAAACCCTTCAAAATGACACCCAACCCTTGCTACGGAACCGGCATTTATCGCCGCCGTGTGCGTTTGCGCCATGAGAGCAAACAACAAGTGCTTGCCGAAATGGAAGACGATATTCACGGTTTTCGTATTGCGCTATTTCACGATGGCCACACAATTACCGCCATCAATCCGCAGCCGCAGCGCGTGCCACTCGACACCTGCACTGGTGCCAATGCGGTACTGAAAACGCTGGTCGGCACGTCGCTCTCAACATCGCCCCGCGCACTGCTGCACGACAATAATCCGCGCGCACATTGCACTCATCAATTTGACTTGCTTGGCCTCGCCATCACGCACGCGCTGCGCAACCAACCTGTGCGCCAGTACGACATTGCCATTCACGACGCGCATGAGGGAATTTATCGCACAGAAGGCTGTATTGACGGCAAGCCTACGTTTCTCTGGCGCATTCGTAACAATGTGATAGAAACAGAAGGCGCATGGATGGGCATCAGCACGCATAAAGGTTTTGCTAACTGGGCAGAGCAAAATTTACCGGTCGATCAACTAGAGTTGGCACTGATAGTGCAGCGTGGCTTGATGGTCGCCACGACACGCCATGTGCTGATCGACGAACTGGAAGGCTCGGGCTTGGAGGATGACCCTATGCCAAAAGGCGTTTGTTACAGCTATTCCGAGCCTGTGCTTTTCGATGCTTTGCGTTTGGGCAATGTGGTACGAGACTTCACGGATACGCCAGAACAGCTATTGCGCTTTGTTTAGTGCTTGGCTAACCATCACTGCCTGATTTACCGCTCGCCCTGAGTCTGTCGAAGGGCTGTTCATGGTTCGACAAGCTCACCACGAACGGATATGTCAGTTGGGGCGGTGGTTTTTAAATGCACATACTACAGCCCCATCGCCCGCCGCATAATTTCGCGCTTCAAGAAAGGTACTTGATTCAGGCTGCGCATGCCCATATTACGCAACCAACGTAACGGCAATTCGCGGCGCGCAAATATACGCAAGAAAAACTCCATTGTCGCCGCCATGGAGACATTGGCACCACGACGGCGCCGCTGATAACGCTGCAATACACTGCTGTGTGCAGGCGATAAACTGCGTGCCTTGGCTATCAGCAACTCTTCAGCTAGCACTTTGGCATCCATCAAACCCAAGTTCACGCCTTGGCCAGCCAACGGGTGAATCGTGTGCGCAGCGTCGCCCATTAAGACAATCTGCTCGCGGTAATACAGTTGTGCGTGACGTTGGCGCAGCGGAAAAACAAAGCGCCCACGCACGTCGGTTATAGCACCCAAACGCGACTCAAACGCCCGCTCTAAAGTTTGTGCAAAATCCGCTTCCGGCATTGCCCTTAAGTCGTCAGCCTGCGCTGGAGATGTCGACCACACCACGGAACACCAGTGCTCGTCGCCCTGTGCATCCCATAAGGGCAAAAAGGCCAGCGGGCCTTGCGTAAGAAAACGTTGACGCGCACAACGCGCGTGCGGTTTTTGCGTTTTGACTGTCGCAATCAGCGCGCTGTGGCCGTAATCCCACTCCAGCGTTTGGATGCCCGCCAACTTACGCATACTGGAAGAGGCGCCATCTGCTGCTACCATCAATGTGGCGCGAACCGTTTTCCTGCTGCGCAGATCAATGTCCCAGACCCCGTGGCCTTCCGTTTTTTCGGGGGTGAAGTTGATATTCCTAACGGTATCTGGGCACGCCCAATGGATGTTGGCATAGCGCGCATCTTCACTGCGCAACTTTTCTTGTAGCGCACTGACCAGCAGCGTGTTTTCAACAATGTGCCCCAGTGCCGGCTGCTGTACATCATCGCAATGGAATAAAACATCGCCCGTGCCTTCGGCATCCCAGACGTGCATAGACTCAAACGGCGACAGTCGTTGTGCGGCCATATTCTCCCACACGCCCAAATCGCGTAAAAAATCCTGTGCAGCACTCGCCAGCGACACAACACGCGCATCAAAAAAATCGGCTTTTGAAAAGGCTTTCGCGCTGTTGCTGTCAATCAAAATCACGCGATAGTCGCTGTCTGCCAACGCACAGGCCAGCGCACTGCCAACGATGCCGCCGCCGACGATGGCAATATCAAACAGGTCACCACTACCGGCAGGCGATTCTTTTGGCTCATTCATGGCAGACAGCCCTCAAATACCCGTTGCAGAACGCGCAAAACGCTCACGCATGCCAGGCAGAAAATCCAAGCCTAACAAAGCCGCAGTGCGCAACGTTTTTTGCGCCCGCTCACGCGAAGAAAACAGGCGTGGCAGCCAATCGCTGGCGGTAATCGTTTTTTGCTGATCCCATGCTTGGGTACGCAAATATTGCTGCAACAAAGCCAACTCACCCACGTCGCGCATTTGGGATTGTCCGGCTGCGAGTGTATTGGCCAGAGCCAAACAGTCACGCAAAATCAAATTAAAACCTTGCCCTGCCACTGGATGCAGGCTATGTGCTGCATTACCAAATAAAACCAAGCGCGTACGCACTTGTTCACGCGCTTGCGTGAGTACCAGCGGATAAGCGAACCGCGCACCCGCCGCTTGTAAAACACCGCATCGCTCACCAAAGCATGCCTGCACACGCGCTATAAAATCAGTGTCTGAGAGGCTCAACACTTGCTCGGCTTCCCGTTCTGGCACTGTCCACACCAGTGCCATACGATGAAGGTAGCGGCTGTGTTGCAGTGCGCAATCCTGTAGTGGCAGCAAAGCGATAGGGCCGGTTTCCGTGAATCGTTCATAGGCAATGCCTTGATGCGGCTTATCAACAATCATATTGGCGATGATTGCACGCTGCGAATACGGCGACTGATCTACCGCGATACCCAATTGCTGGCGCAACGCAGACTGACTGCCATCAGCAACCACGATCAAGCTCGCTGCCAGCTCAAAAGAAGAAGCCTCCTCTGCTGTTTTCTCGATTGTCAGAAGAGCCGAGTCTGCAGTAAAACGCACGGCTTTTGTGTGTGTGTGCTCCAGGCATTCAACATTGGCACACGCTTTCAGTGCTTCCAGCAAAACAAAACCCAAGTGGCGGTTTTCAACTACATAACCCAGCGCGGGTAATGCATCTTCTTCCGCACGCATCAACATGCCGGCCACATGATGACGTTCCGACACATGCACAGCAGCAATGCGTGCGGCCTTTTCCTTCAGTGCATTCCACAAACCCAAGGACAACAGAATGCGCTGCGTACTGCATGACAGTGCCGTAGAGCGCGCATCAAAACTGGGCAAAACCGTTTGTTCCGCCGAGGATGCTTGCAAGCTATTTTGCTCGATTAAAACAATGCGACTATGTGGCAGTTTCTGCGCCAGTAATAACGCCAAGCTAGCACCCGCCATGCCGCCGCCTACAATAGCAATAGTCGCTCTTTCAATAGAATAGGGTTGTGGTTTCAATGCAGACACCTCAGCAGGGGGTGTGCATTTTGACTTTTTTGACGCAGAGCCGCCACTATCCCCGCAGTTGCCTGTATTTCACTCACGGCTGTAGCAATTGAGAATAGCTGCCATCGTCCGATCTATCGCAGAACTAGTGCCAATCACCAAAACAATTCAAGCGTTCTTGGCAAGTCTGTCGAGCCACCGCTTGCGCACGCGCCCTTCGATAAGCTCAGGGTGAACGGTAAATCAGGATGTTATTGTTGGCGCAGTCCTTAGCGACGGATCGTCAAGCTACCGCCAAGGGTTTTGCTTGAATAAACTGCTGGTAATTAGCAATAAATTGGGCGCGTCTCTCACCCATGCTTTGCGAAGAGGGTGCTCGGTGTGAAAAATGCAGCAGCCACTGTTGCGCTAATGCTTGGATGTTGTTGGCGTTACACGGCATCACGACTGCGTGCTGGCGGTATATAGCCCAAGCAACCGCCGTAGCATAACTAAGATTGGTGGTGAGCTCCGCATGTGGACGCTCAAGAAATTCGTGCTGGCTGGCAAGCCCACGAATGTCGCTGGCCAACTCGGGCAAGGTAACCAAATAGTGATCCCACACCCGAATATGACGCTGAGGGCTAATTTGGTAAATACCTAAATTGTGGCTATTGTGCTGTCGCAGATGAAACCCTACGCTGGATTCTTGTGCCGCCGTTCCTAACAACAAATTTTCGGCGGCTTTACTGTACTGCCCTAGCTGCTTGAGCGTCGGGCGAATCACGTAATCTCTCAATTCTGTGACACAAATACCCATCTTGGCACCCCCCTTATGGCTATGAGCCTTAACCGTGTACTTATCCCACAACACGCAGGCATCCTGCCATTCAATGGGAAATAATCCAGCTTCTTCAGCACGACTATTTCTATCTTTAGGTTTAGAGCTTAAATCGCTTTGCGTCCAGTTTTATCATGCGGTTTATGCAAAAAAATACAGCATTTTATGATTGTTGCAAGAAAAAAATGGGCAAGCAAGCCGCAAGTGGGTAAAAAACTATCCCCTGCCAGTGGCTGCGCGTCCCATATCCCACATAGGAAGAAAAACGCCCAACGCCATCATCAGTACTAAAGCCCCCATAGCCACCAATAAAATAGGTTCTATTGCATCACCTAGGCGCTTGATGTCGTAGTCCACCTCCTCCTCGTAAAAACGCGCCACCTCAGACAGCATCTTATCTAAGGAGCCGCTTTCCTCGCCCACCATCATCATCTGCAACACGAGTGGCGTAAACATGCCGCTGGCAACCGCTGTGCGAGTAAAGCCATCGCCACGTTCTATGCCTGCATTCATGTTAAGAATGGCTTGCCCTACATGTTCGTTCTCTAGTACGCGTGATACCACACTCAGGGTGCTGACAATGGGAACCCCTGCAGCAATCATTATGGAGAAACAGTGCGCGAAGCGTGACAGTATGATTCGCTCAAAAATGCCGCCCAAGATCGGCAGGCGAAGCTGTTGTTTCCCCCACCACAATTGACCTGGCATGGTTTTCAGCCAGCGCCGCATGAAAAAAGCAAAAACAATTACGCAAAATAGCATTTCGGGGCCGTAGGTCACAAAAAAATTACTGCTGGCAATTAGCCACTGTGTAGGCAAGGGCAGCTCGGTCTTGAACTGTTTAAAGACTTTGGCAAATGCAGGGATAACGTAAAGGTTAATCACCAAAATGGCGGCAGCTAAGGCGGAAAAAACAATGGTTGGATAACGCACCGCTTGCTGCATGCGCTTACGTGTTTCACGCTCCTTTTCTATATATTCAGATAGTCGCTTGAAGGCAATATCTAGGCGGCCTGTATTCTCGCCAACATGAACCATACTTATAAAAAGCGGCGAAAATATTTTTGGGAAGGCTTGTAGTGCGGTTGACATACCAAGACCCGACTCCAAGTCATGCTGCACAACGCGCAGGCAATCACGCAGCATAGGATTGCGATTGGAGTCCGCTAGTCCGCCCACTGTGCGCACAATAGGAACACCAGAACCTGTCAGTGCCGCCATTTGACGGCATAAAACAATTAGCTCGTCGGTACGCACACGTTGAAAAAGCGGTTTACGCACAGCTTCGGATGTCGAGTCGGCAGCACCGCCACCACTCTGCTGGCGAATTAACAGGGGGGTAATAGAGATTCCTGCTAATTGACGAGCTGCCTGTTGCTCGCTGCCAGCCTCTATTTCGCCTGACACGGCAGCCCCTTGTGCATTCCTTCCTGTGTAAAGATAAAGCATATTGAGCTTACTCCGTGATGGCTTCATCAAGTGACGCACTAAGTCGCAGCACCTCGGCAACGCTGGTGCGGCCATCAGAAGCTGCACGCAATGCACAGCGCGCCAGTGGCTCAAAGCCCGGCGCAACAGCGGCGGCCTTCGCAAAGGCAGAAGGGTTGGCTTGACGCAGTGCGTCCAACAAAGGTGGTGTCATTTCCAAGAATTCATGTACAGCAAAGCGCCCGTGATAACCGGTGTTATTGCAGCGTGTACATCCACGCCCACGCCAAAAAGAGCCCAGCACCTCCATGCTTGCCAATGAGTGCAGCCACACCTGTTCTTGCGCATCCGGCGCATAAGATTCTCGGCAGTGTTCGCAAAGTTTACGCACCAGTCGTTGCGCCATAACCGCTCGCAAAGAGCTGGCCACTAAATAGGGGGCAGCTCCCATGTCAATGAGCCGCATGGCGCTGGATGCCGCATCATTGGTGTGCAAGGATGAAAACACTAAATGCCCGGTCATTGCCGCACGCAAGCCAATTTCAACCGTTTCTTGATCACGCATTTCGCCGACCAAGACAACGTCTGGGTCTTGGCGCAGGGCTGAACGCAATACGCGAGCAAAACTCAGGTCAATTTTGACGTTCACCTGCACTTGGGTAATGCGTGGCAAACGATATTCCACAGGGTCTTCCACGGTAATAATTTTACGTTCCGGCGTATTGAGCGAATTGAGCGCAGAGTAAAGCGTGGTGGTTTTACCAGAGCCGGTGGGGCCTGTTAGCAGAATCAATCCATGCGGCCGGTTAATTTGCAGACGCAGGCGGGCAGCCATTACCTCCGACATGCCCAACTCCTCCAAATTCAACAGACCCGCGCTTTGATCCAGCAAGCGCATCACGACTGACTCTCCCCACGCCACCGGCATGGTGGATAAACGCACATCAATGTTGCGCTTGCCCACGCGCATAGCAAAACGGCCATCTTGCGGCAGACGCTTTTCAGAAATGTCGAGGCCCGACATGATTTTTAGCCGCGAAACAAGTGCGGATGCGATGCGCGTTTCCTTCATGGTTTGCTCATGGAGCACGCCGTCAACACGCTGCCGGATACGTACAACGTGCTCATCCGGCTCAATATGGATATCCGACGCATGCATATTTACGGCATCTTCAAACAGGTTTTGCAACAAGCGCACCACAGGAGCGTCGGCCAGCAAGGCATCGCCGGCGAGTGAGTAAAGATCAAAATCTGTTTGTTTTAGCTCGCCTTCCAGCTCAGTGGCAATGCTGGCGATTTGGCTCGTTTTACGATAAAGGCGTTCTATCCATTGCAGAAGCTCCGCCTCGCGCACCACAACCGGCTTAATGCTGCACTTTAATATGCGCGCCAATTCGTCTTGAGCAAACAGGTCTAGCGGATCAGCCATGCCCACATGAAGCGTGTTGTTACCTTCCTCAGACAGCACTAATGCGCGATAGCGACGCGCCATCTTTTCAGGCAGTCGCAAGACCAATTCTGGGCGTAAAGAGTATGTCAACAAGTCGACAAACTCCGTGCCTAGCTGCTTCGCAAGTAGGTGAAGGAATACGTCTTCCTCCACCAAATGCATGTCGATAAAAACTCTGCCCAGTTTTTTGCCGCTGCTGCGTTGCTGCGCCAAAGCCTGTTGCAGTTGCGCAGGACTAATCAAACCAGCATCGGTCAGCATGTCGCCAATACGCAGCTTCGATTGTGATTCTTTACTGGAGGCAGCACTGCCGGAAGGCGCGCTGTTTGTCGTCAGATTGTTTGCAGTCACCGATCCCTCCGCTGGAATATACCTATACCCGCTTCATGCCGGCCGCTTTCAGTATAGACAAACAGAAGCAGCAATAGATAACCGCACACCATTGGCTTCTTTTTTCCTGCATGCGTTACCGCTTCAGTACATGATTTTGACGTATCTCGTCATGGCATTGTCATGTTCCAGTTATAGCTTTGGCACCTCCAAACCTAACACTTCAGGGATTTTCTATGACGACGATGCACTCATTAAAGCCATCCAGCAGCCTGTTATCCATCGCTATCAGCACTGCGCTATTTGCCAGTATTGATTTAGCCTGCGCGGCAGACGCGCCCACCAACGCCCAAGCGTGGTTTGATGCGGGAAAAGCAACCGTCGAAGCCGCAAAAAAAACGCCTAGAAATATGGGAAAAGCTAAAAACGTAATTTTATTTATTGGCGACGGCATGGGAAATTCCACCGTTACCGCTGCGCGCATTATGGAAGGGCAGTTGCGCGGTGTCGATGGCGAATTCAACCGCCTGAGCTTTGAGCAGTTTCCTTATCGCGCGCTGTCTGTAACGGCGAGTGCCAATCAGCAAACGTCTGACTCCGCACCCACGGCCACAGCAATGGTTTCTGGGGTAAAAACCAACGAGGGCGCAATTTCAGTTGATCAGACCATTCGGAAAAACGAGTCCAATGCCGAAATAACGGCGGCAAAAAGCGTGAAAACGATTCTTGAGCGCGCCGAGGAAATGGGGCTGTCAACTGGCGTGGTCACCACCACCCGCATTACCCATGCAACACCTGCCGTGAACTACGCGCACATTTCTAACCGTGATTGGGAAGCCGACAGCAACTTGCCAGCAGGCGCGATCGTTAAAGATATTGCGCGGCAATTGATCGAGTTTCCTTATGGCAATGGGCTGGATGTTATGCTTGGCGGTGGCCGCAGTTATTTCATGCCCAGTACGGTGGCTGATCCTGAATACCCCACACTAAAAGGTCGTCGCAAAGACAGCCGTGATCTAACCGCAGAGTGGGTGGCAAAACCTAAACATACTTATGTGTGGAACAAAGCAGCCTTTGATGCCGTCGATACCGAACAATCCCAACAGTTGCTGGGTTTGTTCGAGCTTTCACATATGCATTACGAGGCAGATCGCTCCAAGGACACGGCTGGCGAACCTTCGTTAACGGACATGACAGAAAAGGCCATTAAAATTCTGAACAACAATAAAAAAGGCTTTTTCCTGATGGTAGAAGGTGGCCGTATCGACCATGCGCACCATGCCGGCAACGCGGCACGCGCGCTGACGGATACGATTGAGATGGCAAAAGCGGTTAAAAAAGCGCAAGAGCTAACCCGCGACAAAGACACGCTGATTATCGTTACCGCCGACCACAGCCATGTTTTCACTATCGGCGGTTACCCTTCACGCGGCAACCCGATTTTGGGCAAAGCCGCAATCGACGGAGTGGCTCTGGCTGATTCGCAAGGATTGCCGTACACCACGCTTTCTTACGCCAACGGCTCTGGTTGGACAGGCGGCATGCAGCGCAAAGAATTTAGTCCGTCGAATGAGGGCACGGTGTCTGCCACCTACGCAGGCGTCGCACTGCGCCCAGACTTAACTGCGGTCGATACCGCCAGCATCAACTACATGCAAGAAGCAACGGTGCCGATGGATGCAGAAACACATGCGGGTGACGACGTGGGCATTTACGCTCAAGGACCACATGCCTATTTGTTTCAAGGAAACGTGGAGCAAAATGTGATTTATCACGTCATGGCTGATGCTTTTGGTTTTGCCAAGAAAGCAAAAACACCTTTCAAATAACCGCGACAGGGCTCCTGTTTTTTGAGTTGTTGTTACTTTTTTCGATGGGTGGAAACACCCATCGTTTTTGTCGAGAGTTACTGATATGCAGATAGTTACAAGCAAGTGTGCGGCAATGTTGTTGTTCATTTTTCTGGTGTCTTGTGCTAACACAGCCGGCTGTTCCCGCGCTTAATCTTGCGCAACCATTTCCGGCTGTTGCAGCGCAATACACAACGCCACAACACAACACACAATCCAAAAGCATCACTATAGCTAATCGCATAAACAACAAGACAGGCGTATACTAATCGGATGAACTACAGTCAAGACCTTAAAAAACGCGTGTTGTTGCATATCAAAAAGGGTAGCGGCAAAACGGAAGCAGCAGCATTATTTTCTGTTGGACGCAGCACGATCTATAAATGGCTATCTGAACCTGATGATCATCAACCCAGCAAACCGAGCCCAAAAGAAAGGAGTTGGCCGCGCATCTCAATGTGAGCGTAAATGCTATCTCGCGAGCATTAATGCGAATGGGGATGGTGCGTAAAAAAAGACTTTGCGTTATCAGCAAAGTCTCGCACATGAAGACAGGCGGCGGCGTTACCTGAAAAAATACTGCAAAACAGTACAAAGCCAAACGCCTTATGTTTTCCTAGATGAAACAGGGTTTGAATCGCGTACTGAAAGGCAATACGCATGGGCGATGCCCGGCAAGCGGGTGTTCGGCTATGTTGATGGTAACAAACGTAAACGCACCAGCTTGATGGGTGCTTACC
>JAYVJM010000065.1:0-39552 GCA_043769275.1 Cellvibrionales bacterium | reverse complement strand
TCTTAATCCTATTGAGAAACTCTGGGCTAATCTCAAGCGTTTTTGGAGAAACCGTGCAAATATGACCTTGGATGAAATGATTGTTTCGTCTATTTGTTTGTGTGATTTGCTATACGTTCAGTAGGGGCTAGTAGTCAATGGCAAGTAGCTCTCGCAGCCGTCAGCATGCATAAAAACTTCACATTCATCGACCGTGCCAGACGCTTCCTGTTCATCTAGTTGGGCGAGCATGGCTGCGCGGATTGCCATATTAAGGTGGCGAAACGCTTGCTGGCGCATAGCGAGTTCTTTTTCGCATCTTGCGGCCTGTTGTTGCGCTGAGTGTGTGGGTCTGCGCAAGGCCAGTGCATGGCCTTGCCCATAATCGGCAGCGAGCGCAGAGCCCGTCCAAAAAGTAGTCATACGCGCATCCTCTTTGTAATGACTTTTGTAGTTATATAACTGCTTGTATTTAAGCGTTTTTCCTTTTAGTTGACTTGATTGCAGCGTGCAGCCCCGCACGCTCAAGCCAAATAACGGACAGTAAGTATAGCCTTGATTTGCCGAATGAAATGTGACGATTTTACGGTCCGTAACCCGTGGCGGTGTGGCCATCCCAATCTTGGTTTTTTCGATGCTGGTTTCGGCAGCGAATGCTTTTAAGCGGCCTGTTCGTGTTTTGTGCGCAAAAATGCATGACAAGCCGACAGGCACTCGCTAGCATGCAGGCACCCGAGCGAAAGTCTCATTTCTGTTGTAGTCCGTCTGCTATGCGCACATTCACTATTACTCGCCCAGACGATTGGCATATCCATCTGCGTGATGGCAACTTCCTCATGCGTACAGTTGCGGATGCCGCTTGCCAATTTCAGCGCGCGATAGTCATGCCAAATATCGTCCCCCCTGTTACCACAACACAGCAAGCTTCGGCTTATCGAGCACGGATTCTAGCTGCTAGACCTAAAGGGAGTGACTTTGATCCCCTAATGGTCTTGTATCTAACGGATAACACAGTCCCTGCTGAAATGATGGCTGCGCATACCGGCGGTTTTGTTTATGCCTGTAAGCTTTACCCAAGCGGGGTTACCACGAATTCCGCCGCAGGCGTAACAGATATTGGCAAGCTCTACCCTGTATTTTCCGCGATGGAAAAAATTGGCTTGCCGTTGTTACTGCACGGTGAGGTTACTGATTCGCACATTGATATTTTTGATCGTGAAGCTGTGTTTATTGAGCGCACGCTGCTATCATTGACG
The DNA here is from genome assembly GCA_043769275.1 of Cellvibrionales bacterium. GTDB lineage: Bacteria > Pseudomonadota > Gammaproteobacteria > Pseudomonadales > UBA7239 > JAYVJM01. Next base: position 38,317 of record JAYVJM010000065.1, on the reverse strand, counting down.
CGTGATTTTCCGGCACTAAAGATAGTGCTTGAACATATCACTACGCAAAACGCGGTGGATTTTGTTAGTGACGCTGCGCCAACTATTGCGGCTACTATCACGGCGCATCATTTGTTGTTTAATCGCAACGACATGCTGGCCGGTGGCATCTATCCGCACTTTTACTGCTTGCCGATACTCAAGCGCGATGTTCACCAAGCGGCATTGATAACGGCCGCTACGAGCGGTAATCCAAAGTTTTTTTTGGGCACTGATTCAGCACCACACGCACAGAATAAGAAGGAGACTTCTTGTGGCTGTGCCGGTTGTTATACCGCGTTGCATGCTCTTGAGTTGTATGCAGAGGCGTTTGATCGCGCTGGCAAGCTCGATAAGTTAGAGGCATTTGCCGGTTTTTTTGGTGCAGATTTTTACGGATTGCCACGCAATACAGCCAAGACTACCTTGATTCAAAAGCCGCAAATTGTAATGGATCAGCTTGATTTTGGTGGTGAAACACTGGTTCCGTTGTTGGCAGGTAAAACGCTTAAATGGACGCGTACAGCCGCAGAATATGAACAGACAAAAATATGATTGAGTTTTCCTCTTTTGCTGAAGCGTTTCAAAAAACAGTCATGCTGCCGACCTTAGCTGCGCGTTTTCGCGGTTTTTTGCCCGTGGTGGTTGATCTTGAAACCGGCGGCTTTAATGCGAATACCGATGCCGTTTTAGAAGTGGCAGCCGTTTTTGTGGGTTATGACCATGACGGACACCTTGTGCGTGAAAGAACTCTTTTTAATCGTGTGAAGCCATTTGAGGGCGCAAACCTCGAACAAGCCGCACTCGATTTCACGGGCATCAAGCCTCATGACCCTAACCGTGATGCCATTACTGAATACGCTGCGTTTAATGACATTTTTACACAGGTGAAAAAGAGCGTGAAAGAGCACGGGTGTACTCGTGCCATTATGGTTGCGCATAATGCACACTTTGATCTTGGTTTTTTAATCGCGGCCGCTGCACGCTGCGAGCTGGTCAAGCGCAATCCATTTCACCAATTTTCTTGTTTTGATACGGTATCTTTGGCTGGCTTGGCCTATGGTCAAACCGTGTTGGCTAAAGCCTGCATGGCGGCGGACATCCCATTTGATAATCGCCAAGCGCACAGCGCGAATTACGACGCAGAAAGAACGGCCGATTTATTTTGCAAAATTGTTAACAGTTGGCGAGAAAAATCACCTTGATTAGATCGTCAGCTCTTCTAGCTTGTACAGTTGAAACTGTGAAAGCGCGTGTCGCAGTGCAAACGCATTGTTGTCTAGGCGGGTAAATAGCGCGATATTTTCGCTGATCTTGGCCTTTTGATTTTCATGTGTGGTGCAGGACTGTTGTTGTACAGAAAGGCTTTCCAGCAGCCACGTTACGCGACGTGCAATTGCATCTCCAGAATCAACCCAATGGGCAATGCTGGGTAGCTGTTCCGCTAGAAATTGATTCAGTAGCGGAAAGTGTGTGCAGGCCAATACAACGGTGTCGATATTTTTTTGAATAACAGCATCATGCAGCGGCTTTAAAATGGCTCGGAGTTTTTGTGTGTCGGGATTTTTTTGCAGAAGGTAACCCTCTGCCATCCACACAAGCTCACTGCTGCCTATTGATATAATCTCGCAATCGCTGGCAAAGTCGCTGATTAGTTTGTGCGTGTAAGCCCGTGAAATAGTGGCGGGTGTGGCGAGCAAGCCGATAACGCGTGACTGACTTAATCCTGCGGCTGGTTTTATGGCTGGCACAACCCCAACAATGGGGCATGGCAGTAGGGCGCGCACCTGTTCCAATGCCACGGTGCTGGCGGTATTACAGGCCACAATTAAAATGTCTGGCTCGTAGTGGCGGTAGAGTGCTTGCACAACAGATGCGACCCGCACCAGCAGTTCTGTTTCATTTTTTATTCCGTAAGGAAAAAAGGCGTTATCCGAACAAAAAATCCATTGGTGTTGGATCGGTGATTGTGCGAGTAGCTCCTGTTGAACTGCTGCGAGTACGGATAATCCGCCCACGCCGGAATCAAACACTAAGATACGTGCCATTTCATGATCTCTAGTAAATTAGGCCGATATATTACACGGCGGTTGCACACAATTTGAAAAGTGCGTGCAAAATAGCCGCCTGATTTTGTGTGTCATCCAGCCCTTTAAGGGGAGTTTTTTATGAATGCTGCTGATAAAGTACTCGCTGTTAACAATGATCTGCCGATTCGGACGGCAAGCCCAATACACAATGGAAAAGTACGCTCTGTGTATTGGCTAACGCCAGAGGACAGCGAACGTCTTATTGTGGAAAAAAATTACAAAGTGCCGTGCAATACGCTGTTGGCCGTGATGGTCATCAGTGATCGCATTTCTGCTTTTGATTGTATTTGGCATGGCGAAGGCGGCATGAATGGCGTGCCAGGCAAAGGTGCCACCCTGAATGCCGTATCAAACCACTGGTTCAGGTTATTTCAGGAGCGCGGTTTAGCGAATAGTCATATTCTCGATACTCCCCATCCTTTTGTGTGGATCGTACAAAAAGCAAAACCTGTTTTAATTGAGGCAATTGCGCGGCAATACATTACTGGTTCTATGTGGCGCGCCTATGCGGCAGGCGAGAGAGATTTTTGCGGCATACGTCTTCCTGACGGCTTGAAAAAAAATCAAAAATTGGCAGATGTTTTGATAACGCCCTCCACAAAGGGTGTTTTAAAAGGCATTCACGGAGTGCCTGAGGCGGATGATGTAAATATCTCAAGGCGGGATATAAAAAATAATTACGCTGCGTTCAGCTTTATATCGGCAAGTGATATTTCTGTCTACGAAAAGTTATTGAAAGAAGGCTTCGATATTATTAGCGAAGAACTCGCCAAAATCGGTCAAATATTTGTAGATACGAAGTTTGAATTTGGTTACGTCGCGGATAAAAACGGTAAAGAAAAATTGATTTATATGGATGAAGTTGGAACACCAGATTCGTCGCGTATTTGGGATGCAGCGGCTTACAGCAAAGGGGTTGTAATAGAAAACTCCAAAGAAGAATTTCGTCAGTTATTGCTTAGTTATTTTCCTGACCCAGATATTCTTCTGAATAAAAACCGTATGGAGGAGCGAAAGGCTCTAGCAGACAATAACGCATTGCCAGAAGCTGTATTGATGCAGGTTTCAGCAATATATTTGGGTATTGCTGAGAAAATAACGGGGAAAAATCTCACGCTGTCTGATAATCCAAAGGCGGAAATCATTAAGGTGCTGAAAGAGGATTATGGGTTAATTGATTTGTGAATTCTTCGGTAGAGGTTAGAGCCATAATGTCGTGTTTTTATTTTAGATTTTGCGCAAGCCCTGCTACCAAAAAATGCACGCGCTCGCACTGCGCCGCCAGTGCTTGATGCAAGTGTCCGGCCTCATCCACAAAACGCCGCGACAGCACATCAGCCGCTACAATTCCTAAGCCAACCTCATTGCTGACAAAAATAATATCGCCTGTTAATTGCGGCAGCGTGTGCAGCAAGGCTTTTCGCTCGCGCATAAAAATATTTTCGCCTGCTAACAGTAAATTCGTGAGCCATAGCGTTAAGCAGTCGACTAATATCACCTTGTTTTCGTTTACGTGTACAGCCAGTGTTTCCGCTAGCAGTAGTGGTTCTTCAATGGTGTGCCAGCCGTTGCCGCGGTCGTGTTGATGTCTTGTAATGCGCTGCTGCATTTCGGTGTCCAGTGCCTGTGCAGTGGCGATATAGATTTTTTGTTTGTCGGTGCTTGCCGCAAGTTTTTCTGCATGACGACTTTTTCCAGAGCGTGCGCCACCGAGAACCAGCGTTTTCATGCCTTGCCCGGCTTGCTTAATTGTTGATAACGCACTATTAGCGCGGTGGTGGAAGCATCTTGCATGTTGCCGTTTATAGTTGGCGCGCCGTTTAGTTCATGAAAAATAGGCATGGATAATTGTTTGCCTAGCTCTACACCCCATTGGTCAAATGGGTTGATATTCCACAATACGCTCTGCACATACACTTTATGTTCGTACAGCGCGGCAAGCGCACCAAGGGTAAATGGGGTAAGCGCGTCGAGACTGATAATGCTGCTGGGGCGATTACCTGGAATGGTTTTATGCGGTGCTAGGGATGTGATTTCGGTTTCAGATACGCCTTGTTGGCGTAGCTCATTTTCTGCTTGTTCGAGCGTTTTCCCACACATTAGTGCTTGGCTTTGCGCTAATCCATTGGCGAGTAAATGGCAGTGCCGCTCGGTGTTTTTTGTGCGGCCGTGGAGCGTCAAAATAAAATCGGCGGGGATAAAGTGAGTGCCTTGATGCAGTAATTGGTGGAAGGAGTGTTGGCCATTGGTGCCGACAGAGCCCCAAATAATTGGGCCGCTGGAATAGGGTAGGGTGAGACCTTCGCGACTGACGCTTTTGCCGTTACTTTCCATGTCCAATTGTTGTAAATAGTCGGGGAAGTAACGCAAATAGTGATCGTAAGGCAGCACAGCATGGCTATGTGCGCCCCAAAAATGCCGGTACCAAACCCCCAGCAATCCCATTATCACAGGCATGTTTTGCACAAGCGGCGCAGTGGCAAAATGTTCATCCATTGCCGCAGCGCCTGCCAGCATTTGGCGGAAATTTCGCATACCAACAGCCAGCGCAATGGGTAAGCCGATAGCCGACCACAGCGAATAGCGCCCGCCAACCCAATCCCAAATGGGCAAAATATTGGCGGCATCAATACCAAAGGCTTGTGCTTTTTGCACGGCAGTTGATATCGCTACAAAATGCTTAGAGATGGCGGTTTGGGCTTGCTCACTGTTTGTAGCGGCCAGTATCCAGTGCTTGGCAGCTTCCGCGTTTAGTAATGTTTCCAGCGTGGTAAAAGATTTTGACGCAACAATAAACAGTGTTCGCGCAGGATTTAAGTGTGCGAGGATTTCTTGCAGGCAGGATGGGTCGACATTCGATACAAAGTGCAGCCGCACGTTTTGTGTGTTGAAATCGTTAAGCGCGTGCGTGGCCATTTGTGGGCCAAGATCAGAGCCGCCGATGCCTATATTAACGATGTCGCTAATTTTCTCGCCGCTAAAACCGCGCCAACTGCCATTGTGTATAGCGGCAACCACTCCTTCCATACGCGTCAAAACATCTGCAATTTCTTGGCCGTGAAGTGGGCTATTTGTGCTTCGCAATGCGGTGTGAAGTGCTGCGCGTTTTTCGGTGTTGTTGACCTTATCCCCGTGTAGCAATGCGTTAATCGCGGCCGGTAATGCCGCTTGCTCTGCCAGTTGCAGAAGCACATCGCGCGTCTGTGTGTCTATAAAGTGTTTGGAATAGTCCAGTCGTAAACCGGCCGCTTCAATGCAGCAATCGCTTACTCGCTGTTTGTCCGCCGCAAACAGTGCCGCCAGAGTAATGTTGTCGTAGCGCGCACGCTGCTGTTGTAGTTTTGGCCAGCAGGCAAGGCGTTGCTCTAAGGTTGGCGCACTGGGTGCGGTCACGGTTGTTGTCCTTTTTTGTGTGGTAGCGGGTGCTTTAGCATTGCCTGTGTAGCGCAAAGTGCGCCAACGCTGCCAGTTGATCGCGGTAAATGGAGTCGGGCAGGCCATCTAGGCAGGCGAGGGCACTTTCTGCTTCTGCCTTAGCGGCTTTTTCTGTGTAGAGCAAAGCGCCGTTTTTTGTTACGAGAGCGATAATCTGCTCTAAGTTTTCTGCAGTTTTTTCTAGAATCGCGTGTTTCACGATAGCCACTTCGTCTTCGTTGCCGTGTAGTAGCGTATAAATGAGCGGCAGGGTTGGTTTGCCTTCGGCCAGATCATCGCCGATGTTTTTGCCAAGCTGCTCGCTATCGCCGCTGTAATCTAGCACGTCGTCAATCAATTGAAAGGCCGTGCCTAGATGCAGCCCATAGCGGCTGAACTTTTGACAAATTTCCTCTGGCTCTTTACACAAGCGCGCGCCGCATTCTGCAGCGGCTGAGAATAATTGTGCTGTTTTGCAACGAATGACGCGGCGGTAGTGCGCTTCGCTGGTGTTGATGTCGCCAGCGTGTACCAGTTGCAGCACCTCTCCTTCTGCGATGATATTAGTGGCGTTTGCCATTACGCCCATGATGTTCATGTCTGCTAGTGTCACCAGCATTTGAAAAGCACGCGAGTAAAGAAAATCGCCCACTAGCACGCTGGGCGCATTGCCAAATAGGGAGTTAGCCGTAGCGCGGCCACGGCGTAGCGAGGAAACGTCTACGACATCATCATGTAACAGCGTGGCTGTGTGAATGAATTCGACGATAACTGCCATGTCAATATGCTGTGTGCCGACGTAATGTAAACTTTTGGCAACGAGCAACACCAACAATGGGCGTAAGCGTTTTCCGCCGGCATCGACAATATAGTGACCAACATTTTCCACCATCGGCACTTCGGAATGCAGTTGTTTTAGAATAAGTGCGTTGACCGTTTGAATATCGTCTACGACGGCTTGGTGGAATGACAGCACGAGTAAAAACCTGTTTAAGAATAGAGTGACTTCAAAGCGAATAACGCACGGGATAGCGGATGGATAATAGGGCAGGCCGCATGCTAGGCAGCGCAGTATGTACTGTCAAGAATCGCCCATTTTTAGGCATGTATTCAGGCTTCTATTGTTTTGACGACGCAAGCCAGCTGGCCGTTAAACAGGCGCACATAAACATGCGCACCTACGGTTGTTGTAGAGGCGTTCGTGAGCGTGTTGTGTTGCTCGTCTTGCACAATGGCATAACCGCGTTTGAGTGTGTTAAGCGGGCTGATGCCATCCAAAAGCGCAACTAAATACTGCAAACGCTGCCGTTGGGCGTGCAAATTTTGCAGTGTGTTTTTCAATAAATCATCGTGCGCACGCGCAACGCGCAAACGTAGTGTTTGTATCTGTTGTAGTGGATTAAATGGCTGCAGTTTTGTCTGCAGTTTTTCTAAGCGACGCGCTGGATTTTGCTGGTTTTTAATGAGCGCTTGCCGAAATCGCCATTCCAGATGGTCGAGTTTCTGCTGTTGCTCGCGCAAGGCGTGTTTGGGGTGGCGCAAGCGTTTCGTCAAGTGCAGTAAGTGCAGGCGTTGCGCTGCAATGCTACGTTGCGCGAATGAGGTGAGTTGGCGTAGATAGTCGGCGAGCAATGTTGCAATATCAGCTTGATCGGGCGATAGCATTTCAGCGGCTACGGACGGCGTAGGCGCACGTACATCGGCGACAAAATCACACAGCGTAAAGTCAGTTTCATGGCCGACGGCACTGACTACGGGAATTTCGCTAGCAAACACGGCACGCACAACGGCTTCTTCATTGAATGCCCACAAATCTTCTAGCGAACCGCCGCCGCGTGCGAGAATCAGTGTGTCTATGTCGGCTTGTTGATTGGCTAAAGCTAATGCATGCACGATGGCGGGAGCTGCATATTCACCCTGTACTGGCACAGGGAAAATGCTCACGCGAATTGCGGGGAAGCGGCGTTTTAATACCGATAAAATATCGCGTATTACAGCACCTGTTGGCGATGTGATCACTCCAATATGCTGCGGAAAAGCTGGCAGCGCTTGTTTAAACTCCTCGTCGAATAAGCGTTCGTCAGCTAGCTTTTGTTTCAACTGTTCAAATGCAATTTGCAGATTGCCTGCGCCATCGACGCTCATGTTTTCAATGATTAGCTGGTAGTCGCCGCGCCCTTCATAGAGGCTCACGCGCCCGCGTGCGATGATTTGCATGCCGTGTTCCGGCTTAAAGCGCAGCAGCGAGTTATTGCCTTTAAACATCGCGCAACGTATCTGCGCTTTGTTGTCTTTGAGTGTGAAATAGCTGTGGCCGGATGATGGCGTGGACAAGTTGGATATTTCCCCGCGTACCCACACCATCGAGAACTGTATCTCCAGCAACTGCCGTGCACGACGGTTAAGGTCTGTAACGCTAAGAATATGGTCAGGGTTGCTTTTCATCATAAGTGTTTAAGCCGCGCAGATGTTTTCAGCTTTACAGCTTTGTTGATTCAGGTTTTTCATTGCATACTCGTGTGCTTTTATGTTTCGTGGACAAAAATAAATCGAGCCTGCGGAGCGCCATCAATATCAACCGTTCCCATAAACATAGCGAGCGGGCGCACCCACAGACCGTAATCGCCGTATAAACAACGATAAACCGCCAGCAGCTCGCCTGTTTCTGAGTGATGCGCTGTACCTGTCACTAGATAGTAATTTCCTTTGTAATGGCGATAAACACCGTGTTTTAGCACGTCTTTTTTCGTCATATCACACTACCTGTAAATGTTCTGTGCGTATTTTTTCCTCCCAGATTTGTGGTCCGGTGTTGTGTACAGAAATGCCGTTGGTATCTACAGCAACAGTTACTGGCATATCTTTAACATCAAATTCGTAAATCGCCTCCATGCCCATTTCAGGGAAGGCCAGTACTTGTGCGCCGATGATGGCTTTTGAGACTAGATAGGCTGCGCCACCCACTGCCATTAGGTACACGGCCTTATTGTCTTTGATGGCTTCAATTGCGGCTGAACCGCGTTCTGATTTGCCAATCATGCCTATCAAGCCGGTTTTCTCCAGCATGGTTCGCGTGAATTTATCCATGCGCGTGGCGGTAGTTGGGCCGGCGGGGCCGACCACTTCGTCGCGCACGGGGTCAACAGGGCCGACGTAATAGATGAAGCGATTAGTCAGGTCTACCGGCAGTTGTTCGCCGGCGGCGAGCATTTCGGTCATTTTTTTGTGTGCGGCATCGCGGCCAGTTAGCATTTTTCCGGAGAGCAGTAGCGTTTCACCCGTTTTCCACTGCGCAATATCGGCTTTTGTGATGCCATTTAAATTAACACGGCGTGCGCTGTCGGCGCTCCAGCTAATATCTGGCCACTGATCTAGTGAGGGTGGTGTTTGCAATGCTGCACCTGTGCCGTCCAGCACAAAATGGGCGTGACGGGTGGCGGCGCAGTTGGGAATCATCGCTATTGGCAGTGAAGCTGCGTGCGTGGGGTAGTCTTTGATTTTCACGTCTAGCACGGTGGTTAGTCCTCCTAAACCTTGTGCGCCGATACCGAGCTTGTTCACCTTTTCAAATAATTCCAAGCGCAATTCTTCAATGCGATTATTTGCACCGTGCGCCATCAAATCGTAAATGTCGATGGGCTCCATCAAGACTTCTTTGGCCAGCAGCGCGGCTTTTTCGGCCGTTCCACCGATGCCGATGCCGAGCATGCCAGGTGGGCACCAGCCCGCACCCATCGTAGGCACGGTTTTCAGTACCCAATCGACGATACTGTCGGACGGGTTCAGCATCACCATTTTTGATTTGTTTTCTGATCCGCCACCTTTGGCGGCCACATGGATATCCACGGTATTGCCCTGCACGATCTGGTAATGAATTACCGCTGGCGTGTTGTCTTTTGTGTTACGGCGTGCGCCGGCAGGATCAGCCAGAATGGAGGCGCGCAGCACATTGTCAGGGTTTAGATAAGCTCGACGCACGCCTTCGTTAATCATGTCGTCTAGGCTCATTTTTGCATCCCAGCGCACGCCCATGCCGACTTTTACAAATACTGTGACGATGCCGGTGTCTTGGCAAATAGGGCGGCGACCTTCGGCGCATAGGCGCGAATTAATTAAAATTTGCGCCATCGCATCTTTGGCCGCTGTGCTCTGCTCGCGCTCATAAGCTCTGTGCATAGCTTGAATAAAATCAACAGGATGGTAGTAGGAAATAAATTGCAAGGCATCAGCGACGCTGGCGATTAAGTCTTCTTGGCGAATGACGGTCATGCAGGCTCCTCAAAGGAAAAAGTAAGCGAAATAAAAAAGGATGGGAATATGCGGGAACCATTCTATCAGGCGCATTGTCTACGGCCTGCCTGATGAGATTTTTATGTTGGTTGGACGTGTAGCGGAAATGGCAAAAATTGATGCTCAACGGCTAAGCCTCATCCCTCCCTGCAGGCAATTTTCTTTATCCATTTTATTCCGGAGAACTACCATGGTACTTAATAAAAAACTACTGGCATTGGGTTTGGCTTCTGCCACGCTAGTTGGTGCAGCGCAAGCGGGGAATTTTTATGTGGGTGGCGATGTCGGTCATGCAAAAGGCAAGAGTTTTTGTTCATCTATCCACGGCACTGATTGTCATGATAGCGATACAGTTTACAGCCTTTTCGGTGGTTATGACTTGGATCAATATGTTGGTTTTCAGGCGGGTTACAGCGACTTAGGCAAGCTGACAGAAAAACACTGGGCAAACTCCGGCAAGGTGACATTCCAGGCGTATTCATTTGACTTGGCCGTGATCGGCCGTGTTCCGCTGACAGATGCTTTTTCTTTGTACGGCAAGGGTGGAGCATCGTATTACGACACTCGGATTAAAATAGACAATTTTGGCTCTAGAATTTATTCGAAAGATGCCGCAGGCTGGTCGCCGGTACTGGGTGCTGGCGTTCAATGGAATCTGGGTTCTATTGCGCTGCTGGCCGGCTTAGAGCGTATGTGGGATGTAGGTGACAAGAAAAGAACCGGTCAAGTTGAACGCATTGATCAATTTAATGTTGGCTTAAAATTCCCGTTTTAATGGCAGCGCAGGAGGCTTTAGAAGCCTGTTGATGCTTTTTGCTTTCGAAAAGCCCCGCTGTTTATCGCGGGGCTTTTTGTCTATGAGCGGCCGTGTCGGCTACAGCACGCCCAAAAGACATAGGGCGGTAGAGGTATACTGCCGCTCGGTAAAATCGAGACAAAAAGGCAGAAGCCGTGGGTGGTCTGGTAATGATTGAAAACACAGAGCAAGCAAATGCTCAAACAAACGAAGAAAATAAACTGATAGCCGAGCGGCGTGCAAAACTATCTGCCGTGCGTGAAAAAGGTCATGCATTTCCCAATGTTTTTCGGCGAGACAGTTTAGCTGCCGATTTACTGGTCGAACTGGGCGAATACTCGAAAGAAGAGCTGGGGCAGCGTAATCGATCTGCCGCCGTAGCAGGTCGCCTTATGGCCAAGCGCGGGCCTTTTTTGCTATTGCAAGATGTTAGCGGCCGCATCCAGCTTTACATCGACAAAAATCACCCGCAGGCAGATGAAATTAAAGGCTGGGATATTGGCGATATCGTTGGTGCTACAGGGCCTGTGCATAAGTCCGGCAAAGGTGATTTATATGTGCTGATTGAGCGTGCACAACTGCTGACCAAAGCCCTGCGCCCGCTGCCAGATAAATGGCACGGCTTATCGGATACCGAAACCCGTTACCGTCAGCGTTATGTCGATTTAATAGTTAACAGCGATGTGCAGCATGTATTTCGCACGCGCTCGAAAGTGATTGATGCCATCCGCAGTTACCTCACTGAGCGCGCATTTCTGGAAGTGGAAACGCCGATGATGCAGGTGATTCCCGGTGGCGCTACCGCTAAACCTTTTGTCACCTTTCACAATGCGCTTGATCAACAAATGTATTTGCGCATTGCGCCAGAGCTGTATTTAAAACGCTTGGTGGTGGGCGGTTTTGAGCGCGTATTTGAGATCAACCGCAATTTTCGCAATGAAGGTTTGTCTACGCGCCACAATCCTGAATTTACCATGCTGGAGTTTTATCAGGCGTACGCTGATTACCGCGATTTGATGGATTTAACAGAAAGCATGCTGCAATTTGTAACTGAGCGCGCTTTAGGTTCTAGCCATTTCATCAATACGGTGCGTGATAGTCACGGTGAAATTATTGAAACCCGCGCGTACGATTTTGCAAAACCGTTTGCGCGTCTAACTGTATTTGATTCGATTCTTTTTTTTAATCCAGACGTAGATGCAAAAGATTTGTGTACACTCGAAGGCGCGACAGCCATTGCTAAAAAACTCGATATCCCGCTCAAAAACAGCTACGGGCTTGGAAAAATTCAAATAGAAATTTTTGAAAAAACCGTTGAGCACCGTTTGATTCAGCCAACATTTATTACTGAATATCCCACTGAGGTGTCGCCGCTTGCGCGCCGCAATGATGATGATCCATTTGTGACAGACCGCTTTGAGTTTTTTGTCGGCGGTCGCGAACTGGCTAATGGATTTTCCGAGTTAAATGACGCGGAAGATCAAGCCGAACGATTCTTGCAGCAAGTGGCAGATAAAGATGCAGGCAATGATGAGGCCATGCATTTTGATGCCGACTATGTTGCTGCGCTGGAATACGGCCTGCCACCGACGGCCGGCGAGGGTATTGGCATTGATCGATTGGTAATGCTGCTAACCGATTCGCCTTCGATTCGTGATGTCATTCTATTTCCGCACATGCGCCCGCAAAACTGATTGCTTTTCACCATTAGTCTGTCGACGTGTTGGCTTATCACCGTGCAATTTGTTGAAGGTTTTTCATGAGTGTCGTTAAACTTGAACCGGAATGGTTAGCTCTATTACAAAACGAGTTTGATCTGCCTTACATGCAGGCACTACGTGCTTTTCTGGTGCAGGAAAAACAACAAGGAAAAGTGATTTATCCGCCCGCTATGCACTGGTTTAACGCGCTCAATTGCACGCCGTTTTCTAAGGTGAAAGTTGTGATTCTGGGTCAAGACCCATATCACGGTGCAGGGCAGGCGCACGGCCTGTGTTTTTCAGTGCCTGCGGATGTAAAGCCGCCGCCGTCACTGCTCAATATTTTTGCCGAACTTGAGCGCGATCTAGCCATCAAGTCGCCACAAAACGGCGACTTAACTGCATGGACAGAGCAGGGGGTGTTGCTGCTGAACGCGGTGTTGACCGTGGAGCATGGACAGGCAGCCTCGCATAGCGGGCGCGGCTGGGAGCGTTTTACGGATCGCATCATCACGCTACTTAACGAACGGCGTGAGCGATTGGTTTTTGTGTTGTGGGGTAGCTACGCACAAAAAAAAGGTGCTTTAATTGATCGTCATAACCATCTTGTTTTAGTGTCGCCGCACCCGTCACCGCTATCGGCACACAGGGGGTTTATCGGCAACGGGCATTTTTCAGCTATCAATGACTATTTAAACGCGCACGGCAAGGCATCAATAAACTGGTCTTGTTAAAAATAGTGCGCCGGATAAGTTATTGGTGAGAGCTTAAAGAATGGAGCCGTTTGGCAAAAAGCGGTTGTTAGAGTGTTCTTTTATCCATAAAACATGCTCGCGAGACAGCGGTGCGCCCTGTCTCCGTAGATATCGGCTAATCCAAATAACCGGTGATTTTTCGCCGCCATGCCAGTGTGGCAGGCTGTGTTCGGCTACGGTAAAAAATCGAACCAAGGCAAGCAAGTTGTTGTTGTCAATGTTTTTAAGGGTGTTCTCCCATTGCTCGCCGGTTAGTTTCATCATTTGAGATGCATCGGCTGGCAAATGATCTTTTTCCCAAGCAGGCAAGGCAGGCCAGTTTTCGGTGCCGGCAAATACTGCGCAACGAGCCAAAACATCTATATCAATGTGGTAAAGGATTTTTTCGCTGCGGTCTTCGGGATTCCAGTTGCCGATGCTCACAGGATAGGCGCTCTTATGTAGTTAAAGGGTTTCTATTGTAGCGATTTGCCTTCGGGTGATATACATATGGCTGATATGCTGATTGAAGGGTGAGGTTACACTCTGGGTGATTCTCATGTTTTTGGGCTTGTAATGAAAGAGAGCCAACTCTTTTTTCAGGTTTTTTACTGGTTTCTTCGGTTTTATTGCACTATTATGTCGCTGGATTATTGAGCTCGCCGTGGAACATTGGCGGTCATTACACAGACAGTTATTCAGGAGAGTCATTATATGAAGAAGATAATTACCACAACTTTTGCTGTTTCCGCATTGATAGCTGGGATCAGTTCATCTGCGTATGCTGAAGGTGGTCATGCTTATCTTGGTGCTGGCGCAGGCTATTTTAATAGTGATGGCAAGCGTGATCTTGGTGATGCCAGCGTTCTTACTGGCCAGCTGGGTTACTATTTTGATGATGACTGGTCTGTAGAGGGTTCTTACGGGTCAGCCAATGGCTCCATGTCTCCTAAAGGCCGCCACCTTGATGTGACATCTCTCACTGCGGCTTACCGTCTGGCAGGCGGCGACACAACCCAATTATTGGGTTTGGTGGGCGCGCAATACACACATACATCTGTTCCCACGTCTATGAATAACAACACAACCCAGATGACTTTGGGTTTGGGCGTGTCTCACTATTTAACTGATACAGTTGAGTTGCGCGGTGTTGTTACTGCTGGCCACACTAATCAGATCCAAGCGACTGACCTTTACACCACCTTGGCAGTGAATTACCACTTTGGCCGTAAATCTACTCCCGAGCCGATTGTTGAGCCAGTTGCTGCGCCTGCGCCTGTACAACCAGAGCCTGTTGTTTTGATGCAGAAAACACTGCACGCTAATTTTGCAACTGACAGTCATAGACTGACATCTACGGATATACGTGAAGTGAATGAAGTGTCTGCCTCTATGAGAAGCAATCCAGGCAGCCAAGCGACTCTCGTAGGCCATACCGACAGCACCGGTTCTGCGGCATACAATCAGAAGTTGTCTGTGAAGCGCGCTCAAGCAGTAGCCGATCAAATGGTAGCTGACGGTGTTGATGCCAATGCAATTCAGGCTTCTGGTGTAGGTGCCAGCCAGCCAGTAGCAACCAATAGCACAGCAGCCGGACGCGCAGAAAACCGCCGTGTTGAAGCCGTTGTGACAGGTATCGCCAAATAGTGTTATTTGACTATTTGTGAAAAAACCCGATTAGTCGGGTTTTTTTTTGCCTGTGATTGTTGATGTAGCTATTCGCCTTATACGTAATGCCAGTCGCCACAAAACGGCATGTAAATTAAAGCCGTTCGCCCTGAGCTTGTCGAAGGGCATTGTGCGCGCAAGTTGTGGTTCCACAAGCTCGCCAAGAATGGTGGAGTTATTATCCTGCATTTTGGCGATTGGTATAAAGCTGCAATTTTTTGATGAGGAGCAACTATGAGTGTCTCGCTCTATTGGCACGATTATGAAACTTTTGGGCAAAACCCGCTCAGCTCCGGTATTGCTCAATTTGCAGGGATACGTACAGATTTACATCTCAATGAAATTGGCGATCCGCAAATGTTTTACTGCCAGCCCCCACAGGATAGCTGGCCAGACCCAGTCGCCTGTTTAATCACTGGTATTACCCCACAGCACTGCCGCGAAAACGGTTTGCCAGAATACCGCTTTGCACAGGAGGTAAGTCGTGTCTTTAGCCTGCCGGGTACGTGTGGTGTGGGCTTTAATAACATTCGTTTTGATGATGAATTCACCCGCCAATTGCTTTATCGTAATTTTTACGATCCTTACGAGCGTGAATGGAAAGGCGGAAATTCGCGCTGGGATTTAATTGATGTTTTGCGTTTTGCCTGTGCATTGAGGCCGGAAGGCATCAATTGGCCAAAAGATAATGACGGTCATTACAGCATGAAACTTGAGAAGCTAACCGCTGCTAATGGAGTCGAGCAAGTCGGTGCGCACGATGCGTTAGTGGATGTGCGCGCCACCATTGGCATGGCGCGCCTGCTCAAACGTGAGCAGCCAAAACTTTACGATTATGCGTTTTCCCTTCGTGATAAAAAAATAGTTGCCCAAAAAATTGATTGGCATCGACATCGCCCTTTTTTGCACACATCGTCGATGTTTGGCGCAGTGAACCTATTCACTACACTGGTGATGCCGATCATGGTGCATCCCACGAACAAAAATGAAATAGTGGTATTTGATTTAAAACAAAACCCTGCGCGACTCATCGCTCTTTCTTCAGACGATATTCGTTTACAAATGTTTACTGCGACTAAAGACCTGCCAGAAGGCATCGACCGCTTGGCACTGAAAACGCTACATATGAACAAGTCGCCGATGTTGGCAAACATGGGGTTGCTTAATGAGGCAGTAGAAGCCCGCTTAGGCTTGGATCGCGTGCTTTGTGAAAGCCACTGGCAGCAGTTGTTGCATCAATTATCTGCCGTACAAGATAAGCTGAATGCCGTATTCAATCAGCCATATGAATCGAAAATAGCAGACGCTGAATTTAGACTCTATGACGGTTTTATTCCTGATGCAGATAAGTATTTGCAGTTGGCAGTAAGGCGCGCAACAGTGCAAGACTTAACGCAAAAAACGTTCGCTTTTCATGATGAACGCTTGAGGGAGTTATTGTTTCGTTATCGCGCACGCAATTTTCCACAAAGCCTGTCAGCGGCGGAGCAAAAGCAATGGCAAGCGTTTCGTCAAACGCGGCTGCATACAAAAATCACAACAGAGTGGCTTACGCATACGGACTATTTTTCTAAAATTATCGAACTTGAAGCTGAATATACGGCAGAGCCTAATAAGTTGGCTTTGTTGCAAGTATTAAAAAAATGGCTTCCTGAATAGAGAAGGGCAGTCTCAATATGTGGGATATAGCAAAGTGAAAATTGTTTTGAAATATCTCTGTCGCGCTCTTGATAAAGAAAGCCAGACAGTCGACTTTCCTTTGGCGGCGAATAGCGATAAAGCCTCAATCAAGCTATTGCCTGACAAAGCCATTTCCAAGCGCCAGAACGCTTTTTTTATTGTCGCAGTGATGGCGATGGTTGTGGTTATCACAGTGTCAAATGTTCTCGTTTCCTATCCAGTTCATGTCAATATCGTTGTGGGCGATTTCTCTTTGGTCTTTAAAAACTGGCTAACGTGGGGTGCCTTTACTTTGCCGCTGGTTTTTTTCGTCACAGATATTAGTAACCGTGCGCTTGGCCCGAGTTTGGCGCGCAGAGTGGCCTGGGTCAGCTTGCCTTTTTCGATTCTTGTTTCTTGGTATTACGCAGATGGGCGTATTGCATTGGCATCGGGAAGTGCTTTTATCGCCGGTCAGTTGCTGGATATTGTTGTTTTTAATCGCTTGCGCTATTTGTCTTGGTGGAAGGCACCGTGGGGTGGCTCGATAGTCGGTTCGGTGCTGGATACTGTGCTTTTCTTTAGCATTGCTTTTGCCGGCACCGACGTGCCTTGGCGGCAGCTCGCTGTGGGTGATTTTGGTGTGAAATGCTTTATGGCATGCGTTCTGTTATTGCCGTATCGCGCATTGCTGCCTGAGTTAGGCTTGTGGCGGGTCGCTAACTCAAGCAGGGGCTAAACAGTGCTGGATCAACCCTTATGTTTTCTTGAATGTGGCTTTCTGATTTCCGCCAAGACCTACCATAATCGTGTCTCCAGCAGCAAAATTGCCTGCGAGTAATTCATTGGCCAGTGGATTTTCTATCCACTGTTGAATGGCGCGCTTGAGTGGTCGTGCGCCGTAGACTGGGTCAAAACCTAGGTCTGCCAGATGCGTCATTACATCATCTGAAAACACGATTTCCATGTCGTGTGCTTGCAGACGTTTGCGCAGCATTGCAGTCTGCATTTCTGCAATGTGGCGAATTTGATCTTTGCCTAGCGGGTGAAATACCACCACTTCATCAATGCGATTGATAAATTCAGGGCGAAAATGCGCGTCTACCACTTCCATCACCGCCGCTTTCATCGCTTGGTAGCGGTTGTCATTGCGGGTGGAGTCATTTTGTTGTGTGCCGTCGAAACTGATGTTGTCGAAAGACTTGTCTTCAGCCAGCTCTTGAATTCGGTCAGAGCCTAAATTCGATGTCATCACCACCACGGTGTTGCGAAAATCGACTGTGCGGCCTTGGCTGTCGGTCAAGCGACCGTCGTCCAATAATTGCAGCAAAATATTGAATACATCGGGATGCGCTTTTTCCATTTCATCCAGCAGCAAAACAGAATACGGTCTGCGGCGCACCGCTTCAGTGAGGTAGCCGCCTTCTTCATAGCCGACATAGCCAGGCGGCGCACCGATTAAGCGAGATACCGAGTGTTTTTCCATAAATTCGGACATGTCAATGCGTACCAAGGCATCTTCTGTGTCGAATAAAAAGTTTGCCAGCGCCTTGCATAGCTCTGTTTTTCCCACGCCAGTTGGCCCCAAAAATAGGAAGGAGCCATTTGGGCGATTAGGGTCGGCAAGGCCGGCACGCGCACGGCGCACGGCATTGGATACTGCTACTACGGCTTCACGCTGCCCCACCACGCGGGTGTGTAAGGCATCTTCCATGCGTAATAATTTTTCGCGTTCACCTTCGAGCATTTTTGATATGGGAATGCCCGTCCACTTTGAGACCACCTCGGCGATTTCCTCCTCTGTAACGCGGTCGCGCAGCAATTGCATAGGCGGTGCTTCTTCCGTTTTATCGGCTGCGGCAAGCTGTTTTTCCAGTGCGGGAATTACCCCGTATTGCAGTTCTGACATGCGAGTCAAGTCACCTGCACGGCGTGCTGTTTCAGAGTCAAGGCGCGCCTTTTCCAAGTCGCTGCGAATTTGCTGTGCATCCATTAGTGTGGCTTTTTCAGCCTTCCATACTTCTTCTAAATCGGCGTATTCGCGCTCGGCTTTGCTGATTTGCTCGTTGAGCAGCGCGACTTGCTTGCGTGCTCCGGCATCCTCATCTTTTTTAACGGCTTCACGTTCAATTTTCAGTTGAATTAACCGTCGTTCCAGTTTGTCCATTACCTCGGGTTTTGAGTCGATTTCCATGCGTATGCGGGAAGCGGCTTCGTCGATTAAGTCGATGGCTTTATCGGGCAACTGGCGGTCGGTGATGTAACGCTGCGACAATTTTGCAGCGGCGATAATGGCACTGTCGGTAATGTCGACGCCGTGATGCACTTCATAGCGTTCTTTTAAGCCTCGCAAAATGGCTATGGTGTCTTCTTCAGAGGGTTCATTGACCAATACTTTTTGGAAGCGGCGTTCAAGGGCGGCATCTTTTTCAACATATTGGCGATATTCATTGAGCGTTGTCGCGCCTACGCAGTGCAATTCGCCACGCGCCAGCGCAGGTTTTAGCATATTTCCGGCATCCATTGAGCCTTCCGCTTTGCCCGCACCGACCATGGTGTGTATTTCGTCAATGAATAAAATGACATTGCCTTCTTGCTTGCCAAGCTCGTTGAGTACGGCCTTCAGACGCTCTTCAAAATCGCCGCGAAATTTTGCGCCTGCCAGCAACGCGCCTAAATCTAGGGATAAAAGGCGTTTTCCTTTGAGGCTTTCCGGCACTTCACCGTTGACGATGCGCTGTGCTAGGCCTTCAACAATGGCTGTTTTGCCAACGCCAGGCTCACCGATTAACACCGGATTATTTTTAGTGCGGCGCTGTAAAACCTGAATAGTGCGGCGAATTTCGTCATCGCGGCCAATCACAGGGTCGAGTTTGCCGCTCTCTGCCCGTGTGGTCATGTCGATGGTGTATTTATCCAAAGCCTGCCGCGAGGATTCGGCGTTCGGATCATTCACCGGCTGCCCTGCACGCAGTTCTGTGATGGCTTTTTCCAGTTGCGCTGGCTGGCCAAACTTTTTCAACAGTGCCGCAAGCGAGGCTATTTGCAGCATAGCAAGCAAAATGGCTTCGATGGCAATGTATTGATCGCCGTTCTTTTGAGCAATTTTGTCAGCCAAGTTGAGTAGTTTTTGTAAATCCTGTGACGCTTGCACCTCGCCGGTTGGGCTAGAAAGTGTGGGGAGCTTTTGCACAGCATCAAGCAATGCAGTACGTAAGCCGGTTACATCAAAGCGCGTTTTTCGCAGCAGAGGGAGTGCCGCGCTACCCTGCTGATCGAGTAGTGCAAGCAGCAAATGGACGGGTTCTATTTGCGTGTGGTCGGAGCCGACTGCAAGAGACTGAGCGTCAGCCAAGGCGTTTTGCAATTGGCTAGTTAGTTTGTCCATGCGCATAAAAAACCTCGTGACTTAGCTAAAGATAGTTGTAATCGCACAGGGAAGATGGGGGCATTCGATTGGGCTACAAGTGTCTTGCTAAAAAATGCCCGAGTTTTTGATTTTTGGGTATGCACGTCCTGTATCGTAGGATAAGTCCTGCCGTGACAGTTGCGTGCTCAAGCTGCTATGCTGCGCCGCACAAGTTGGGCTAAATGAAGCACTGAAAAAACGGCTTTCATTTTTCCAATACACCTGTATCGGCCTATTTGATGTCCAGTCAAAAAACAATATTTACGCTTGCTATTGTTGTTAGTATCGCGGCCATTTCTGTTGGGGGCTGGGCGTTTTTTAATCGCCCTATCCCCGCGCCTGATTGGCCTGCCGCCATTTCTGGCTACTCCTTTTCACCGTACCGCAGCGGCCAGAGCCCGATAGACAATCGTTATCCGTCTGATGAAGAAATAAAACAAGATTTGCAGCTTCTCTCTACGCAAACCGGCAGTGTCCGAAATTATGCAGTGAAAGGCACGCTAGGAAATGTGCCGCGTCTTGCGAAAGAGTTGGGCATGACGGTAGTGCAGGGTATTTGGTTGAGTGATATCGAAGCCGATAACGAAGCAGAAATCAAACGCGCCATTGAAGTCATCAATAACAGCAGCAATATCACGTTGGTGGTGGTGGGTAACGAAACACTTTATCGCGGCCAAATGGAATTGCCGCGTTTGATCGACTACATCGAACAGGTGCGTGCGCAAGTCAAGGTGCCTGTTACGACCGCTGAGACGTGGGATATTTGGATAAAGCATCCGATACTGGCCGATCATGTGGATGTTATCGCTGCCCACATTTTGCCCTTTTGGGAAAAAATTCCAGCACCCGCCGCTGTTGATTTTGTTCTGGAAAAAGCGCACTTCTTGAACGCGAAATTTGCGCCAAAGGCGTTGTTGTTGGCTGAGGTTGGCTGGCCTTCATTTGGGCGTGATCGCGGTGCCGCTGCCGCTAACTCCGCCGATCAGGCGATCTATTTGCGTACCTTGCTTAATGATTTGAATGCCGCCGGCTATGACTATTTTGTGATCGAGGCATTTGATCAGTTATGGAAAGCTGGCGATGAGGGCGATGTCGGTAAGTATTGGGGGGTGTACGACGTTAATCGTAAAGCAAAGTTTCCTTTTACTGGCTCGATAGTCAAAATTCCGCAGTGGCGCATGTTGGCTGTTGTGTCTGTTATTTTGGCTGTATTGGCTTTGGCTTTGCTCCTAATTGATAGCTCTGGCTTGAAGCGGCGCGGCAGTGCCTTTCTTGTTTTTGTCGCGTTTATCTTTGCCACATTTCTGGTGTTCGTGACTTACGGCTATACGCAGCAGTATTTAACGTGGCTGACCTCTGGTTTGGGCATCATGTTGGTTTTTGCTGCTTGTGGTGTGTTTATTGTGCTGTTTGCTGAGGCGCATGAGCTGGCAGAAACAATGTGGGCACAACGTCGCAGACCTTTTGCTGGGGTCGCTTCTGAAAACGGCTATCGTCCAAAAGTGTGTATACAGGTGCCTTGCTACAACGAGCCGCCAGAAATGGTAAAAGAAACGCTCGATGCGCTGGTGGCACTGGATTACCCCGATTTTGAAGTCATGGTTATCGACAACAACACAAAAGATGAGGCTGTATGGCAGCCGGTAGAGGCGTACTGCAAAGAACTTGGCTCGCGTTTTCGATTTTTCCACGTGGCTCCCTTGGAAGGTTTCAAGGGTGGAGCATTGAACTGGGCGTTGGAGCGAACGTCGCCCGATGTTGAAATTGTGGCCGTTATTGATAGCGATTATTGCGTCGATAAAAACTGGCTTAAACATTTGGTGCCGCATTTTTCCAATCCCAAAATGGCGATTGTGCAAGCTCCGCAAGATTACCGCGACGGCGATCAATCGCTGTTCAAAAAGCTCTGTTACGCCGAATACAAGGGTTTTTTCCATATTGGCATGGTCACACGTAATGATAGGGATGCCATTATTCAGCACGGCACGATGACGATGATTCGCCGCAGCGTGATGGATCGGTTGCGTTGGGCGGAGTGGACGATTACTGAAGATGCTGAGTTAGGTCTTCGTGCGTTTGAGGAGGGCTTGTCTGCGGCTTATGTCAGCGATTCGTATGGAAAAGGCGTAATGCCGGATCGTTTTATCGACTACAAAAAACAGCGCTTTCGTTGGGCTTATGGCTCCATGCAAATCATGAAGGGTCATTTTAAGGCTTTGTTTATAGGAAAAGGGACATCGCTGACTCGCGGGCAACGCTATCACTTTGTTGCAGGATGGATGCCGTGGATGGCCGATGGCATGAATTTATTTTTTACAGTGGGAGCCTTGTTATGGACGGCGGCTATGTTGTTTGCGCCCTCGAAAGTGTTGCCACCTGCATTTATATTTGCATTGCCTCCTTTGCTGCTTTTTTTCTTCAAGCTGGGGAAAATTCTCTATATCTATAAAAGCCACATGAAGGTGCCTTTGAGTCGGTCTATTGGTGCCGCGATTGCCGGCTTAGCACTTTCACACACGATAGCAAAGGCGATTATCTACGGCCTGTTTACTAAGACAATCCCTTTTTTCCGTACGCCAAAAATGGGGACGAAAGGAGGGATTTTGTTGGCGTTGGCTGAATGCCGCGAGGAACTTTTCTTTTTGGTATTGCTGTGGGGTGCTGCGGGTGGAATGTTGTGGACACATGATATGGAAACAGGGGACTCGTGGGCTTGGTTTTATATGCTGATAGTGCAATCTTTGGCGTATTTAGCCGCCGTATTTATGGCTGTTTTGTCTGTGTTGCCCGCTAGAAAAAAATAAGGTTCTGCTGCATGACGCTTGGTCATCGAGCCCATTGCTTAGAGTGGCGTTCATTACAAGGAACATGGCATGAGCAGAGAAACTCAGATCGAACAAGATTTAATTACGAAGCTCACCGAGCTTAAATACAGCTACCGCCCCGATATTCGCGATAAAGTTTCTCTGGAGCAAAACTTCCGCGCCAAATTCGAGGCGCTGAATAAAGTCACGCTCACCGATGCCGAATTCGCCCGCCTGCGCGATGAAATCGTCACGCCCGATGTCTTCACCGCATCCAAAACCCTACGCAGCCGCAACACCTTTGCGCGCGAAGACGGCACGCCGCTGCAATACACGCTGGTGAATATCAAAGATTGGTGCAAAAACGACTATGAAGTGATCAACCAGCTGCGCATCAACACCGCCAACAGCCACCACCGTTATGACGTGCTCCTGCTCATCAACGGCGTGCCGGTGGTGCAGATCGAACTCAAAACCCTGCAAGTGAGCCCACGCCGCGCCATGCAGCAGATCGTCGATTACAAAAACGACATCGGCAATGGCTACGGCAACAGCCTGCTGTGCTTTATGCAGTTGTTTATTGTTAGCAATCAAATCAACACGTACTATTTTGCCAATAACCACAACCGGCATTTTGGTTTTAATGCCGACGAACGCTTTTTGCCGGTGTACCAGTTCGCCAGTGAAGACAACAAAAAAATCACCCAGCTCGATGCCTTTGCCGATAAATTCCTCGCCAAATGCCTGCTCGGCGAAATGATCAACCGCTACATGGTGCTGGTGGCCAGCGAGCAAAAATTGCTGGTGATGCGCCCTTACCAAATCTATGCGGTCAAGGCCATTGTCGATTGCATTCACCAGAACCGTGGCAATGGTTATATCTGGCACACCACGGGCAGCGGTAAAACGCTCACCTCGTTCAAAGCCGCCACCCTGCTCAAAGACAATCCCGATATTGAAAAGTGTTTGTTCGTGGTAGACCGCAAAGACCTCGACCGCCAAACCCGCGAGGAATTTAATAAATTCCAAGATGGCTGCGTGGAAGAAAACACCAATACGGAAACGCTGGTAAGGCGCATGCTCTCGGAAGACTATGCCGATAAAGTTATCGTTACCACTATTCAAAAACTCGGCCTTGCGCTGGATGAAAGCAGCAAGCGCAATCAAAGCAAAGCCAAAGAAGGCAAACAAACCTATAAAGAACGCTTGGCGCCATTGCGTGACAAGCGCGTGGTATTTATTTTCGACGAATGCCATCGCTCGCAATTTGGCGATAACCACCAAGCCATTAAAGAATTCTTCCCCAACGCGCAACTGTTTGGCTTTACCGGCACGCCGATTTTTGAGCAAAACGCCAGCTACAAGCAAATAGATGGCCAAGACGCTTCCTACAAAACGACCGCCGATATTTTTGAAAAACAATTGCACGCCTACACCATCACCAACGCCATTGATGACAACAACGTGCTGCGTTTTCATATCGACTATTTCAAGCCCGAAGTGGTGGGCGCAGCAGAGGGGAAAAAGGCCAAACCCAAAGCCGGTGACGCGATTTCGCAGCAAGCCGTGGTTGAAGCTATTCTTGCCAAACACGATGCCGCCACCAACCACCGCCGTTTTAATGCGGTATTGGCCACTGCGTCTATCAATCACGCCATTGAATACCATCGCTTGTTTACCGAGCTTCAAGCCAAGCGCCAAGCGGAAGATGAAACATTCAAACCGCTGAACATCGCCTGCGTGTTTTCACCGCCCGCCGAAGGCAATAAAGACGTACAGCAGTTGCAAGAAGACCTGCCACAAGAAAAAGAAGACAACAGCGTCGCGCCCGATGAAAAGAAAGCCGCGCTCAAGGCCATCATTACCGCCTATAACACGCAATACAAAACCAACCACAGCATTAACGAATTTGATTTGTATTATCAGGATGTGCAGCAGCGCATCAAAGACCACAAATACACCGACAAAGATTATGCGCACCACCATAAAATCGACGTGATGATAGTGGTGGATATGCTGCTCACGGGTTTCGATTCCAAATACCTCAACACCTTGTATGTGGATAAAAACCTCAAGCACCACGGCCTGATTCAAGCCTTCTCGCGCACCAACCGCATACTGAACGACACCAAACCCTACGGCAATGTGCTGGATTTTCGCCAGCAAGAACAAGCGGTGAAAGATGCCGTGGCCTTGTTCTCTGGCAGTGATTTTGAATCTGCCAAAAAATACTGGCTGGTGGATGCCTCGCCCGTGGTGATCGAAAAACTCGATACTGCCATTAACAAGCTGCAAGCGTTTATGCAAAGCCAAGGGCTCACTTACGCGCCTGCGGAAGTGAACAACCTCAAGGGCGACGAAGCGCGCGGCCAGTTCATTAACTTGTTCAAAGACGTGCAGCGCCTCAAAACCCAGCTCGACCAATACACGGATTTGAGTGAAGCGCAAAGCAGCAGCATTGAAGCGGTAATTCCCGAAGACACGTTGCGCGCCTTCAAAGGCATGTATCTGGAAACGGCACAACGCCTGAAAGACAAACAAGACAAAGGCAATAAAGACGACGACCCGGTACAGCAACTCGATTTTGAATTTGTGCTGTTTGCCTCCAGCGTGATTGATTACGACTACATCATGGGGCTGATTGCGCAGTACACGCAGAACAAACCCGCCAAACAAAAAATGACCCGCGAGCAGTTGATTGGTTTGCTCGCATCCAGCGCCAACCTGATGGACGAGCGCGAAGACATCACCGCCTACATCAACCAACTCAAAGCGGGCGAAGTGCTGGATGAAAAACAAATCCGCGCCGGTTTTGATGCGTTCAAAGCCGCCAAGGCGGCGCAAGCCTTAAGCGATATGGCGACCAAGCACCAACTGGCAAGCAGCGCATTGCAAAGTTTTGTGGATGCCATCCTGCGCCGCATGATTTTCGACGGCGAACAGTTAAGCGACTTACTTAGCCCCCGCGAACTGGGCTGGAAAGACCGCACCAAAGCCGAACTGGCATTAATGGAAGACCTGCTGCCATTGCTGAAGAAATTAGCCCAAGGGCGCGAGATTTCGGGGTTAGCGGCGTATGAGTAAAGAAAACAAGGAGCAACACCGATGCAAAATGAATTGATTCACACCCTGACAGAAACCTTCGAAGGGCACGCCCAAGAAGCCGAAAACGGCATCGAATACTGGCTGGCTCGTGATCTGCAAACGCTGCTCGGTTACGCCGAATGGCGAAACTTTCTGAAGATCATCGCCAAGGCTGAAACGGCCTGCGATGTGTCTGGGCATCAGGTTGCCGACCATTTTGTTGACGTTAACAAAATGGTTGATATCGGCTCAGGCTCTCAGCGTGAAATTGAAGACGTAATGCTCACCCGCTACGCCTGTTACCTGATTGCCCAGAACGGCGACCCAAGAAAACAGGAAGTCGCCTTTGCCCAAACTTATTTCGCCATGCAGACCCGCAAGGCAGAGCTAATCGAACAGCGGCTGCTGGAGGCCGAGCGGCTGACAGCACGCAAGAAACTGTCCGATACCGAAAAAGAACTGTCGGGCATCATCTACGAGCAAACCGGCGGTAATCAGAATTTTGCCCTGATTCGCAGCAAAGGCGACCAGGCCTTATTTGGCAAAAGTACGCAAGCCATGAAAGCCCATTGGCAAGTTCCCGACAATCGACCGCTGGCTGATTTTGCGCCAACCATTATCTTAAAAGCCAAAGACTTTGCTACCGAGATCACCATCCACAACGCGCGTGAACAAAACATGCGTAGCGAAACCAAAATATCGCAAGAACATGTCACTAATAATCACGCCGTAAGGCAAACGCTGCTGAGCCGAGGGATACGCCCAGAAAGCCTGCCACCCGCCGAAGATGTTAAAAAGGTCGAACGCCGTTTGGCCTCAGTAGAAAAGAACATTCTCAAAAATCCAGATACATTGGTGGATGAATGAGTAAGCAGAAGAAAAAAGCGCTAGTGCCGACGTTACGCTTTCCTGAGTTTCGGGATGCGGGGGAGTGGGACGTAAAGGAGTTAGGTGGTCTCTGTAAAATTCAGACCGGAAAGAAAGATGCGAATGAGGGTGCGGAAAATGGTTTGTATCCATTTTTTACTTGTGCAGAAAAGCATATATACAGTAACTCATACTCATTTAATGCCGAAGCTATTCTGGTAGCTGGAAATGCAAATGTTGGACAAACAAAATATTACAATGGAAAATTTGAAGCCTATCAGCGCACCTATGTACTAACGAATTTTTCAGGTATTGATGTCGCATATCTATACACACTACTTAGTGCAAATTTAAGAAGTGCGCTTTTAAGTCAGGTTCAAAGTAGCGCAATGAGTTATATAAAGTTGCCTATGCTTCAAGAATATGGACTACTAATCCCGCCAGCTTTCAAAGAACAACAAAAAATTGCCTCATGCCTATCCAGCATCGACGACCTCATCACCGCGCAAAGCCAAAAAGTCGAAGCCCTCAAAACCCATAAAAAAGGCCTCATGCAGCAACTCTTTCCCCGCGAAGGCGAAACTGTGCCGCGCTTGAGGTTTCCGGAGTTTCGGGATGCGGGGGAGTGGGGTATTAAAAAAGTAGGTGATATTTGTGATTTTGTGGTGCCGGGAAGGAATAAGCCAACCGAATTTGACGGAGATATTCCTTGGATTACTACTCCAGATATAGAGCAAAACGGATTAGTCATTTTTTCAAAAAAAGATTTGTATATAACGAAAAATGAAGCAAATTATGTTGGCTCTAAAATAGTTCCTAAAAATTCTATTATCATTTCATGCGCAGGTGATTTAGGATTGGTAGGCATTGCAGGTGTCGATTTAATTATAAATCAGCAATTACACGCATTTATCCCCAAAGAAGATATTTATTATAAATTTCTTCTTTATGCCTTAACACTGCAAAAGCCATATATGGAAAAAATAGCAACTAAAACAGCAATTCCATACATGAACAAAGATAACTGCAATTCAATTCCAATTGTCATGCCAAGCATTATCGAACAACAAAAAATCGCCTCATGTCTTTCCAGCATCGACGAACTGATCAGCGCGCACAGCCAAAAACTCGACGCCCTCAAAACCCATAAAAAAGGTTTGATGCAGCAGTTGTTTCCTGCTGCGGATGAGGTGGAGGCATGAGTGATCTTATCCTCTACACCAGCGAAGACGGCCAAAGCCAAGTGCAACTGCGGGCCGACTTGGGCACAGTCTGGCTTACCCAGCTGGAGATGGCGGAGCTGTTCAACGCCAGCAAGCAGAACATTTCGCTGCACTTGAAAAACATCTATCAAGACGGCGAGCTAGACTCTGCTGCAACTGTCAAGGAATCCTTGACAGTTCAAATCGAGGGCGAGCGCGAGGTGCGCCGCCCCGTCACGCTCTACAACCTCGATGCCATACTCGCCATAGGCTACCGCGTGCGCTCATCCCGTGGGGTGCAGTTTCGTCGCTGGGCCAGCACGGTGCTGGCGGAATACCTGAAGAAAGGCTTTGTCATGGACGACCAGCGGCTTAAAAACCCCGATGGTCGCCCAGACTATTTCGACGAGATGCTGGCGCGCATCCGCGACATTCGCGCCTCGGAAAAACGCTTCTACCAAAAGGTGCGCGACCTGTTTGCATTGGCCGCCGATTACGACAAAACCGATCAAGCCACCCAGCAGTTTTTTGCCACCGTGCAAAACTGGCTGCTCTATGCCGTAACACAGCAGACGGCGGCAGAAATCATTGTCGCCCGCGCTAACCCAGCTGACGCCCATTTTGGCTTGCTAGCGTGGAAAGGTGCGCAAGTCCGTAAGCAAGACATCGTCGTCGCCAAAAACTACCTAAGCGAAGATGAAATTGACACGCTCAACCGCTTGGTCGTGATATTTTTAGAAACGGCTGAATTACGCGCCAAACGCCAAGCCATCACCAGCATGGCGTTTTGGCAGGAAAACATCGGACAAATCATCACTGCCAATGGCTTTCCTTTGCTGGCGGGCGCAGGCGCAGTGAGCCATGCGCGCATGGAACAACAAATTGCCCCACTGTATCTGAATTACGACCAACGCCGCAAAGCCCAAGCCGCGCAGGCGGCAGACGCGCAGGATGATGCTGAATTGCAGGCATTGGAAAACCACATTAAGAATCGAGTAAAACCATGACGGCAGGGAATTCCTTTACAACTGCTAAGGATTCCTTGGTAGTTCAAAGCGAGGGCAACCATTTTCGTGACGCCACGAAAATGGTCAGGCAGAGCAATAACTGGGGTGCAGTGCCATGACGGATGGAAATGCATCGCAATTCATTATCTACCAAACCGAAAACGGCCAAACCAAGCTGGATGTGCGCTTTGTGGGTGAAACGGTATGGCTGTCACAGCAACAAATGGCAGAGTTATTTCAAACCTCACGCACCAATATTGTGGAGCATATTGGCAATGTCTATGCCGAGGGCGAGTTGCTTGAGCTGGCAACCTGTCGGGATTTCCGACAGGTTCGAACCGAGGGCAGCCGTCAAGTGACGCGCGCGTTACCTTTTTATAACCTTGATATGGTGCTTTCCGTCGGTTACCGCGTTAAAAGTGCAGTGGCTACCCGCTTCCGCCAGTGGGCTACCCTGCATTTGCGGGAGTTCATTGTTAAAGGCTTTGTGCTGGATGATGAACGCCTGAAAAATCCCGACCAGCCTTTTGATTACTTTGAAGAGCTGACCCGGCGCATTCAGGATATTCGCACCAGCGAGAAACGTTTTTACCAGAAAATCACCGATATTTATGCCACTAGCGTGGACTACGACCCCACGCTGGATGCCAGCATTAACTTCTTTAAAACCGTACAAAACAAAGTACATTGGGCGATTACCGGCCAAACCGCCGCCGAGATTATCCACAACCGTGCTGACAGCGACAAAACCAATATGGGCTTGACCAATTGGCGCGGCACCAAGGTACGCAAACAGGATGTGGTCAATGCCAAAAATTACCTAAACCAAGACGAACTGGCAGCATTGAATAACTTGGTGGAGCAATATCTGGTATTTGCCGAAGGCCAAGCCATGCGGCGCATCACTATGAGCATGAACGATTGGATTACAAAACTGGATGGCTTTTTAAGCTTGAATGATCGCGACATTCTGACGCACGCGGGAAAAATGTCTCACGAGATGGCGAAACGGCTGGCAGAGCAGGAATATGAGAAATTTCATCAGCAACGTTTACAGCATGATTCGGCTGAAGCGAATAGCTATCTGGAACAGCTAAGCAAAACCGCAGAGCTGCTCGTCAAACATGGCAAGGCAACGAAAGCGAAAAAAGGCAATAAAGACCATGACTGAAAACGACCAAAAAGAACTGGGCAATACCCTGTGGAAAATTGCCGACGATTTACGCGGTGCAATGAACGCTGACGATTTTCGCGATTACATGTTGTCGTTTCTGTTTTTGCGCTACCTCTCCGATAATTACGAGCTGGCGGCAAAAAAGGAACTGGGCAGCGATTACCCTAAGCTAGAGGCTGGAGACCGCCGTGCGCCTTTATCGCTGTTGTATGCCGCCAATCACGCCGACACCGCAGAATTTGAAAAACAAATGCGCCGCAAGGTGCATTATGTGATTGAACCCGCCCACCTGTGGAGCAGCATTGCTGAGCTGGCGCGCACGCAGAACGACGAGCTGCTGCATACGCTGCAAAAGGGTTTCAAATACATTGAGAATGAATCCTTTGAAAGCACCTTTGGCGGCTTGTTCTCCGAGATCAATCTTGATTCTGAAAAACTCGGTAAAAACTACGCCGAGCGCAATAAAAAACTCTGCACCATCATCAGCAAAATTGCTGAAGGCATTGCCAAGTTTTCAACCGACAGCGACGTGCTGGGCGATGCCTATGAATACCTGATCGGCCAATTTGCCGCAGGCTCAGGCAAAAAAGCCGGTGAGTTTTATACCCCGCAGCAGATGTCGTCGATTTTGTCGGAAATTGTCACGCTTGACAGCCAAGAACCTGCTACCGGCAAAAAGAAAAAGCTCGACAAAGTGCTAGATTTTGCCTGCGGTTCCGGCTCACTGTTATTAAACGTGCGCAAACAAATGGGCGCGCACGGCATTGGCAAAATTTTCGGGCAAGAATCGAACATCACCACCTACAACTTGGCGCGCATGAACATGCTGCTGCACGGGGTGAAAGATTCCGAGTTCGACATTCATCACGGCGATTCGCTAGCGAACGATTGGGATATTTTGAGCGAAATGAATCCAGCGAAAAAACTGGAGTTCGATGCCATCGTTGCCAACCCGCCGTTCAGCTACCGCTGGGAGCCCAGCGAAGCACTGGGCGAAGACTTCCGTTTTAAAAGCTATGGCCTTGCACCAAAATCCGCTGCGGATTTCGCCTTCTTGCTGCACGGCTTTCACTTCTTAGGCAAGGAAGGCACCATGGCGATCATTCTGCCGCATGGGGTGTTATTCCGTGGCGGCGCAGAAGAGCGCATCCGCAGTAAATTATTGAAAGACGGCAACATCGACACTGTGATCGGCCTACCCGCCAACCTGTTTTTCTCCACCGGCATTCCTGTCTGCATTCTGGTGCTGAAGAAGTGCAAAAAGCCGGATGATGTGTTGTTCATCAACGCCAGCGAACACTTCGAGAAAGGCAAGCGCCAGAATAAGTTATCGGAAGAGCATATCGAGAAAATTGTTCAGACTTACCAATTCCGCAAGGAAGAAGACCGCTATTCTCGCCGCGTGACGATGGCAGAAATCGAGAAGAATGATTACAACCTGAATATCTCACGCTACATCAGCACCGCCACTGCTGAAGACGTTATTGAGTTGGACGCAGTGAATGCGACCTTGGTGGATGTGGGGCAGCAGATTAGAGGCGCAACGCAAACGCACAACCAATTTCTACAAGAGCTTGGGTTGCCGTTGTTGCCTAGGGAATGACGATGAATCTATAGCTAATCGCATAAACAACAAGGCGCGTATACACCAATCGGATGAGATATAGTCAAAATCTTAAAAACGCGTGACTATCTATAAATGGCTATCTGAACCTGATGATCATCAACTGGAGAAAAACGCGAATATGGCTTTGGATGAAATGATTTTTTCGTCTGCTTATTTATGTGATTAGCCATAGCCATTTGTAAAAAGAGTCGCCACTCGATCCGATTGATCCGCTGGCGACACTTTATGTGCTTACTGCCTATGTCTTTGGGCTGTTGGGTGCCATTACCCGTTCACTTTCTGGGTTGTATATGTCTCGGGTGTCGAATCCGCTTGCTTGGCTATTGCCTAACAAGCCCGCCGTTAGCGTATTCAGCCATGAGCGTTTTTCTTCATGTAGGTCTTTTTGATACTTGAATTGTCCGTTTGCATCTAGCTCAGGGTAGTTGGGGTAATTGGCTTTTAATACGACAAGTGTTTGCTGCGCTAAATTATCCATGCCCATGAGGTGGTAGCCTTGCACCATAACTGCTAGCGCGTCTGGGATGGCGGGTGTTTCCTGAAAGTTTTCTATCACGTAACGCCCTCTGTTTGTCGCGGCTAGGTAAGCACCGCGTTTAAACTGGAAATTAGCGACGTGAATTTCATAGCGTGCAAGTTGGTTGCGTAGGTGGATCATGCGCTTGCGGGCATCCGGCGCATATTGACTGTTAGGAAAGCGGGTTAAGAGATCAGAAAAATCAGCAAAAGAGCGTCGTGCTGCACCAGGGTCTCGCTGGCTCATATCGGTTGGCATGAAGCGTTCAAGTAAACCTTGGCTTTGTGTGAAAGAGGCGAGCCCCTTCATGTAATAGGCATAGTCCACTTGCGGTGCTTGAGGATGCAGGCGAATGAAGCGTTCAGCCGCGGCAAAGGCGGCTTCCGGCTCATAATGTTTGAAGTAGGCATAGATAATGTCGATCTGCGCTTGATCGGAATAGGTGCCAAAAGGGTAGCGCGATTCCAGTGCTTGGAAGTGCTCAATAGCGCGGTCATAACGGCCTTTTTCCAAATATTCTTGTGCTTTTTGATAGAGCTGCGCTTCCGTTAAATCAGGGTCAATTTTATCGGCTGACGAGCAAGCAACAAGGATAAGAGCCAATAGCAAGGGGAAAATAAGTTTTTGCATGGGGTGGCTTTGATACACTGGGGACGAAGAGCCGATATTTAACCACAGCCCCTATCCCAAACACAGACAGTTCTTATCATCATGCAACCTATTCAACACATTGCGGTCATTCCGCTCGAATACAGCGGTTTGCGCTTTGATCAAGTCGCCGCTTTGTTATTCGCTGATTTTTCACGTGCGCAACTGCAACACTGGATTAAAGACGGTTCATTACAGGTAGATGGAATTACCGCGCGTGCTAAAGACAAAGTTCGTGCAGGCAGCGTGCTGCATCTGAATGCCATGCCTGTTCCTTGTGAAAACTGGGCGGCGCAAGACTTGGCGCTTAACGTGGTTTTTGAGGATGATTCGCTGCTGGTGATTAACAAACCCGCCGGATTGGTTGTGCATCCTGCCGCTGGCGTGCCAGATGGGACGCTGCTTAATGCGCTGTTACATCACGATGGCGCATTATCCACACTGCCGCGTGCAGGGATTGTGCATCGCTTAGACAAAGACACCACGGGCTTGCTGGTAGTGGCTCGCACCCTAACGGCCCACACAGACTTGATCCGTCAACTGCAGGCGCGTACCGTCAAACGCGAATACGAAGCGGTGGCTTGTGGCACGCTCACAGGCGGCGGCACGGTGGATGCGGCCATGGGAAGACACCCGCGTGATCGCATTAAAATGGCCGTGGTGCGGAATGGCAAACCGGCGGTGACACACTTTCGGTTATTACAGCGTTTTGCGGCGCACACGCATATTCGCGTCCAACTGGAAACTGGCCGCACGCATCAGATTCGCGTGCATCTGGCGCACTTAGGTTTTCCGCTTTTGGGCGATCCTGTTTATGGTGCGCGTCTCAAATTGCCTGCACATGCCAGCGTTTTTTTAAAACAGACGCTGCAACAGTTTCGCCGGCAAGCCTTGCACGCAGCGACGCTCGGCTTGTTACACCCAGCCACTGGCGAGCACATGCTATGGCACGCGCCGCTGCCTGATGATTTTCAGGCACTTTTGGATGCTTTAGCAGAAAAAAATGATGATGAGGTATGAGTAGATGCCAAGCCATAATCTCATTTACCTAAAGCCAGACTGGCCGGCTCCACCCACAATCCACGCAGCGACCAGCACGCGCGCAGGCGGCGTATCAGACGGTATCTACAGTGCATTTAACTTAGGTTCGCATGTGGGCGACAGGCCGGAGGCTGTTGAGGTCAATCGCCATTTACTGCACCAATCTCTTTCATTACCGGAAATGCCCTTATGGCTGACACAAGTACACGGCACGGCAGTGTTAGTGCGTGAAAGGCGGCCAGTACACGACAATCCTAGCCCTATGTTGGAATACGATGCCTGTTACAGCAATCACCCCAAAACGGTGTGCGCAGTGCTCACTGCTGACTGCTTGCCCGTGCTGTTTTGTAGCCGCGATGGTTATGAAATTGCATCTGCGCATGCTGGCTGGCGCTCGTTGGTTGATGGCGTGCTAGTAAACACTGTTGCCAAATTTAATTGCGGGCGTGCCGATGTACTAGCATGGATGGGTCCCTCTATAGGGTCTGCAAGTTACGAAGTGGGCAAAGAGCTGCGCGATGGTTTCTTGGCAAAATGGGCAATGTACGGAACCGAAAAAGTGGCTGCCTGTTTCGTACAGCAAAGCCATAATAGATACCTGTGTGACCTATATTTGCTGGCTGCTCTGCAGTTGCGCGCCTTGGGTGTAACTGGCATTTATGGTGGCGGATTTGATACCTTTGCCGATCCGCAACGCTTTTATTCTTTTCGTCGCGATGGCGTTACCGGTCGCATGGTTAGCTTAATTTGGCG
The DNA here is from genome assembly GCA_043769275.1 of Cellvibrionales bacterium. GTDB lineage: Bacteria > Pseudomonadota > Gammaproteobacteria > Pseudomonadales > UBA7239 > JAYVJM01. Next base: position 3,815 of record JAYVJM010000065.1, on the reverse strand, counting down.
TTAAATATTTTGCTAAATATCGCCTCCCGTTTGTGTTGAGTCTTTCGAGCCATGAACTGCCATTCGGCACGCCCGTGGTGAGCGCATGATTTATCAGCTTTAGATGTTGTTTATTCTCAGCCCGCCACAACAAATAATATTCCTGCAATCAAGCACAGCGCAGCCCCCACTACCCACGGTAACAGGATGGCGCTGTTTTGACTGTTCTTGTTGGAAAACGCGATGCGTGCTCGCATCACTGCGTCTGCTTCAGATTGTTGCTGCGCTAGGTCGCGCACCACATCTGTCATATGTTTACAGGCTAGTTTGTTTTTAACGTCCAGCATTCGCAGTAGCAGACTTTGCAATTCCTTCGGCAAATTGCGTAAGCGAAGCGAAAGTTTTATTGCGCCTTTGTCAAACTGCGGCTTCTTACCTAGCAGCATTTCGTGAAACAGCACGCCGAGACTAAACACGTCTGCCTGTTCGGACTCGGTGATGGCCTTGGAAATATACGCAGCATCTTCAGCTTCAGCATCACTGCTGCTATCGCTTTCAAACGCGAAATCAGCCAATTTGGCGTTGTTGTGCTCATCAAAATAGATACTGCTAGGCCTCAATTGAGAGTGATGCACGCCGTGTTTTAACGCGAAAGCCAAGCCTGCTGCGACACCACGCGCAGTGGTAAAAAATTGTTGTACCTCCCACGATGTAAGCAGGCGGTCGGCCAAGGTGCCGCCCGCTAAATATTCGGTAGCCACCACAAAACTGCTATCGTGGCGAACAACGGCGATAACCTCTGCCAAATTTGGGTGCTTGATGTGCAGTAAACGCTGAGCTTCCTTGTAGCCGCCTTTATTGACGCTGCGTTTTTTTATCACCAGTAATCGACCGCAGCCGCTTTCTTCAAAGATATACACAGCACTTTCGCTGTTTTCTTTTATGACATCCAGTAACAGGCAGTTTTTCTTCTGAAAGCAGTCAGCTGCGCGCTGCTTTTGGGCATCACTGAGATGATTTCCTGCGGAAATATGGAGTAATTTCTCATATATAAGCTGCACGCTGGCCGGTCTGTTGACAGGGTTTTTATCCAGACATTCTTGTAATAGTTTATCCAGCTCTGGCGAAAAACCAGCCACGTTGGCAGCGGCTGGCTGATAACGCGTAGAGTTGATCGGGCTTCCAGATAACAGCTCGTACATCAGCAATCCAAGCGCATAAATATCAGCTTTAACGCCGGCTGCAATTAGTTTTTTCAGCAGGCGTGACGGTGCATTTTTCGCCGCAGCTATCACGATACGTCGTGACTCGGCAACTAACATGCCGACATCGAAATCGGACACGTGCGCCTGGCCAAATTTGTCCAGTAAAACTTTGCTGCTATCTAGGCCGCTGTGCAAAATGCCATTTCTATGCGCATAAATTAGCGCCTGACATATTTGCAAACAGATACCCAAACGCCGTGAAAAAAATAGCGTATCTCTGGCTATCACAGCCGATAAATCTATGCCTTCTATGTTGCTCATTACAAAATAGGCGCGATTTTGCGGCGTTATCCCACTTTTTAGAACAGGCACGATATAGGGATTGGCGATAGCTGTGGCCAAGCGCGCCCTGTGTTCAAATGACTGCCGCACGACATCGTCTACCAATACGCTTTTACTGAGCAGTTTAATGACAACAGGGGGGGCAGATGAGGAATGAAACCCGATCTTTTCCCCTAGGTAGACTGTAACAATATCGTTCCTGCTGATTCTTGCGCCCAGCTCATAACCCGCCAGCTGCATAACACTACTCCTTCAGCCGATCCGTACTACTCTGTTTTTTAGCGTAGCACTTAGCCAAAGATTGTGTTTTTCAATGGAGCGGCGGTGAAGGGTTGCTTGTAATTTACATCTCGCGAAGGGTTTGGATCACGGCAAGCGTTTCGGGTCGCACACCGCGCCATAAATAAAAACTCTCTGCGGCTTGCTCTACTAGCATCCCTAAACCGTCGGCGACCTGTGCGCCGTGCTGTTTTGCCCACATGAGAAAAGGGAGTTTTCCATTGAACATGAGATCGTAGGCGCACGCATTTTTTGCAAAAATGGCAGGGTTTAGTGCCGGCATTTCGCCTTGAAGGCTGGCTGCGGTGCCGTTGATAACGATATCAAAAGATTCGTTTATTTCCGTTTGGTTTAACGCGCCCCACTCGCAAATAGATAGTTTTTCTGGGCAGGAAAATGCCTCAAGCAATGTCTGTGCTTTGCTGGTTGTCCGGTTCGAAACCACCAGTTTGGCAGGGTTTTCCGCCAATAGCGGTGCCAAAATGCCGCGCACTGCGCCGCCTGCGCCTAAAATCAGCACGCGTTTCCCGGTGATTTTCCAGCCAAGATTGAGCGTAATGTCATGCAGCAAACCGGCGCCGTCCGTGTTGTCGCCAAAAATTTTTCCGTCGGGCATTTTTTTGAGCGTATTGACTGCGCCTGCGCGTTGCGCTCGCTCGCTGAGTGCATCGGCAAAGGCAAATGCCTCCAGCTTAAATGGCACGGTGATATTTAGCCCGCAGCCTTGAGCAAAAAAATCTCGCGTGGTTTCTTTGAATTTATCCAGCTCAACTTGTTGCTTTTTATACACGATGTCTTGCCTTGTTTGTGCGGCAAATAAAGCGTGTATCTGCGGTGAGCGGCTGTGCGCTATTGGATTCCCAAAAACGGCGTATTGGTCAGTCATGTTGTGTTCCTGATGCGTTAAAGCCACTCGCGCCGGATGATGTAGTCTGAATACAGTTTGGCTTCAGCACTGCCTGGTGCTGGCTGCCAGTTGTAGCGCCAGCTTACCTGCGGAGGCAAAGACATTAAAATGGATTCCGTTCTGCCGCCAGTTTGTAGGCCAAACAAGGTGCCGCGATCATAAACAAGGTTGTATTCCACGTAGCGACCACGCCGATAAAGCTGAAATTCTCGCTCATGTTCACGGTAAGACAGCGTTTTACGTTTTTCGACGATGGGTGCATAAGCGGGCAAATAACTATCGCCCACCGCTTTTAAAAAAGTAAAGCAGGTATCGAAATCCCATTCATTGAGGTCATCAAAAAACAAGCCGCCGATGCCGCGCTGTTCGTTGCGGTGCTTGAGATAAAAATAGTCGTCGCACCACTTCTTGTAGCGTGGATAAACCGTATCTCCAAACGGCACGCAAGCTGCGTGTGCAATGCGATGCCAGTGTCTACAGTCTTCATCAAAACCATAATAAGGCGTGAGATCGTAACCGCCGCCAAACCACCAAACATCCGGTTCGCCGGCTTTTCGAGCGATAAAAAACCGTACATTGGCGTGAGATGTGGGCGCATAAGGATTGCGCGGGTGCATCACAAGAGAAACACCCAATGCCTCAAAGTGCCGACCCGCCAGCTCTGGCCGATGTGCTGTGGCAGAGGCCGGCATTTCATCGCCTGTTACGTGCGAAAAATTAACGCCGCCTTTTTCAAACACAGTGCCGTTTTCCATGACACGAGACAGGCCGCCACCGCCACCTTCACGCTGCCAGCTATCTTCGATAAATGTTGCGCTACCATCGACCTGTTCAAGCCCTGTGCAGATACGGGACTGTAGATCAAGTAAATACTTTTTCACGATATTTACGTCAATACTCATAACGGTTCCTTAGGCAGTTGTAAGGTTAAATTCATGCGGGCAATTATGTTGTCGCGCCTTTCCAAACAGAAGGAAAATGCATGCTCTTTTGCAGGGGCTATTCTAAATAACTGATGTTACGCAGCCGCGCTAAATTGCTGAAGTTCTGCATAGGCGGCTCGCGATGCGTTGATGAGTAATTTCCGACAAAGCGCGAAGGGA
>JAYVJM010000064.1:0-3671 GCA_043769275.1 Cellvibrionales bacterium | reverse complement strand
AACCCCACCGCCTCAGCAATAGTAACAACACACCAAACGCTGTAGCTAGATTAGGCGTGTTCATAATTCAGACGATAACGTTGGCAGTTGCCTGAAGGTTTGGTGCCCAGAATTGACAGCACATGTCATAGGAAAGGTAAGCGCCGATTAACAAGGCGGCGACAATGCCGGGTAATAGTGTGAACGTAATGATGCGACGACGTAGGCTGTTGTAGTGACTCATGGTGTCGCGTGTGTTTGTTGTGTTGTCGGCGCGCTACAATGGCGCGCTTTTTATGGTGGTGAGGGTCTATTATGGACATAGTTTATCCCACAATAGAAACCTGCATAGGCAATACGCCTCTTGTGCGTTTGCAGCGGCTTTCTGTGGGCTTGAGCAGCACGATATTGCTGAAGCTGGAGGGCAATAATCCAGCGGGGTCTGTGAAAGATCGCGCGGTGGTCAGTATGGTTACGGCTGCCGAGCAGCGCGGCATTATTCGGCCGGGCGATACCTTGATTGAGGCTACCAGCGGCAATACCGGTATTGCATTGGCGATGGTGGCTGCGATCAAAGGTTATCGGCTGATTTTAATTATGCCGACGAATGCGACGGATGAACGTAAAGCCGCTATGGCCGCTTATGGCGCAGAGTTGATTTTAGTGTCGCGTGAAGCGGGTATGGAGGGCGCACGTGATCTTGCGCTCGACATGCAGACGCAAGGCCGTGGCATTGTGTTGGATCAATTTGCTAACGCCGATAACCCCCATTCGCATTACACGAGTACGGGGCCTGAAATATGGCAACAAACCGGCGGGCGCATTACACATTTTGTTAGTGCAATGGGTACAACAGGAACCATTATGGGGGTGTCGATGTTTTTGAAGGAGCAAAACCCATCTGTGCAAATCATTGGGTTGCAGCCACAGGAAGGCGCGAATATTCCAGGCATTCGTCGTTGGCCTTCTGCGTATATGCCGAAGATTTTTGATGCCGCACGTGTCGACAGCGTGCTGGATATTTCGCAGCAGGAAGCGGAGCAAATGACGCGTGATCTGGCTCGGCTTGAGGGTATTTGTTGCGGCGTGTCTTCGGGTGGTGCGGTAGCGGGTGCTTTGCGTCTTGCGCAGACGGCTGAAAACGCCACGATTGTTACGGTGATTTGTGATCGCGGTGACCGTTATCTTTCTTCGGGTGTTTTTAGCAGCTAATTTTGCTGCAAAGCGCTCATGCGCTTACCGGCCAATCGCTTTTCCTTGTGAAATAAATTTGTCGTGTCCAACAGTTGTTGGCCGATATTCTTTTATGGTCAAAATTTTATGGTCAAAATTCGCGATCAACATCCGTTAGAGCAGGACGGGCTGATTGATATAGAAGGTTGGTTGAACTCTGTTTCTACAAGGCAGTCACTGTCTGTGCAGGATCAGTCTCGGCTGCGTGATGCTTGCTTACTCAGTTATCAATCTGAACAGACGAAAAGTGATTCAGACAAGCGCTGGGCAAAAACTAGCAGCTTTCACACCGGCCTTGAAATGGCCACGATTTTGAGTGAGCTGAATCAGGATATTGATACCTTGGTCGCCGCTGTTTTATATCGCGCGGTGCGTGAAGAGCGCTTATCTCTGTCCGCTGTTGCCGAGCAGTTTGGTGAGCGCGAGGCTGGTTTGATTGATGGCGTATTGCGTATGGCATCGATCAGCACGATGCAGGGAATCAAAGACGAAAAAGTTTTGGGTCGTGCCGCTGATGTGCAGGTGGAAAGTTTACGCAAAATGCTTGTGGCGATTATCGATGACGTACGTGTGGCATTGGTAAAAATTGCAGAGCGAACGTGTGCGATTCGCGCTGTAAAAAATGCGCCAATGGAAAAGCGCCGCCGAGTCGCCCGCGAAGTGATGAATGTCTATGCGCCTTTAGCGCACCGTTTGGGCATCGGCCACCTTAAGTGGGAGCTAGAAGATTTGGCGTTTCGCTATCTTGATCCTGATGCATACAAACACGTTGCGCATTTGTTGCATGAGCGGCGTATAGACAGACAGCATTTTATTGAGCAGACACAAGCGCATCTTAATCAAGCGTTGGGCGAGGCGGGCATCCATGCCGACATCAGCGGCAGAGCCAAACACATCTACAGCATTTGGCGCAAAATGCGCACGAAAGACATCGGCTTTTCACAGGTATATGACATTCGCGCCTTACGCGTTTTGGTGCCTACGGTGCAGGATTGCTACAGCGCGCTAGGTATTGTGCATGGTTTGTGGCGCAATATTCCCAATGAGTTTGACGATTACATCGCCAACCCCAAAGACAATGGGTATCGCTCGCTGCATACGGCGGTTATTGGGCCAGAAAACAAAGTGCTTGAAGTGCAAATTCGTACGTTCGATATGCACAAGGAATCTGAGTTTGGGGTGTGCGCGCACTGGCAGTACAAGGGCTCGGATGGCGGTATTCAACAGGGCAGTTACGATGCCAAAATTGAATGGCTTCGCCAGGTTTTAGCTTGGCATGAAGAGACAGGCGGTAATCGTGAGATAGTGGAGGAGCTTAAAGCCGACATCATTCAAGACCGCATTTATGTGTTTACCCCAGAAGGTCATGTGGTTGATTTGCCTTTTGGTGCAACGGCACTGGATTTTGCATATCACATTCATACAGAAATTGGTCATCGTTGCCGTGGTTGCCGCATCAATGGCCGTGTCGTGCCGCTGTATCAGCGTTTGTGCACGGGCGATCAAATAGAAGTGATTACGGGCAAACGCGAAGCCCCCAGTCGTGATTGGCTAACCTCGGGGCTAGATTATCTGCACACCGTGCGTGCGCGCTCGAAAGTGCAACACTGGTTTCGTCAGCAAGCTTTGGACGACAACATCGACAGCGGACGTGCCGTGTTGGATCGGGCGTTTCAGCGTTTGGCTGTTTCGCCATTGGATTTGGAAGCGCTGTCGTCTGCGCTAGGTCAAAGCAGTTTGCATCATTTGTATGCCGCTATCGGCACGGGCGAATTGACGGTGACCACTGTGCTGAATGCTGCGCTGCATTCAGGCGCGGTTGTCGAGCAATCGTCTGGACTCACCACAGAAGAGAAACGTAGTGCTGCATCGACTGGCTTGTTGCGAGAGTCTGTGCTCGGTGTTGCGCCTCGCCCCTTACGCTTGGCGACATGCTGCAATCCGGTGATGGGCGATGTGATTGTCGGCGTGATTGCTGCGGATAATACGGTCTTTGTGCATCAACAGGCCTGTGAACAAGCTCTGCAGTTACAGCTTGAGCAGCCTGAGCGCGTGATCGTGGTGGAGTGGGGAGAGACAGCGCGAGACACCTTTCCTGTGTCGGTGAGTGTGCGCGCTTATGAGCGTCGGGGCTTGTTGCGCGACCTAAGCTCACTGTTAGACAGTGAGCAGGCCAACGTGATCAGCTTATCCAGTCGCACAGACCAAAAAACCAACTTGGTAGAAATGGATTTGACCGTAGAGGTGGAAAATTTTCGTCAACTGAGTCGATTGCTGGAAGCTATCAACCAGATACCCAATGTTTATCAATCACGCAGGGTGGAATAACGATGGCAGACATCGTCAAGTTACTCGAAGTTATGGCGCAACAGTTCGCAGTAACAGCAACAAAGCTAGCGGGTTCAAGTCCCGCCCAAGGAATTGTCCATACGCCTTGGTAGTACGTAGGAGCGGCGCTT
>JAYVJM010000063.1:0-48789 GCA_043769275.1 Cellvibrionales bacterium | reverse complement strand
GAAAAAAACGACGCAATACAGTGACCTGACTACACGGCAGGTCAAACGTAAAAGTGAGGTAACGAAAAACGAGATGATGCGTCAGATGATCGGAACCTGTATTCGCAACACCCTGAAATTTCACTTCGTGCTGATGGATAGCTGGTTTTCTTCAGAAGAAAACTTCAGTTTTATTACGGACAAAGGCAAGCATTTCATTGCCGCACTCAAAGACAACCGGCTTGTGGCGTTGAGCGAAGAAGACAGGAAAAACAAGCGTTTTATCCGAGTAGATGAACTCAATTTTTCAGAGCAAACCACCGTGCAAGGCTGGCTCAAAGGTTATGCGAAAGCTGTCCTTCAAGTTCGCCAAATCTTTACAAACAAAGACGGGAGCACAGGGATATTGCATCTGGTTTGAAGTGACTTAACTTGTGACTATGACGCGATCACCACGACCTAAAAAAAACGGTGGAACGTGGAGGTATTTCATAAATCTTTGAAGTCCAATGCTAATTTGGCAAAGTCGCCTACACGGACGACACGAACCCAAAGCAATCACGTATTCATGTCTGTTTGCGCCGCTTTCAAGCTCGAATGCCTGAGCATCAAAAACAAGCTCAATCCCTTCGCGCTTTGTCGGAAATTACTCATCAACGCATCGCGAGCCGCCTATGCAGAACTTCAGCAATTTAGGGCGGCTGCGTAACGTCAGCTTGTAATTTGTTTTGAGTATTTTTTGCGCAAACACTACACTGCTGAACTTCATTGTTCTTCCTAAACATGTGCCGTAAACCACTATGAATTACCCTGATATTTTTGATGTGATTGTGATTGGTGGCGGCCACGCCGGTACCGAGGCCTCCTTGGCTGCAGCGCGTATGGGAGTGCGTACTTTGTTGCTGACGCACAACCTAGAGACATTGGGTCAAATGTCGTGCAACCCAGCCATTGGTGGCATAGGCAAAAGCCACTTGGTGCGGGAAGTGGATGCGTTGGGCGGGGCGATGGCGCGCGCGGCAGATCGAGCAGGCATTCAATTTCGTATACTCAATTCACGCAAAGGCCCCGCCGTACGTGCAACGCGTGCGCAGACCGATCGCCTGCTTTACAAGGCCGCTATTCGAGAAATACTGGAAAATCAGCCCAATTTGTCGATTTTCCAGCAAGCTGTGGATGATTTGATCGTACAAGGGGATAAAGTTTGTGGCGTTGTTACGCAGGCGGGTATCCGTTTTTTTGCATCGACCGTAGTTTTAACTGTGGGAACTTTTCTCGGCGGAAAAATACATATTGGTTTAGATAACTATGCAGGTGGTCGAGCGGGTGACCCGCCATCTATTGCTTTAGCGTCGCGTTTGCGTGAACTGCCTTTGCGTGTGGATCGCCTTAAAACCGGCACACCGCCGCGCATTGATGCGCGCAGTGTCGATTTTTCTGTAATGGCGGTACAGCCGGGGGACACGCCCTTGCCTGTAATGTCCTTTATGGGGGATGTTAGTGAGCACCCACGCCAACTGAACTGCTATATCACGCATACCAATGAGCGCACACACGAAATTATTCGTGCGAATCTTGATAGATCCCCCATGTATAGCGGGGTAATTGAAGGCATAGGCCCGCGTTACTGCCCTTCAATCGAAGATAAAATTCATCGTTTTTCTGATAAATCCTCGCATCAGGTGTTTGTTGAACCAGAGGGGTTGACAACGCACGAGCTATACCCCAATGGTATTTCTACCAGCCTGCCTCTTGATGTGCAGTTGCTGGTGGTGCGCTCAATGGCCGGCTTTGAAAAGGCGCACTTAACGCGCCCAGGCTACGCCATCGAATACGATTATTTTGATCCGCGTGATTTGCTGCATTCTCTGGAAACGCAACATATTCGAGGTTTGTTTTTCGCCGGCCAAATCAATGGCACAACCGGTTATGAAGAGGCCGCCGCGCAGGGTTTGTTGGCCGGCTTAAATGCGGCACTAAAAGCACAAAACAAACCGGCGTGGTATCCGCTGCGTGACGAGGCGTATATTGGTGTGATGGTGGACGACCTAATACGTTTTGGTGCGAGCGAACCATACCGTATGTTCACAAGCCGCGCGGAATACCGCCTATTGTTGCGCGAAGACAATGCAGATTTACGTTTAACGACAAAAGGACGAGAGCTGGGTTTGGTGGATGATCTGCGCTGGGCGCGCTTCAACACAAAACGCGATGCCATACAAAAAGAAAGCGAACGTTTGACCAAAACATTTATACACCCCAACACGATCGAGGCAGATTATTTGAAAGACCGCTTTAACTGCCCGTTACTATACGAAAGCAGCTTGCTTGATCTACTAAAGCGCCCAGAGCTACGTTACAGCAATATCGCTCATTTAAAAGGCAGCGCAGTGCATGATGATCAGGTGGCAGAACAGGTGGAGGTTTGCGTTAAATATGCCGGCTATATCGATAGACAGCAGGAAGAAATCGAGCGCATGCGACGCTCAGAAGCACTTTGTATACCGACAGAGTTTGATTACAGTCGCGTTAAAGGCTTATCGTTCGAGGTGATCCAAAAGTTAACGCAGGCACAGCCAAAAAACCTAGGCCAGGCAGTTCGCACACAAGGCGTAACCCCTGCGGCTATATCCTTATTATTGATTTCTTTGAAAAAAAACCTGTAAGAAATCATTTTTATACTACAGTTGGGGGCGAGCTCTTCATTATTGACAAAGTGGGAGCTGTGCGCATAATGAGTTTGCCTCAGCTTTGTGAGGTTTATTTTTCACTCACCAAAGGAATTTCACGATGAAAAAAGCAACCGCAATTGTTTTACTTAGTGCCGGTCTTTCATTGGCGAGCGCCTCGGTATTAGCAGAAAACGTAGCATCTGGTTTTTATGTTGGTTTAAAAACAGGCGCGATGATTCCGGAACATAGGGAAAATAATTTCAATAGTTTGGGTTTTTTGGCAGGCTATAACTTTGATTATGGTTTGTCAGCAGAGTATGAACAAACGCATGCCAACCCAAATATCTACACGGATGGCGACAAAATTGAGGCGCACTACAAAACCCAAACAGCTTATGGCGTGTGGCGCTCAGGTGACGTTTTCTACGGTAAAGTCAAAGCCGGTGTTTCGCACATCTATGAAGATGCGAAAATTGCAGGCCAAGGCAATAGGGAGTCGCAAAGTGGAAACCGTTTTTCTACAGGGGTTGGTGCCGGTGTACGTATAGGTGACCACGCCATGGTAGAAGCAGAATATACGGTTCTTGATCAAAATATGGGCTACGCCAGCATTGCCGCAATAGGCAAATTTTAGAGTTTAGTAGAGACGTTGGCTTTTTTGATAAAGTGGCGGCTCTCGGCAACAAACTGAGGCCGCCAGTTAACCCCACTTTTTGCATACAGTCGCCAATATAAAAGCCAAACATGTTATTGGATTTACTGGAAAATGGTTTAGAAAAAATAGGGTTAGCAAAAGACTCTTTAAAGACCCAACAGTGGCTGGCTTATATTGCTTTGCTGCACAAGTGGAATAAAGCATTCAACCTTACAGCCGTACAACACCCCTCGCAAATGCTGTACCGCCACCTGTTTGATAGCCTGAGTGTGGCATCTCTAATTGATAGCAGAAATCTGCTTGATGTGGGTGCAGGGGCAGGTCTTCCATCTATACCGTTGGCTATTTTATGGGCAGACAGAAACATTACCGCCTTAGATAGTAACGGAAAGAAAACCCGTTTCATGTCGCAAGTAAAAGCAGAGCTTAAACTTAGCAACCTCACGGTTGTGCATGCGCGTATAGAAGACTACCAGCCCGCTGTGTTGTTTGATGGTGTAATTTCGCGTGCTTACACAGCACTGTCGGATTTTGTTACCTCAAGCTCCCACGCCACAAAGCAGGAAGGTGAGTTTTTTGCCATGAAAGCGCATATCAGCATGGCCGAGCGAGAAGCTTTACCCAAGGAATATAAAATAGTGAAATGTCAGCGCCTGCATGTACAGGGTTGTGAAGCTGAGCGCCATCTTGTTATTGTGGAACGCTGTTAATTTAGTATTGTAAAAAAACCGTGATTTAACAGGACAATCAGGATTCCCTAGTGAGCAAAATAATTGCAATTGCCAACCAAAAGGGCGGTGTAGGGAAGACAACTACCACAGTTAATCTGGCCGCTTCGTTGGCGGCAACCAAGCGTCGTGTACTGGTTGTTGATCTTGATCCACAAGGCAACGCCACAATGGGCTTGGGTGTGGATAAACACGATCTTGCCTATACGATTTACGACGTATTGACGAACAATGGTTTCGATATAAAAAAAGCCATACAGCCGTCTTGTGCTTCTGCTTGTGATGTATTGGCCGCCAACAGCGACCTTACCGCAGCAAAAGTAGAAATGCTTAGCATGGCGTTGAAAGAACAGCGCTTGAAGCAGGCGCTTAAGCCCGTGCTTCATCTGTATGATTTTATTTTGATTGATTGCCCCCCTGCGCTGAACATTTTGACCGTGAACGCAATGACGGCCGCCCAAAGTATTTTGATCACCATGCAGTGCGAATATTACGCGCTTGAGGGACTGTCTGATTTGTTGGCTACCATAGAACAGATAAAAACAGCGGTTAACCCTCAGCTTGAGATTGAGGGTATTTTGCGCACAATGTACGATCCGCGCATTAGTCTCACGAATGAGGTATCGAGCCAATTAGCAAGTCATTTTGGTGACAGGCTGTATCGCAGCGTTATTCCTCGCAACGTTAAGTTAGCAGAAGCGCCGAGTTACGGTGTTCCTGTGCTGCATTACGACAAACAATCAAAAGGTGCGCTGGCCTATCTGGCTTTGGCGGGAGAAATGCTGTACCGGCACAAGACAGAAAAAATGAAAGTGCGCGAGGCTGAGGAGACCGCACCATAGATTTCGCACACAAAAAAGTGCTTGGGATGCCAAAATGTAATATTTAACCCTATCCAAAAAAGGTGGCAGAAAACCGCATGAAGATCCGTCAATCATGAAAAAAAAGAAGTTAGGCAAAGGTCTTGATGCGTTGTTAGGTGGGGCGCTGAAAAAAACAGCCGCTGAGGAGGGCGCAACAGCACAAACGATCGCTGAAGCGCTTGCCGCGGCACCTATCGTGACCGAGAACAACAGAATTCCCCTAGACGGCCAGTTGGTGCACCTCCCAATTGAATGGTTGCAGCGTGGAAAATTTCAGCCACGTCGAGAAATAGACGTGGAGTCATTGCAAGAGCTGGCAGATTCTATTCGTGCACAAGGTGTGCTGCAGCCCATTGTTGTGCGTCCGTTTACGGAAAGTGAAAATCAGTATGTTTGCTATGAAATCATTGCCGGTGAACGCCGCTGGCGCGCAACGCAACTAGCGGGCTTGAATACGATTCCCGCTGTTGTGCGAATCGTGCCAGATGAAGCTGTTATTGCCATGGCGCTGATTGAAAACATTCAGCGCGAAAACCTTAATCCCATTGAGGAGGCTTTCGCGCTGCAGCGACTAAAAGATGAGTTTGAGTTAACGCATCAAGAGGTGGCTGAGGCGGTTGGGAAATCGCGCGTTACAGTGACCAACTTGTTGCGCTTGATGTCGTTGACTGACGATGTGCGGCGCATGTTAGAGCGCGGCGATATAGAAATGGGTCATGCGCGTGCGTTGTTGGGTTTACATGACAATGAGCAACGTGAGGCGGCGCGTACCGTTGTTGGCAAAGGGTTGTCCGTTCGCCAGACGGAAGCGTTGGTGCGCACGGCGCAGCAGCGTGCAGAGGATGAAAAAGCAGGGCGTTTACTTGTGGTGGATGCGCGCCAAGACCCTGATATTCGTCGTTTACAAGATGATTTGAGCGCGAAGATTGGTGTGCCTGTGTTGTTTTTGCATACCGCAAAAGGCAAAGGCAAGCTGGTTATGAAATACAACAGCCTTGATGAGTTGGACGGTATTTTGGCGCATATCCAGTAAGCTAGGGACGACAATTATGAAGTTGATCACTGCCATGCTGTTGTTGTTTTGTGCACTGAATGTTGCTGTAGCGGCTGATGAACCAGAAATAGATCGGCTTGTTGATGTGCTTATGCGGCGCTTACAGACAGGCAAGGATGTTGCTTGTTGGAAAAGGCTTAAAAACCTCGAAATCTCTGATGCTGCGCGTGAAAAAGAGGTGATTGAGGCGATGAAAAACCAGGCCGCCGCCGCCGGATTAAAAGACATGGCGTATGTGGAGAGCGTCGCCCGCTCCCAAATAGAAGCCAATAAAATGCTACAAAAAAGCTACTTTGATCGCTGGAAAGGCAATGAATTTCGCAAGGGGTGTACGCTCAACCTTGAAGATATTCGTCAAAAACTGAATACGCTGGGTACCGAAATGGTAACGGCTTTGATTGCGGCTCACCCGAAGACGGTGGGCATGAGTTGTAAAAATGCGCTGGAAGCGTATTCCATAAAACACAAAACAGAGCTCGATGCGGGGGCGGTAGCGATGGCTTTAAGCGAAATTTGCCGACCGTAAAACACACACCCCGTGTAAAAAATAGTGGGTGTGCGCGTTTGTAGGGCGCGGGTTTTTAGATGCGCGGCCCTGCTTTAGCAATGGCTTCGCTCACGTCGAATTTTTTGATGTTTTCCTGAAAAAGGCCGGCCAGTTTTTTGGCTTGTGCGTCGTATTCGGCTTTGTCGGTCCAGGTGGTGCGTGGGTTGAGGTAGCTGACATCGACATTTGGCACGGCTTTTGGAATAGTCAGGTTCAAATAATCCAGTTGTTCGGTGGCGCAGCCGAGTAGCGCGCCGCTCTGGCAGGCAGCTACGATGGCGCGTGTGACAGGAATGGGAAAACGTTTGCCTTTGCCGCCGGGTCCGCCTGCGCCGCCGGTCCAGCCGGTGTTGACGAGGTAAACTTGTGAGCCGAAATCATCTATGCGTTTGATTAACAGTTTGGCATATTCCATTGGGCGGCGCGGCATAAATGGCGCACCAAAGCAGGTGGAAAACGCGGGTTGAATACCTGGTGTGGCACCAACTTCGGTGGAGCCTACGCGCGCCGTGTAGCCAGATAAAAAATGGTATGCCGCCGCCTCTTTAGACAAAATAGACACAGGTGGCAATACGCCGGATACATCGCAGGTAAGGAAAATGACCACTTTTGGTTCGCCGGCGGCATTGGTTGGCACACGTTTTTCAACGTGTTCTAAGGGGTATGAGCAGCGTCCATTTTCCACGTTGCGCACGTGGTGATCTTGTGTGTCTTGCACGTCAAGATTGTTGTAATCCGCTTGGCGTGTTTGGGCGTCGACGTGTACATTTTCGACGATGGCACCGAAACGGATTGCGTCCCAGATAACCGGTTCGTTTTTGTGTGACAGGTCGACCGTTTTGGCGTAACAGCCGCCTTCGATATTAAACACAGAACCTTTTGCCCAGCCGTGTTCATCGTCACCAATCAAAAAGCGGGCTGGATCGGCAGACAGTGTGGTTTTTCCTGTGCCGGACAAGCCGAAAAACAGTGCTGTGTCGCCGTCTTCGCCCACGTTAGCGGAGCAGTGCATCGGTAACACATCCTTTTCTGGCAATAGGAAGTTTTGCACAGAAAACATGGCTTTTTTCATTTCGCCCGCGTAACGCATACCGGCGATAAGCACCTTACGGCTGGCAAAATTCAGCGCGACGATGCCGTCTGAGTGGGTGCCGTCACGCTCGGGTTCGCACTGGAAGGAGGCAACGTTAAGAATTGTCCACTCTTCTTTGCCTTTTGGATTGTATTTTTCTGTTTGGATAAACATGTTGCGCGCAAACAGACTTTGCCATGCGGTTTCTGTGCTGACTTTTACGGGCAGATAATATTCGTCGTGTGCGCCCACATGAAGGTGGGAAACAAAGCGGTCTTTGTGCGATAAATAACTTTCAACACGCTCCCACAGCATATTGAATTTATCGGCAGAAAAGGGACGGTTTACGCCGCCCCAATCAATAGCGTCTGCTGTCGAGGGTTCTTGCACAATAAAGCGATCTGCCGGCGAGCGACCAGTGCGGCGACCTGTGGTAACTAGCAGGGCACCGGTATTGGTGAGAGCACCTTCGCCGCGCACGAGGGCTTGTTCGACCAAGGCGGCGGCGGTCAGCTCACTGAAAACTTGTGTCGTTTCACGTTCGATTACGCTCATTGTGTTCCTGTCGGCGAGGCCGACCTCCGGTTGATGAGGGGGGGCGTGCTGCGGCCTGTTGCCGCAGCAGAGGGCGGCTATCTTACAAACAAAGCCCGCTTAGGCAAAGTGCGCCCGCT
Organism: Cellvibrionales bacterium; assembly: GCA_043769275.1. Lineage (GTDB taxonomy): Bacteria > Pseudomonadota > Gammaproteobacteria > Pseudomonadales > UBA7239 > JAYVJM01. The sequence continues at coordinate 40,545 of JAYVJM010000063.1, read as the reverse complement.
TTCGCGCTGTTGGATTGGCTGGGTGCCGTTGTTTATGGGTTGCTTGTTGCTTATTGGCTGCGGAGTCGGTCGCCTCTTTCAAACTTCCACGTTCGGATAATTTCTAGGCGGTCTGTGTCTTTTTTCATGGCCAATGTGAAGGGGGTAAACGGGGCGGCCAAGCGCACAGTGTGAATGGCTGCATCGTCGAGAACAGGCTGGCCTGAAGATTCTAGTACTTCGATTTCATAAACAGAGCCGTCCGGTAGCAGTGAAACCAGTAAACGCAATTGCCCGTATAGCTTACGTATGCGCGCCTGTTCTGGGTAATTAAGGTTCCCGACTACTTCGATTTTTTCCTGCCAGTGAGAAAGGTATTCCGCATCGGGGCTTGCGCGAGTTGCGGCGGATGTGATGGTTTTAATGCGCGGACGTTTGGCGTATTGCTGGCGCTGTTCGGCTAGTTTGGCTTGCAGGCTGGCTATTTCATTTTGGATGTTACTTTCGTTTTCCTGTTCGTTTTGTGTTTGCGTATTTTTTTCCGGTCTTGAGGGCGCACGGATGCTGGTTTTGCTTACTGTTGTGACGGGCAGCCCCTTTTCTTGAGGTGTCGTTACTTTGACTGCGTGTTGTTGTGGTGTTTGGTCGTTGGTGGCCGGATTGGGGTTGGCGATATCGAGGCGCGCATCAACAGCCAATTCCGCTTTGTGGACGAGTGTGCCGCTGCCTTCTTGGTGGCTTTGAGCCAGAAAGTCAGCCTCCTTTGGCGCGGCGTTGTCTGCGTGTTGCGCTAGCGTCACCTCCAGTGCGGGTGTGCTTTTGTTGCGACTGTGAACAGAAAAACTGATGCCAAAAATAATCACAGCGTGTATCAGCAGCGCAATAAAAAAGGTGAAAGTTAGGCGTTCGCGTTCATGGGCTGGGCTGGAGGCTTCGAGCGCGCTTTCAATTAGCGCATCGCCACGCGAGAGTCGTTTGCTCATGTGGGCGCGGCCTGTGATGGATTCCCTATTGCGCGCAGCAGTGTTTGGATAAAGCGCGCAGCAAGGTCTTCGCCGCACACTGACGCTATTTCGCGCAAACAGGTGGGGCTGGTGACGTTGATTTCGGTTAGGTGGTCGCCGATCACATCTAACCCCACAAAAAGCAGGCCGCGTTTGCGTAATTCTGGCGCGACTTGTGCGGCGATCCAGCGGTCGCGCCCACTTAGTGGCCGGACTTCGCCGTGTCCACCGGCGGCGAGGTTGCCGCGGTTTTCGCCTTGCGCAGGAATGCGTGCCAAACAGTGTGAAACAGGTTCGCCGTCGATCATCAATATGCGTTTATCGCCTGCTACAATTTCCGGCAAAAATCGTTGCGCCATGATGGGGCGCGTACCGTTGTCGGTTAGCGTTTCGATAATCACGCCCAGATTGTGGTCGTTCGCTTTTACGCGAAAAATGGAGCGGCCACCCATGCCGTCTAGTGGTTTTAATATCACATCACCGTGTTCGCTGTGAAATTGACGCAGCATGGTGCTGTTGCTGCTCACAAGCAGTGGAGGGCAGCACAGCGGAAACTGTGTGGCAAACAGCTTTTCATTGCAGTCGCGCAAGCTGCGTGGTTTGTTGGTTACGAAAGCGCCACCCGCTTCAGCCTGTTCAAGCAGGTAGGTGGCATAGATGTAATCCATATCAAAAGGCGGGTCTTTGCGCATCAGGATGACATCCAGCGAGGCGAGCGGGCGCTCCTCGGCCTCCCCCAGCGCAAACCAGCAGGCTGGATCACGAAAAACCTGCAATGGCCGCAGCAACGCGCAGGCTTCGCCATTGCGCGACAACAATTGTGGCAGCGTTAGATAAAACAACTGAAAGTCGGCATCGGATGCCGCCCACAGCATGGCAAGTGTGGTGTCTTTTTTGTAGCTGATGGCCTCTATAGGATCCATCACCACCGCCAGCGTACGGCGGGTTGCTGTGCTGTGCATAAACAGTCCCGAGTGATCAGAGTGTTTCAACTTACGGAGAAGCTGCGACCAGCGCAAGCGGCCTAGAACCGCGCTTCGCGTTTTTCGACAAACGCATCGCGGGCTTCTTGTGAGTCTTTATCGCTATAAGCTTGTAGCGTAAAACCCTGTTCCCAGCGGTATTTATCTTCTAGGTTTCCGTCTTCAATGCCGTTCAGGGCTTCTTTGGCAAGCGCGATCATGGCTGGGCTTTTTTCCGCAATTTTTGCGGCGATGGTGCGCGCTGTTGCCATCAGTTGGTTGCGTGGCACCACGCACTCTACTGCACCTAAACGATGTGCCTCCTGTGCGTTAATGGCTTCTCCAGTGAAATACATAAAGCGCACTTTTTGCACAGGAAACATGCGCTGTAAATGTGCGCCGCCGCCCATCGCGCCGCGATCCACTTCCGGTACGGCAAAGGTGGCACATTCGGAGGCAAGAATGATGTCGGCGGCACCGCAGATGCCGATACCTCCGCCCAACACAAAACCGTGTACGGCCACAATGACCGGTTTTGGGTTGCGGTGTATCGCCTTGAAGCTGTCGTAATTCCCTTTGTTTACTTTCGTGATAAGGCTGCTATTTGCGGCAAGTTCTTTGATGTCGACACCAGCACAAAAACCGCGCCCTTCCGCCGCGATAATAATGACGCGCACCGTATCGTTTAGCCCCAGCGCCTCAATTTCAGCGGCAATGTCTGCCCAGCCTTGCGCGCTGAAGGCGTTGACGGGCGGCTTGTTGAAAACCAGTTCGGCGATGCCGTTTTTGTTGATCGTGATATTAAAAGGCTTGTTCATAGTTCTTCCTGTCATTGGTGGCTTTGTTTATTCGTGTTTTGTTGTTTGTTCTCATGGGTGTTTCGTTGAAAAGAGCAAGCAAAGCGGTCTTTTTTGACCATACTTAAAATATCGCACGGGTATAGGGTGCCAGCCGTTATGGCCAATCAGCGGGGCTTTACTTTAGTTGAGATACTTATAGGGGTAGCGATTGTGGGTATTCTAGCGGCGTTGGCTATGCCTGCCTATAACGGGTATATCGCCAAGGTGCAGGTGGCAGAAACGTTAGAGATGTCGTATGCCGTCAAAGAGAAAGCCGCGCGTTACGCGATTGACCACAACGGCACCGTGGCGTTATTGACCACAACGGCACCGTGGCGTTGACTTTGTCGGATATTGGCGAACAGTCAGGCGGCGGTTTTCCGACCACATGGTTGGATAACCCGTCAAAATATGCCAGCAAAATCCAGTATTACCACATGGGACAAATTCCCTACACCAGCGGAGATGCTCACATGGGGGGGATGCAGTTCACCGTAACCATGAGCGATACCGCAGAAAGCAGCATTGCCGGCAAGCAGTACATCTGGGTAACCTTTGATGCGGGCAAAACGTGGAAGTGTAGCAACAGCGGGTGGGCTTGGTACCAGGCTAACCCGGGCCTGCCGGATAAAGTGATGCCAGAAGGTTGTCGTGCTACCACATCAGAGATAGGCGGTCTTCCGGGTGCCTAGTACGGCGTGTGTTGTTAAGCCGCCCGATCTACGCGCATCACACTTTTTTCAAGAAACCGGTTTTTAGCACCAGCGTGCTTTTGCCTTCACGGCATTCAACCTCTTCGCTTTTATCGGTGAGGCGGATATTTTTATACGTTTGCCCACGCTTTAATGTTAGCGATGAGCTTTTGACTTTTAAGTCTTTAATTACCTGCACGGAGTCGCCGTCAGAAAGTTCATTGCCGTTGCTGTCTTTGACTGTCATGGATGGCTCTGTGGGTAGATAAAAATAGTGGAGATTTCACACATACGCGGAAAAAGCGCGGCACATCCAACAACCTCAATGGAAACATGCCGAAAACGCCGATCAAGCGCACGCGTCAGCCCTTCCAGTGTGTCGTGTTGGTTTGAGCAAATACCTTTGCTGTTGTAAACGTTCATCAGCCGCTGCGCCAGCCAACGTCTGGGAATATCGCCTTGCAACAGGGTTGATCCAAAAATAACCGCTCGGGGATTCATCAGGGTTTTCAGGTACTCAAATACAACGGTTTTTGATTCGATCGTGCCGGGAATACAGTGCAGCATTTATTCAGGCTGCTCATTCTGGAAAAAATGCCGCATCAAAAATTGGCGCAATTTTTAATGGGTTCCTCCATTTTTAATGGGCTCCTCCATGCCTTTCTTTATGGATTCACGCGCATTGTTTCTTGGCAACAAAAGCAGCATCAATGAAAAAAGGCGATGAAACAGGTAATCAACATGCGCCGATAACGCTATCGGTGTTTGATATGTTTCGGAATGCCTGATACAGAAATTATTGCCAATATAAGTTAGTTCTTGGCTTTCCTTATCAAGCAGAGCACAAAAGGTCTTCTCTGGTGCAGCATTACTAAGCAGTTTCGCAGTAGACTTTTTTTTGTCCCTTTCGTAGAAAGTTTTTAAACATTCCCACCCGTCCCACAAGCGTTCCAGTGCTTCCTTTCGAACTTTTATATCTGGATTTAGAAACTTTTTGCGTGCGTCCTCCAGATAACCATCAAGCGTACAGTTACCAGATGCAAAGCGCGCATCGGAAAGCGCCTCGCGCAGTACAGGTGACGCTAAACGCTGAATTTTCCCTTCCGGCGACAATTCATAAGCAATGCCATTGCGCGCAAAGAGCGTGTTGATTTCTTCCAGAAACTTTTGCTGTCCCTTCTTTTTATCGAAGGACAGGTGGTGGTGCTTGTAATACTTGTGGTAGTCACCCTTGATTGGCTGACGGATTTCGCGATAGCAAAACTCAATAAAATCCAGAATCACCAACGTATCGGGTGCGAACGGCTTTTGATTAAAATGGGACATCGTCGTCGTCCCACTCGGCTCTGGTTGTCTGAAGGGGCCATACCAGCTTAGGATTTTTTCCCATCATTCCCATCATTGCACTAGAAAAAGTCTCTTCGTTGGTGCCTATGGTGGCGGTTCCGTCCTTGCACACTTTGGGATAACTTTCACCAAAGGAACCTAACGCAACCTCATTTTCAATAAGCCCAGCAATACTTTTCCAGACCTCAGGGGAGATATTTTCTTCGATTCTTGCTTTCGGGCCGTTTTCTCTATCACTGAAATACTCGTGCATACAAACCTCTTATGTTTATCCCACCCGCCCCGCTAACACCCGCAGCCGCTCTTCTGCTTCGCGCACAATGCGCGCAATTAACTCCGCACAAGAGGGTAGATCGTCGATCACGCCCGCCACCTGCCCCGATGGTAACGCGCCCTCAGCCGGCAGGCCATCAACCATGGCTTTTTGGATAATCATGGGGCTGTTGGCGGAGAACATGGCTTGCGACAGCGTCAAGCCATCATGACGGCGCATGGCGAGCGCCGCTTGCAGCAACGACAGAAAACTGGCACCGGTAAGTTTGCGGTATTTAAGGCCGTTTTGCAGGGAGAGAAACAGCTTGTGCAGTGAGCCGGATTTTTCCACCGAACGCAAAAACTCATTCAAAATCATGCGCTGCGGCATGCCATCCAGCGCGCTTGACACAATAATTTCCGCCGGATTTTTGCAGGCCAAATAACGCTCTTTGGTGGCCGAGGGCACAGGGCTTTCCTGCGTCAACAAAAAGCGCGTGCCCATGGCGATGCCATCTGCGCCCCACGCCAACGCCGCCACCAGCCCGCGCCCGTCTTTAAAACCGCCTGCGGCCAGCACCGGCACGCGGCCTGCCACGGCATCAATCACTTGTGGCACCAACAATGTGGTGGGCACTGCGCCCGTGTGACCGCCGCCTTCGCCGCCCTGAATCGTCACGGCATCTGCGCCCATTTCAATGGCTTTGGTCGCGTGTTTGGGCAGGCCGATAGTGGGAATACATTTCACGCCGGCATCTTTGAGTTTTTTCACTAGGTCTTTGCCGGGTGAGCGCGAATAACTCACGGCGCGCACGTTGTGGCGCACTACCATATCGACAATTTGTGCCGCGTTAGGTTGATACATGTGGAAGTTTACGCCGAAGGGTTTGTTGGTCAGTGAAAGGGTTTTCTCAATCGCCGCTTCCATTTGCGTCGGCGGGATAGTCGCGCCCGCTAGAAAACCAAAGCCACCCGCATTGCAGCTGCCCGCCACTAGACAGGGGTCAGCTACCCAACCCATCGCGGTTTGAATAATGGGGTACTGGCAGCCAAGCAGGTCGGTGATGGGTGTTTGCAGGGACACAGGGGTTTGTAAGGAGAGGCTCATGGCGTGATTTTCATTATTGCTTGAGAGGGCAGGCATGCTAGAAGTCGCGCCAGAGTGAGTCAATGCGCAATAGCAGCAACCTGCTGCATAGTCTCTGCTATCATGGCCGCTCCCTGTTTTGCGCCCCCCTTTTGCCCGTGAGCACATCTAACGTTTTATCGTCGCCGCATTTGCGTATCGCCACGCGCAGCAGCCCGCTGGCTTTGTGGCAGGCGGCGCTTGTTCGGCGTGAAGTACTACGCTATTGCCCTGATGCGGTGGTGGAGTTGCGGGAGTTCACCACGCGTGGCGACATATTGCTGGACACGTCGCTGTCTAAAATTGGCGGAAAGGCTTTGTTTGTCAAAGAGTTAGAGCATGCGCTGCTGGCGGGCGAGGCGGATATAGCGGTGCACTCTATGAAAGATTTGCCGATGGTGCTGCCGGACGGTTTGCATTTGGGCAGCATATGCGCACGCGGCGAGCCGCTGGATGCTTGGGTGAGTCATCACTTCGCCCACATTCACGATATGCCAGCCGGTGCCCGTGTCGGCACGTCCAGTTTGCGCCGCCAAAGCCAGTTGCGTCGCGTGCGTCCTGATCTACAGTTTTTGGATCTTCGCGGCAACATCAACACCCGCCTTAATAAGCTCGATGCCGGTGCTTTTGATGCCATTGTATTGGCGGGAGCGGGTTTAGAGCGTTTGGGGTTGCAGGCGCGTATATGCACACTGCTGTCGCCCGAATTGAGTTTACCGGCGGGCGGGCAAGGCGCGGTGGGCATCGAGCTGCGCGCTAATGACGCGGGCATTGCGGCACTGATCGCGCCGCTGCATTGTGAAAAAACAGCGCGCTGTGTGTTGGCTGAGCGGGCGCTGAATCGCCATTTGCAGGGCGGTTGTCAGGTGCCCATTGCCTGTTATGCCGTGCTGGAAAATGAAACGCTTTTTTTGCGCGGGCTTGTCGGCAGCATTGATGGCGCACAAATATTGGAAGCGAGCGCTCGCTCGACGGGCTGCCCAGAAGCACTTGGCGTACAGGTGGCAGAGCAGTTGCTGGCGGCTGGTGCCGCATCCATCCTTGCTGCTGTTTACGCCCAGCCATGAACCCAAAAGCGCTTGTAAATTTGCAGGGCTTGTCGGTTGTGGTCACGCGGCCACAGCAACAAGGCGACAACTTGCTGTTGGCTTTGCGTGCCTTGGGCGCAGATGCGGTTCATATCCCATTGTTGGCCATAGAGCCTTTGCAAACGCTTGCGCAGCGCACGCGCATCGACACCTTGCTTCAGGGTTTGTTGTCTTGTCAGCATGCGGTGTTTATCAGCCAAAATGCGGCGGCAGCGGCTTTGTCTGCCCTGCAAAAAAGGGGGCAGACGTGGCCGATTGGCACGCAAGCGTACGCTATTGGCCGCAGTACAGCGGCTTTGCTGCATGAAAACGGCATTGAGGCCATTTGCCCCGCGCGCATGGACAGTGAGGGTCTGTTAGCGGTACCGCAATTGCAAAAGGTGTCGGGGCAACGCGGCCTTATTTTTCGTGGATTGGGTGGGCGTGAAATGTTGGCTTTACGTTTGCGTGAACGGGGTATGCAGGTGGATTATTGCGAACTGTATCGGCGTTGTTTGCCCGCTGAAGCGACGCAACAATGGGCGGCTTGGCAGCCGTCGCTGCCGAGCGTTGTGTGTATCAACAGCCTAGAGACTCTCGATAATATGCAGTTGGCTGCGCCACATGTTTTTGCAATGCCGCACACAACTTGGCTGGTGCCTAGTGAGCGCGTCGCACAAGCGGCACGCGCGCGGGGTTTGTCGGTTCTCTGTGCGCCAGATGCTTTAGACGAGACTATTATCAATACATTGAGCGCGTGGTGTTGCGCCCATCTCGCGCCATTGACACAGCGCAAGGAACCTTCAGTCCATGAATGATACGTTTTCCAACAGCACTGTTTCGGCAGACACCAAGCCTTCCGCTGTAAGTAAAAGAGATTTGTGGCTGATTTGCAGCGCGCTTTTCTTGCTTATGTTAATGGGCGCGGCGGCTTTGGGTGCGTGTTTTTATTTGTGGGAGCAAACCAACACGACGCAAAGCAAATGGATGCAGGCGACGATAGACCAGCAGAAAACAGTGGCGGCGGTGGACAAGATAGCCGCCGATCTACAGGATGCGCAGGCAACATCACAGCAGGAAGCTGAAAAAGCAGCGCATTTTCGAGAGCGAACCGTCGCAGTCCTCGCCGAAAACAGTGAAAAATTGCAAAATCTTGACCGCATTGACACCAGCTATTGGCGTTTAGCGGAAGCGGAATTTTTGTTGACGCAAGCGCAGCAACGTCTGTTTATCGCCCGCGATGCCGCCACTGCCGACTTACTGCTTGCGTCGGCAGATGGCGCATTAATGAAGCAAAAAGACCCCAGTTTATTGCCGGTGCGCAGCGCTATCGCCAAGGATCGTGCTGCGTTGCGCAAGGTTCCGCATGTTGATCGCGACGGCATTTACCTGCGCCTTCAGACGCTGTCTTCGCAAACGGGTCTTTTAACCAGCGGCTCGCGTTTTTTGCAGGCCGCCGATGAGCCGGCCGCCGCCGATGATGCCGGCCAAAATTACAGCGAACGCTTGTGGAAGCTGTTTCTGAATATTGTGCGTATACACCATTATGATCAGGACGTAGAGCCGTTATTGCCGCCTGAGCAGGAAGTGTATATGCGCCAAAATTTGCAGTTGGCGCTGGTGCAGGCACAGTTGGGTTTGCTGCAATCGCAACAGCAAACCTATTTGAGCAATCTGGAGCGCGTGGATGCGTGGGTGAATCAATATTGTCAGACGGAAGATCCGTTGGTGCGTAGCTGGCTGGATGATGTGCAGGCATTGATGCGCATCGACATTGCACCCGAGCTGCCGGATATTTCCGATTCCTTGCGCGCCGCCCAAAAAATTATCGAGCAGCGCGCTGATGATATTCAGCGTTCTTTGCGAATGCAGGATGAAGAAAGCGAAACAGAAAATACGCCGTCGGACAAAAACACACCGCCAGCGAGTAAACCGGAGTCTGAAGGCGTGCTAACCGACCCAGAAGATGTGCCCGCACAGCAGGAAACACCTTAATGCGCGGCTGGATAATCTGTTTTATTGCCGGACTGTTAGGCTTGCCGCTGCTGTTGCGTGTCGCCGCGATTGATCGAAGCTTTGTGGTGTGGGTATTTGGTCAAACCACCGTGGAAATGCCGTTATGGTTTGTGCTGTTTGCTTTGGTAATGCTGTTGATTTTTGCTTATTTTTTTGTGCGGGTGCTGCGGGCTTTGCTGGTTGCCCCGCGCCTGATGAGCGGTTGGTTGGGTCGACGCGGCCACCACAAACAGCAAAGTTTGGGGGTGCGCGGTTTTCTGGCTTTGCTGGAAGGCCATTGGACGGCCGCCAGCCGTGATTTACAGCGCGCCGGTGATGGTGCGGAAAAAACCGGCAATGTGGATAGCGCAGCGGTAAATTTTTTATTGGCGGCGCGCGCACGCTTGGAAAATGATGATCTATCGGGTACCGAATTTTTGCTTAAAAAAGCAGAGGCGGTGATGCCGCAGGCGCATGTTGCTATTGGTATTTACCGCGCACAATTGCTGCAACAGGTTGAACTGTTCGATGAGGCGCACGCGCTGATCATTAAGCTGTCTGCCGAAAAGCCTCGCCACGCCTTGTTGCAAAAAATGCTGCTTAATAGTTATCGTCAGCGTGGCGATTTTAAGCAGGCGTTGGCTTTGCTGCCCGCGTTACAAAAACAAAAGTTGTTGCCGGTACATTTATTGGAAAAAACACAAAGCGAATGTTGTGTGCAAATTTTGCAGCAAACACAAGACGCGCAGGCGTTAACCGATGTCTGGGCCGGCTTCCCTGCTTCCGCACAGCAGGATATACCGGTTGTTAGCGCCTATTGTCGAGCGCTTATGCGCACAGGGCAGGAGACAAGTGCGGAGATTTTTTTGATAAAAACCCTTAATAAACAATGGTTTGGCGCGTTGGTTGTGCTTTATGGACAGGTGCAGGGTGCAGATGCGCTGCAACAACTGCAAACCGCAGAACGCTGGTTAAAAAACCATCCCAATGATATTGATTTGTTATTGGCTCTTGCGCGCTTGTGTCAACGAAACGCGCTATTTGGCAAAGCGCGCGATTATTTTCATGCACGTTTGCAGCGCGCGCCCGACGAAGCGGTGGCGCAGGAGTTGGCGCGCCTGCCCGCGCTAACCACTTATTGATGGAGGCATTTTTGTTGTCATGAAAACACCCAAAAGTATAGAGCCGTTGATACATGATGGTATTGTGGACGAGGTTGTCTGCCAATTAAAAAGCGGCAAGGAGGCCACGGTTTATCTTGTTCGTTGTGGAAGTGAAATGCGTTGTGCCAAAGTGTACAAAGAGGCCAATAATCGCAGCTTTCGTCAGGCAACCGAGTACCAAGAAGGTCGCAAAGTCAAAAACAGTCGTCGCGCACGAGCGATGGAAAAGGGCTCGCGTTATGGGCGCAAAGAGCAGGAGTCTGCATGGCAGAGTGCTGAAGTCGACGCGCTTTATCGTCTTGCCGCCGCTGGTGTGCGGGTGCCGAAACCCCACGGTTTTTTTGAAGGCGTGCTGCTCATGGATGTGGTGTGTGATGCCGACGGTGATGCCGCCCCGCGTTTGAGTGACGTGCTATTAACGCCCGAGCAGGCGCGCGAGTATCACCGCTTTTTGATAGGGCAGGTCGTGTTGATGCTGTGTGCGGGTTTGGTGCACGGCGATCTGTCGGAGTTCAATATTTTGCTCAGTCACGAAGGGCCTGTGATTATTGACTTGCCTCAAGCGGTTGATGCGGCGGGTAACAACCACGCCAGTCGTATGTTGGAGCGGGACGTAAACAATCTAGTTGATTATTTTGGGCGTTTCGCGCCAGAGCTGCTAACAACGCACTACGCCAAAGAAATTTGGCGACTGTACGAAGACAGCAAGCTCACACCAACCACGCCACTAACGGGGCTATTTGAACAGAAGCTGGTAGCGCCTGACGTGAAAAGTGTGATGCGGGAAATAGAAGATGTGCGTGCAGAGGAAATGCGTAGGCAGGCGAGGATGAGCGAAATGGAGGCGCGGGAATAGCCGCGCTCGCTGTGTGCTCTGCTGCTGCAAATAAGCGATCAGGGCTCTAGCAGATCGATAGAGTCTTGTGCCGCTTGTTTAACATCGGCATTCGTTGTGCTATCAATCAGTGTTTGCAGGGCAGGGATATCTTCAGGTGTGCCAATAAAGTTAATCGCTTCAATGGCTCTAACGGAAACCTCAGGGTCGGCATCATTGAGTGCGCTGTAAATAGAGGGAATCACCTCCTCGCGCTCACCGTCTTGCAGTATGCCCAGTGCCGCCTCTTTAACATCCGCACTAACAGACTCTTGCAGCACGCGAGCTAAAAACTGTACATCCTGCCCAGAGGCATCCATGGTTGTGATGATGTCTAGCTGATCTTCTTCCGCCGCTTGTTTAAACAGTGCAACACGCTCCTCGGCTGGCAAGCCTTTTTGGTAGCCATCTTCTTCCTCTGCGGCTACGCCGTCTTCGTTGGGTATTTGGGGTGCGGATCCATCGCTGCCGCTGGGTGTCGTTGGTTTAGGACTTGCTTCAGCGGCGGGCTGCTCTGCGCTTTGTGAGCGCATCTGAATGCGAACGCTTTCGGGGAAGCTGTCTTGTAAGTTTGTGTACGTTAGGGTGGCGGTGTAGACCGCGTCGGCAGCGAGCAAGCTCAACACGTGGCGCAGGCTGACATCGTCTACCTGAATGGTTAATTTCGGGTTTGCATCGTTGCCTTCCACAACAATTTTTGTGCCGGTGGCATTAATAATTTCTTTCAATATATCTGCGCGAGGTATGTTGTCGACATGCACAGATAGCGTTTCATTGTTGCTGCTAACGGGCGGCAAGTTTTGGGGGGCGCTGGCTTTTTTTTGTGTTTGGGGCGCGGGGGCATTGGCGGGGCTTTTATCGCCACAACCTTGCAACAGACAACCCAGCACCGACGCCATAAACAGAGGCAGAAGCCTGTTCCGGTATATGGTTTTTTTGTTGCGCACGGTGTTCGTGGTGGGGGCTGCATTGTTGGTTGCGCGTGTTCTGAGTCGTTTTGTCATGATCTGATCCACAAGACATCGGTGGCGTAGGGCGTTCAGTTTAGTGCGAATTTTACAGCGGCTCTACTCAAGCAGCACTTCAGCATGGGCGATGTGCTTCCCTGAACTGAGAGGCTTCCGTAGAATGCGCCCCGTTTCAGCCCTATTGTCACAGAGTAGCAAATCATGAGCCGAATGCACGTGCAGCTACCAGCGAAGCCGCTGGTGTTGGTGATTCTCGACGGCTTTGGTTATCGAGAAGATCCGCATGATAACGCCATTGTTGCAGCGCGCACACCTATCTGGGATGCACTGTGGCAAAAAGCACCGCACACATTGATTTCAGCATCGGGTTTGGATGTCGGCTTGCCGGACAAGCAGTTCGGCAACAGTGAAGTTGGTCACATGACGCTCGGTGCGGGACGCGTGGTGTACCAACAGCTTACGCGTATTGACAAGGCGATTCATGACGGCGAGTTTGATAAAAACCCGGCATTTATTGACGCGATTGATCGTGCGGTTGCGGCAGATAAAGCGGTGCACGTATGGGGCTTATTGTCTGATGGCGGCGTTCACAGCCATGAGCAGCACATTCTGGCAGCCTTGGCGTTAGCCGCAAAGCGGGGTGCCAAAAAGCTGTATTTACATGCTTTTCTTGATGGGCGTGATACACCGCCGCGCAGCGCAGCGCGCTCATTGGCGTTGGCAGAGACGGCTTTTGAGCGGCTGGGCGTTGGGCGTTTTGCCAGCGTGTGCGGACGCTATTTTGCGATGGATCGCGACAATCGTTGGGATCGCGTAGAGCGCGCCTACGACCTGCTGACACAAGGATTGGCGGAGCAGCACGCGGCCAGTGCGCAGGAGGCTCTGCTTGCTGCTTACGCGCGCGGTGAAAACGACGAGTTTGTGCTGCCGACAAGCATCGCGGAGCCGGTGATGTTAGAAGATGGCGATACCGTGTTGTTTATGAATTTCCGTGCAGACCGCGCGCGCCAGATAACACGCGCCTTGCGGGATGCCGGCTTCACGGGTTTTGTGCGCAAATATCAGCCACAGGTCACTTTTGTGATGAGTAGTGAATACGCAGCCGACATCAACGCGTTGTGTGCGTATCCGCCCCTCAGCTTGCACAACTCGCTGGGCGAATATCTGGCAGATCAGGGTAAAACGCAGCTGCGTTTGGCGGAGACGGAAAAATACGCGCATGTCACCTTCTTTTTTAGCGGTGGCCGTGAGGCGTTGTATGCGGGCGAGCAGCGCATTCTGGTGGACTCACCGAAAGTCGCAACGTATGACTTGCAGCCAGAAATGAGCGCGGTCGAGCTGACCGATAGGCTGGTAGAGGCTATCAACGGCGGCGCATATGATGTGATCGTATGCAACTATGCCAATGGCGACATGGTCGGGCACACAGGCATTTTGGCGGCGGCCATTAAGGCGGTAGAGACGCTGGATCAGTGTTTGGGGCGTTTATCGGCGGCGGCTTTGGCGGCGGGTGGCGAATGTCTTATCACTGCCGATCACGGCAATTGCGAGCAAATGCAAGATTATGTCTCGCAACAACGCCACACACAGCACACCTGTGAACAGGTGCCTTTGTTGTATATTGGTCGGCGCGCCTTGCGCTTACTGGACGGTGGTACACTAGCGGACGTTGCGCCCACGCTGTTGGCTTTGCTGGATTTACCGCAGCCACGCGAGATGACGGGGCGCAGCTTGATTTCATTTTGATGGTTATAATCGCCGCAACAACAACCCATTCAAGGAGACAGACCATGGCGTATCGCCGCGTATTGGCCGTATTTTTTAGCATGACATGCTGGCTTACTGTAGCCGGTGATCTTTGCGCCGATGAAAAACAAGACACAAAAGCGCTTCAGGATAAAGCCACTGAAGAGCTTCGTGCTTTGGCGCAAGCTGTTGCCAAGCCCAGCAACGCCGACAAAAGCGCAAAACCGCAAGACAATGCGGCCAAAGCAGAAAGCATGCAAAAAACCCTTGATGGGCTCAAGGCGGATCTAAACAAAACCCGTGCAGAGCGCACCGACATTCAGGGCAAAATTGACCTCTCAGATAAAGATATTGCAAAGAGAAAAAAGCGCATTGAAGACATCAAAAAACAACTGAAAACCCAGCAAAATAAGGCCAAAAAAGCCAAACCGCCCACCGACAAAAAAGGGTAGCCCTCTTTTTTCAGTGCTGAGGAAAACGCCGTGAAAGCAGAAGTAAAGTGGGTCGGTGAGGCGATGTTTCTGGGCGAGTCGGGCAGCGGCCATTGTGTGCTGATGGACGGCCCCCCTGATCACGGCGGTCGCAATGTCGGGCTGCGCCCGATGGAAATGCTGTTGCTCGGCATGGGGGGCTGCGCCGCTTTTGACGTGATGAGCATTTTGAAAAAGTCACGGCAGGCGGTTACCGCCTGTGTCGCGCAATTGCATGCAGAGCGTGCCGATGCGATACCGGCCGTGTTTACGGCCATTCGTTTGCATTTTGTGGTGTCTGGGCGCGCGTTGAAAGAAACACAGATTAAGCGTGCGGTGGATTTATCGGCTGAAAAATACTGCTCAGCCTCTATAATGTTCGCCCGCGCCGGTGTAACCATTGCACACAGCTATGAAGTTATTGAAGAGGCAGATTGCGTCTTCGATAAATAAAAACCCCATAAATTGGAACTTTTTGTAATAAAAATAGACATATAGTACTTGAATTGTGGCCAGAGAGACCCACACTCCGCTATCATCTGCCGCTTTTTTCGCCACGAAACTGAACCCACTGTTGGTTCCCACTGGATTTACCCCATGTCTGAGAGTGTCAAACAGCAATCACGGCTTAAAGATTTGATTGCCCGTGGCAAGGAGCAGGGATTCCTGACCTATGCCGAGGTAAACGATCATCTACCGGAAGACATTTCCGACCCGGATCAAGTTGAAGACATCATCCAGATGATCAACGACATGGGTATCCGCGTGTTCGAAGTGGCACCAGACGCTGAGGCGCTGTTGCTGGCAGATGGTGAAGCGGCCATTGACGAGGCGGCTGCCGCAGAAGCGGCGGCGGCACTGGCGGCAGTGGAGAATGAGGTGGGCAGAACCACCGACCCTGTGCGTATGTACATGCGCGAAATGGGGACGGTGGAGTTGCTGACCCGCGAAGGTGAAATTGTTATCGCCAAGCGCATTGAGGAAGGCATCCGCGAGATGATGTCTGCGCTGGCGTATATGCCAGGCACCGTTGAAACCATACTCAATGAATATGCGCTGGTGGCGACCGAAGAGCGCCGGTTAGCGGAGATTATCAGCGGCTACCTTAATCCGGTTGATACGGTGGCCGCTGCTGCCGCCGCTGCCGTTGCCGCCGCCGCTGCTTTGGCGGCAGCCGAGTTGGCCGAGGCCGAAAACCCAAGCGACGAGGAGGATGACGAGGCTGCCGACGAAGCGGAGGAAGCGGTTGACACCGGCCCCGATCCTGAGGAGGCGCGTATCCGCTTTGCCGAGCTGCTCAAGCAGTTCGAAAAAAACGCCAAAGCCGTCGCCAAATATGGCTTGGAAAGCAAACAGGCAGCTAAAGAAGTTGAAGCGCTGGCAGAATTGTTTAAATACTTCAAATTGACGCCACGCCAGTTCGATCCATTGCTAAAAGATGCGCGCGATCTTATGCAGAAAATTCGTGTGGAAGAGCGCACCATCATGAACCGCGTCATCCGCCGTGGCGGTATGGATCGCAAGCTGTTTATTGAGGCGTTTCCGGGCAACGAGGTACGTGAAGATTGGCTGAATGAGCAGCAAAAAAACAAGAAAAATGCCAAAATTGTCGCCAAGTTAGAGGCGGTAAAAGAAGATGTGCAGCGCAGCCAGCGCAAGCTGGCCAAAATTGAAGCGCAACAGGGCATGCCTTTGCCGGTGCTAAAAGAAATCAGCCGTCGGTTGTCGTTGGGTGAGGCGCGCATGCGCCGCGCCAAAAAAGACATGGTGGAAGCCAATTTGCGTTTGGTGATTTCTATCGCCAAAAAATACACCAATCGCGGCTTGCAATTTTTGGATTTAATCCAAGAAGGCAATATTGGCCTCATGAAAGCGGTGGATAAATTCGAATACCGCCGAGGCTATAAATTTTCCACCTATGCGACTTGGTGGATACGGCAGGCCATCACGCGCTCTATTGCAGACCAGGCGCGCACCATTCGCATCCCTGTACACATGATCGAAACCATCAACAAGCTCAATCGCATTTCACGGCAGATGGTGCAGGAAATGGGGCGCGAACCGTCGGCGGAAGAGCTGGGCGAGCGCCTGGAAATGCCAGAAGACAAAGTGCGTAAAGTGCTGAAAATTGCCAAAGAACCTATCTCAATGGAAACCCCTGTGGGCGACGATGAAGATTCGCATCTGGGTGATTTTATTGAAGATGGCACGATTCAATCACCGGTTGAATCCGCTACCAGCGAGGGTTTGCGCGAAGCGACGCGTGAAGTGCTGGCCAGCCTCACGGCGCGTGAAGCCAAGGTGCTACGTATGCGTTTTGGTATTGATATGAATACCGATCATACGTTGGAAGAGGTGGGCAAACAGTTTGATGTCACGCGTGAGCGCATTCGCCAAATCGAGGCTAAAGCCCTGCGCAAACTGCGCCACCCAACACGCTCCGATCATTTGCGTGGTTTTTTAGACGAATAATTGGAATGATCCGTCCGTAACAGGGCATTCCTAGGCGTATAAGCGCGCGGTTTTTCGCTGCCCCCGTTTTTCGGGCCCATAGCTCAGTTGGTTAGAGCAGTCGACTCATAATCGATTGGTCGTAGGTTCAAGTCCTACTGGGCCCACCAATTCAAAAGCGCAACGTAATGTTGGGCTTTTTTTGCCCGCTTGTAGCCCAATGCTGGCGAGGTTCAAGGTGTGGGTGCGCCGGTCAAGTTGCTGCCAATTCTTTGTTTTTGGTGCCGGCCTCACTGAGCATCCTTTCTTTTATCCCCATCCGCGATGGAATGACTATTTCAAGCGTATTGATAAAGGAATAACCGCATGACAAGTGCACAACAACGCGCCGCCCTGCAACGCCAGATATGGGCGATCGCCAACGATGTCCGCGGTGCCGTCGATGGCTGGGATTTCAAGCAGTATGTGCTCGGCACGCTGTTTTATCGCTTTATCAGTGAAAACTTTACCGACTACATCACAGGGGGCGATGCATCGGTGAATTACGCCGCCATGAAAGATAGCGATGAGCACATTGCCGCCGCCAAAGTGGATGCGATCAAAACCAAGGGCTACTTCATCTATCCGAGCCAGCTCTTCATCAACGTCGCAGCCACTGCCAACACCAACGAAAGTTTGAATGCCGATCTAGCCGCCATCTTTGCCGCCATTGAAAGCTCTGCCAATGGATTTCCGTCCGAGCGCGACATCAAAGGCCTGTTTGCCGATTTCGACACCACCAGCAACCGCCTTGGCAATACCGTCGTCGACAAAAACACCCGTTTGGCCGCCGTACTCAAAGGTGTCGCCGCGCTGGACTTTGGCCATGACTTTTATGAAAAGAGTGACGGCAGCCACATCGACCTGTTCGGCGATGCTTACGAGTTCCTCATCTCCAACTACGCCGCCAATGCCGGTAAATCTGGCGGTGAGTTCTTCACCCCGCAGCACGTGTCCAAACTGATTGCGCAGCTGGCCATGCACAAACAAACCAGCGTCAACAAAATTTATGACCCTGCCTGCGGTTCTGGTTCGCTGCTGCTGCAAGCCAAAAAACATTTTGACGCCCACATTATTGAAGACGGTTTTTGGGGGCAGGAGCTCAACCACACCACCTACAACTTGGCGCGCATGAACATGTTCTTGCACAACATTAACTACGACAAGTTCGATATCCAGCTCGGTGATACGCTGCGAAATCCGCATTTTGGTGACGACAAACCCTTTGATGCCATTGTCTCCAACCCGCCTTACTCGGTGAAATGGATAGGCGCAGACGACCCCACCCTGATTAACGATGACCGCTTCGCCCCCGCCGGTGTGCTGGCACCAAAATCCAAAGCCGACTTTGCCTTTGTGCTGCATGCGCTCAGTTACCTGTCCAGCAAAGGCCGCGCCGCCATTGTTTGCTTCCCCGGTATTTTCTACCGTGGCGGGGCTGAAGCCAAAATCCGCCAATATCTGGCGGCTAACAATTACGTCGAAACCGTGATTTCGCTCGCGCCCAACCTGTTTTTTGGCACCACCATCGCAGTCAATATTCTGGTGCTGTCCAAACACAAAACTGACACCAATACCCAGTTTATTGATGCCAGCGGCCTGTTTAAAAAGGAAACCAATAACAACGTGCTGCTGGACGCGCATATCGAACACATCATGCGAGTTTTCGATAGCAAAGCGGATGTCGACCACTTTGCTAAATCGGTGAGCTTTGATGCCATTGCGGCCAACGATTACAACTTGTCTGTAAGCAGCTATATCGCAGCCAAAGACAACCGCGAAGTGGTGGATATTGGCGCGCTCAATGCCGAACTAAAAATCACCGTCGCCAAAATCGACCAACTGCGTGCGGATATTGACGCCATTGTGGCCGAGATTGAAGGCGAGGAGCTTGAGGCATGAGCAGCATAAACTTTATGGAAAAGCTGCTGGATGGTGCAGACGTCGAAGCGAGGCCGTTGGGGGACGTAGCTGAAATCAAGCGTGGAACATCAATTACACAAAAGAACGTAACACACGGGGAAATCCCGGTAATTGCTGGTGGGCGTACACCTGCTTACTTCCACAATGTAAGCAACCGTACTGGTCAAACAATTGTGATTGCTGGTTCTGGGGCATATGCTGGCTTTATTAGTTGGTGGGAGCAGCCAATCTTTGTATCTGATGCCTTCACCGTAATGCCATACACGGGATTGTTGCCAAAATATTGCTTCTATTGGCTTCAAGGCCTGCAACAACAGCTGCATGAGTTGCAAAGCGGCGGTGGTGTTCCTCATGTTTATCCGCGAGATGTGGCACCGTTAAAAATCCCCATCCCATGCCCTGAAAACCCCCAAAAATCGCTTGAAATCCAAGCCGAAATCGTCCGCATTCTGGATGCCTTCACCGAGCTGACCGCCGAGCTGACCGCCGAGCTGACCGCCCGCAAAAAACAATACAACTACTATCGTGACCAGTTGTTGAGTTTTGAAGAAGGGGAAGTGAAACACTTCCCCATGGGGCATAAAGAGGTTGGTGAATTTATTCGTGGCGGGGGGCTACAGAAAAAAGATTTTACGGAGTCTGGTGTTGGCTGCATTCACTATGGCCAAATCTATACCTACTACGGCACGTATGCCGACAAAACGAAAACTCATGTTTCAGAAGAGTTTTTTAAGAAGGCTCGCAAAGCTAAATCAGTTGATCTAGTCATAGCTACAACAAGTGAGAATGATGCGGATGTCTGCAAGGCTGTTGCTTGGCTGGGGGAAGAGGAGATTGCCGTAAGCAGCGATGCTTGCATTTATCGGCACAATCTAAACGCTAAATATGTCTCCTATTTTTTTCAAACCGAGCATTTTCAGAAACAAAAAAGACAATATATTACTGGCACAAAAGTACGGCGTGTGAACGCTGATGATTTAGCCAAAATATTAATCCCAGCGCCTTCGCCTGAAGAACAAGCCCGCATCGTCGCCATCCTCGACAAATTCAATACTCTAACAACTTCCATCAGCGAAGGCTTGCCGCGCGAAATCGAGCTGCGCCAAAAACAGTATGAGTATTACCGTGATTTGCTGTTGAGCTTCCCGAAGCCTGAAGAGGTGGCGGCATAACATGAGCAAGACGCTAACGGAAATAGCCCGACACAATTAACACGGTAAAACAACAACTGAAATGGGAGGGGTGCTGAATGATTCTGGAAAACAAGCTCAATATTGGCAATCAAATCGAACTCGCCAAAGCAGAAGAAAGGCTCAGTAAACAAAAAGCCAAACATCTGTTTGACTCGGGCGACATCCACAAGGCGGAAGTCGGCAGCTTCACAGGTCTAGCGTTTATCCACGCTTATTTATTCGGCGATATTTATCACTTTGCCGGTAAAATCCGCGAGGTCAATATCGCCAAAGGCGATTTTCGTTTCGCGCCACTGATGTATTTAGAGGCATCACTGAAACACATAGATGTCATGCTGCAAAGCAACTTCGATGAAATCATCGAAAAATATGTGGAGATGAATGTCGCCCACCCTTTCCGTGAGGGCAATGGCCGCGCCACCCGCATTTGGCTTGATCTGATGCTTAAAAAAGAAATCCAGCAGGTGGTGGATTGGAACTTGGTGGACAAGGATGAATATCTCTCGGCCATGCAGCGCAGCGTGGTGAAAGACCTTGAAATCAAAGTCCTGCTCAAACAAGCCCTCACTGACCAAATTGATGACCGCGCCTTGTTTATGAAGGGCATCGATGTGAGCTATTACTACGAAGGCTATAGCGAATTCAAAACCGGGGAGCTGTAGCGCGCAGGTTGGGGATCGCGAAGCTTTCGCCAGCCTGCGATATCTTGTCCCACAGCCTGTGGCCCTGACTTGAGGCAGGAATAAAACCGATGACCGATTACAAAACCATTGCTGAATCCAATAGCTTTATCGTTCTCGATAAATACGCCAAGGAATGGCAGGGCAATGAAAGCTACCAGGGCGAATACGATTTGGAGCGCGAACAATCTCAGCCACTCACACATAAGGAAGGAACCCTATGTCTAAGCATCTAAGCCTGCAAGACCAGACCACGGAATTCCTGCTCTACACCGCCCCCAACGGCGAGGTAAAGGTGGAGGTGCTGCTGAGCGGTGAAACCCTCTGGCTGACCCAGAAACGCATGGCGGAGCTGTTTGGTGTAGGTGTGCCGGCCATCTCCAAACACCTGAAAAACATATTTGAAAGCAATGAGTTACAGGAAGAAGTGGTTATTTCCATTTTGGAAACAACCACTGAACACGGCGCTGTCGCAGGCCTGACCCAAACCCAGAAAGTGAAGTACTACAACCTGGATGCGGTGATCTCGGTTGGCTATCGCGTCAATTCGGCACAGGCCACCCAATTCCGAATCTGGGCCACGGCTCTGATTCGGGAGTACATCATCAAGGGCTTTGCCATGGATGATGAGCGCCTGAAAAACGGCCGTTTTTTTGGCAAAGACTATTTTCGCGAATTGCTGGAGCGCGTGCGCTCCATCCGTGCAAGCGAGCGGCGCATCTATCAACAGATTACCGATATTTTTGCCGAGTGCAGTGTTGACTACGACCCAAAATCGGAAGCCACCCGTTTGTTTTACGCCCATGTGCAGGACAAGTTTCATTGTGCGATTACAGGCCATACCGCAGCAGAAATCATTGCGCTGAAAGCCGATGCCAGCAAGCCACTGATGGGTATGAGCACCTATAAAAATGCGCCGGCTGGCCGCGTGTTGAAGTCGGATGCCACCGTTGCCAAGAATTATTTAAGCGAAGCCGACATTAAACAGCTGGAGCGAGCTGTTTCAGCTTTTTTTGACTATATCGAGGGCATTATCGAGCGGCGCAACCCGTTCACGATGGAAAGCTTTAGCGACAGCGTGAATAAGTTTCT
The DNA here is from genome assembly GCA_043769275.1 of Cellvibrionales bacterium. Lineage (GTDB taxonomy): Bacteria > Pseudomonadota > Gammaproteobacteria > Pseudomonadales > UBA7239 > JAYVJM01. The sequence continues at coordinate 18,683 of JAYVJM010000063.1, read as the reverse complement.
TGCCTTTAATGAGTACCGGATTCTGGAGGGCTACGGCAGTGTGTCTCGCCAGCAAGCGGAGCAGAAAGCCGTTGCCGAATATGAAAAATTCAATAAACAGCAACGCATCGAATCCGATTTTGATCGTGAAGTGAAAAAGCTGCTGCAAAAAAAGGACGCTGGGGAATGAGTGATTACAAAACCATCGCGCAATCCAATAGCTTTATCGTTCTCGATAAATACGCCAAGGAATGGCAGGTTAATGAAAGCTACCAGAGCGAAGATGCGCTGGAACGAGAGTTCATTCAGGACTTGCAAAATCAGGGCTACGCGTATGCCCCCGCTGTAAATACGCCCGAGAAGCTGCTGGCCAACGTGCGCGAGCAGTTGCAAGCCTTGAACAACATGCAGTTTCTTGAGAGCGAGTGGCTGCGTTTTGTGGAATCCTATTTGGATAAACCCAGCGATAGCATCGGCGACAAAACCCGCAAAATTCATGATGACTATATCCATGATTTTGTGTTTGACGATGGCCATATTCAGAACATCACCCTGCTGGATAAAAACAACATTGCCCGCAACAAAGTGCAGGTGATCAAACAATTCGAGCAAAAAGGCAGCCACGCCAACCGCTACGATGTGACGATCTTGGTCAATGGCCTGCCACTGGTGCAGGTGGAGCTGAAGAAGCGTGGCGTGGCGATTCGTGAGGCCTTCAACCAGGTTCATCGCTACAGTAAGGAGAGCTTCAACAGCGGGCAGTCCTTGTTCAAGTATCTGCAGGTGTTCGTGATCTCTAACGGCACCGACAGCCGCTACTTTGCCAACACCACGCAGCGCAACAAGAACAGCTTCGACTTCACCATGAACTGGGCGAAGGCGGACAACAGCCTGATCAAGGACCTGAAGGACTTCACCGCCACGTTCTTTCAGAAAGAAACGCTGCTGAAGGTGCTGCTGCGCTACTCGGTGTTCGACACCAGCAACACGCTGCTGGTGATGCGCCCGTACCAGATTGCAGCCACTGAGCGCATCCTGTGGAAGATCAACAGCGCTTATCAGGCCAAGCATTGGAGCAAGCAGGAGGGCGGCGGTTTCATCTGGCACACCACGGGCTCGGGCAAGACGCTGACCAGCTTCAAGACGGCACGTCTGGCCACCGAACTGGAGTTCATCGACAAGGTGTTCTTTGTGGTGGACCGCAAGGATCTGGACTACCAGACCATGAAGGAGTACCAGCGCTTTTCGCCGGACAGCGTGAACGGTTCGGACAGCACCGCCGGCCTCAAGCGAAACCTGGACAAGGACGACAACAAGATCGTCGTCACCACCATCCAGAAGCTCAACAACCTGATGAAGAGCGAAGGCGAGCTGCCCATCTACGGCAAGCAGGTGGTCTTCATTTTTGATGAGTGCCACCGCAGCCAGTTTGGGGAAGCCCAGAAGAACCTGAAGAAGAAGTTCAAGCTCTTCTACCAGTTTGGATTTACCGGCACGCCCATCCTTACGGAGAACGCCGCTGGCGCGGAAACCACCGCCAGTGTCTTCGGCCGCGAATTGCATGCCTACGTGATCACCGACGCCATTCGCGACGAGAAGGTGCTGAAGTTCAAGGTGGACTACAACGATGTGCGCCCGCAGTTCAAGGCCATCGAAACCGAGCAAGACGAGAAGAAACTCAGCGCCGCAGAGAACAAGCAGGCCCTGCTGCACCCCGACCGCATCCGCGAGATCACGCAGTACATCCTGAACAACTTCCGGCAGAAGACCCACCGCCTCCAACCGGGCGGCAAAGGCTTCAACGCCATGTTTGCGGTGAGCAGCGTGGATGCTGCCAAGCTGTACTACGAGGCATTCAAGGCGTTTCAGAAGAACAGCGAGAAACCGCTGAAGGTCGCCACTATCTTCTCGTTTGCCGCCAACGAAGAGCAGGACGCGATAGGCGACATTCAGGACGAGAGCTTTGAGGTGTCGGCCATGAACAGCAGCGCCAAGGAGTTCCTGAGCGCAGCGATAGCGGACTACAACGCGCTGTTCAAGAGCAACTTCAGCGTCGACAGCAACGGCTTTCAGAACTACTACCGCGACCTGGCGAAGCGCGTAAAGGGTGCCGACGACAGCGGCAAGCGACTGCCGGTCGATGCACAAGTGGATCTGCTCATCGTGGTGGGCATGTTCCTGACCGGTTTTGACGCGCCCACGCTGAACACCTTGTTCGTGGACAAGAACCTGCGCTACCACGGGCTGATGCAGGCCTACTCGCGCACTAACCGGATCTTTGACGCCACCAAGACCTTCGGCAACATCGTCACCTTCCGCGATCTGGAGCAGGCGACCATCGCCGCCATCACCTTGTTTGGCGACAAAAACACCAAGAACGTGGTGCTGGAGAAGAGCTACAAGGAATACATGGAAGGCTTTACCGATGTGGCGACCGGTGAGGCGCGGCGCGGCTTTGTGGACGTAGTGCAGGAGCTGGAACAGCGCTTTCCTGACCCTGCAGCCGTTGAAAAAGAGTCCGACAAAAAAGCGTTCGCAAAACTGTTTGGCGAGTATTTGCGCGTTGAAAACGTACTGCAAAACTACGATGAATTCGCCAGCCTGAAGGCTTTACAAAGCGTAGATATGAACGACCCAGCGGTGGTTGAGGCGTTCAAGGCCAAGCATTATTTAAGCGATGAAGAACTGGCTGCGCTGCAAGCGATCAAGATACCGGCTGAACGGAAAATTCAGGACTATCGATCAACCTACAACGATGTGCGCGATTGGTTGCGTCGGGAAAAATCAGCTGAGGAGAAAGCAAAATCAACCATTGAGTGGGATGATGTGGTTTTTGAGGTGGATCTGTTGAAATCACAGGAAATTAATCTGGATTACATTCTGGAGCTGCTTTTTGAAAACAATAAAAAAGTTAAAGATAAGGCGGTATTGATTGAAGACGTACGCCGGGTGATTCGCGCGAGCTTGGGCAACCGTGCCAAGGAGAGCTTGCTGGTCGACTTTATTAACCAAACTGACCTCGACCAGATAGACGACAAGGCCAGTGTGATAGACGCATTCTTCACCTTTGCCCAAGCAGAACAACAACGTGAAGCACAGGAGCTGATTGGCGCCGAGAACCTGAACGCAGAGGCGGCCAGACGCTACATCACCACCTCTCTAAAACGGGAATTCGCCAGTGACAATGGCACAGAGCTCAATGCCATTCTGCCCAAGATGAGCCCGCTTAATCCGCACTACCTGACCAAAAAGCAAAGCGTATTCCAGAAAATCGCCGCTTTCGTTGAGAAGTTTAAAGGTGTGGGTGGGCAGGTTTAATGGGGGAGATTCATCCGCTTGGCAGATATTTAAACCGGCCGTGCCCCCCAGCCCGCAGCAACATTCATTGGCGCTAACAGCGCGTTTTTCGGTGCAACATGCACACCACCATTTTTTATTAGACGAACAACAGCCGCACCTTAAAGTTGTTTCCCTTGATTTTGCCTGTCGAGAGTCGCGTAACGGCATCGTTAGCGATGGTGCTGTCTACAGCGACAAAACTTTGCTTGTCAAAAATATCGATCTTGCCGATAAGGCTGCCCGCAAAACCCAATTCGCCCGTCAATGCACCCAAAATGTCACCGGCGCGCAGTTTGTCTTTGCGGCCACCGCTGATGTTGAGCGTGATGTTTTTGGGCGATGGCGGCGTGATGGGGTTTGTCACGAGCGGAAGCTCTTGCCATACCACGGCTTTCTGTTGGTAGTCTTCAATGGCGTTGGCGCGGTGCATTTCATTGCTGGCGCACAGGCTCAAGGCCAGCCCTGTTTGGCCGGCGCGCGCGGTGCGGCCGATGCGGTGGATATGAACTTCCGGATCATGAGAAAGGTCGACATTGATAACGGCGGCCAAATTTTTGATGTCCAGCCCGCGTGCGGCGACATCGGTTGCCACCAATAAGGGGCAGCTTTGATTGGAAAATTGCACTAACACCTGATCGCGTTCGCGCTGCTCCAAATCGCCATGCAGCGCCAAAACGTGGAAGCCCTCTTCGCGCAGCGCCGTGGCGATGTCTTCGCAGCCCTGTTTTGTGTTGCAAAATAATACGGCGGAAGCGGGCTGATAATGGTGCAGTAAAGCAGCCACCGCAGCAGGACGTGTGCGCCGTGCGGCTTCAAAAAAGACTTGTTCTATTTGTGTGTCTGCGTGCACAGATTCGACCGTTACTTCCACCGGCGTGCGTTGAAACGCGCGACTGAGCTGGCGAATGCTGTCGCTGTAGGTGGCTGAAAATAACAGCGTCTGGCGTTTTTTGGGTAACTGGCTGACTACCTCGACGATGCTGTCGTGAAAGCCCATATCGAGCATGCGGTCGGCTTCATCCAGCACCAATGTATTGATGTTTTCGAGTTTGAGCGTGCCTTTTTCCAAGTGTTTTAACACGCGCCCAGGCGTACCCACCACGATGTGTACGCCGTGCTCCAGTGCCGCCAACTGCGGCCCTATCGGTGAGCCGCCACAGAGGGTGATGGTTTTGATATTGCTGGCAAAACGCGCCAGTCGGCGCAACTCGTTGGCCACCTGATCGGCCAATTCGCGCGTGGGGCACAGCACGAGCGTTTGTGTTGCAAATAAGCGCTGATTAAGCGAGTTAAGTAGCGCAATGCCAAATGCTGCTGTTTTGCCGCTGCCGGTTTTGGCCTGCGCGATGACATCTTTGCCCGCCAGCATAGCGGGCAGGCTTTCTGCCTGTATTGGGGTCATTTGGGTGTAGCCCAGCTCGGTGAGATTGTCGAGCATGGCGGCAGAAAGGGGTAGATCAGAAAAGGCGAGGGCGGTCACAGCGAAAAACCTGAGGGGGCGGGAGAGCGATGCAGTTTAGCAGCTATGCCCAAGCGGGTTTTTTGCAGCCTTCGTGAAAGCCGCTCTCGTGAGTTTAGGATTTGGCCAACTAAACCCCCTGTTCGCCCTGAGCCCGTCGCAGGGTGAGTTCTGATTTTACTGGCCATTCACGCTCGCTTATGGTTCGATAGGTTCACCACGAACGGATACATCAACAGCGCCCTTAGGCCTGTAGCTCACGCACCACCTGTTGTTGCAGCGCAGTATTTTCCAGCTCGATTGTGCACATCCAGTGGTCGAGCAGACCGTCAAAACGCGAACGCAAAACGCCGGCAATCTGGGCGGGGTTTTCACACACCACCGCCAGAGTATTGAGCATGTCGTCCGTGATTAACGCGCTCATTTCTGCCCACAGGCTTTTTTTGGACATGACATTGAGCTCGTTTTGCAGCGCGCCCCAGCCGTGAAAATCGAGTACCGCCCGATACGCCGGCGTAGAGCCGTAAAACGCCAGTTGCTGGCGCACGGCGGCGCGATTTTTTACAAAAACGGCTTCCGTCTCGCCCGACACCACCATGACAGGACAGAGAATATCAAGCTGTGCGCGTGTTCTGCCTGACGTTTGCAGGCCGCGCTCCAGTGCCGGCAGGGTGACGGCGCGCATATACGCGGCGGAGGTAAAGCCGTGCGCGATAAAGCCATCGGCCACTTCGCCTGCCACCTCGGTCATCAGCGCGCCAACACCGCCCAAGCGAATACGCGGAGCGGGAAAGCTTTTTTCTGCGGGCACAAACATCGGTGTCATCAAGGTGTGCTGATAAAACTCGCCACGAAAGTTGAGTTTTTCGCCGTTGTACCAGCTTGCCCAGATTGCACGCAACGCCAACACGTATTCGCGCATCCGTGCAGCGGGATGGCTCCACGGCATCGAAAAACGTTTGCTAATGTGCGCTTCAATTTGTGAGCCCAAACCCAGCACAAAGCGGCCACGGCTGTACTGATTTAGGTCGTGCGCGAGATACGCCATCGTCATCGGGCTGCGCGCCAGCGCCACAGCGATGGCTGAAAACAATTCCACCTTTGGGTTATGTTCCGCCGCCAGCAGCAGCGGGTAAAAAGGCTCGTTGTTGAGTTCGGAGCTGAATACCGCGTCATAGCCGGCTTTTGTGACGGCCTGCATACGCGACGGCACGGCTTGCAAGCCGGTTATCAGTCCAGCGGAAACGCGCATAGCTCACCTGTGAATTTGTCGATGAAAGAACGGCTGATGTCGGCCTGTAACTCGATAAGCGAGGCATCGGGTCGCCATAGCCAATAACGTATCTGTACCGGCCTATTTTCAAGCCATTGGCTGGCCAGCGCCAGATGCTGATCGCTCAAAAATGATCGTTGTGAAAAATGCCAATGCCCGTCGGGTAGCGGAAAGAGTGGCTGTGCTGATGTTCCGTCGTTTGTCAGTGTAAACACGATATCGTGTAAACGCCGGCCAGTTAGTTTGTTGCCGCAGGCTTTGATATAGGCTTCTTTTAACGTCCACAGCTTGAAAAAACATTGCTGTTGCGAGTACTCGCTTACTTGATTCGCCATAATTTGCTGTTCACTGGCGTGAAAATAGCGCGCTGCAATCGCGTTGATACGTGTCTTGCGTCTGGTGCTGTCGATATCCAATCCCACAGACACCGCGCGCGCCAAAGCACAGCCTATCCAATGTTGCCCGTGGCTGATATTGAAATCGAACGCCTCAAAAATCGGCGCATCAATAAGCTGCGGTTTACCTTGTGCCGTTGTCACGAAAGCCAAATCCAGCGCATTTCGCCCTGTGTAGTGGGCAAGGCATTGGCGTAGCAGTGTGCGCCCCGCCAGCCACTCCGTGCGCCGCGACAGGCTGGCGATGTTGGCGGCTTGTTGTTGTTCGGCGGGTGTAATTAATGTCGCCAGCGCGGGATGTGCCGCCAGCGGGCGCGCGCAGAGCCAGAGATGGATTTCGTGGGGAGGCAGTGACATCACAATTAATCTAAAAAAACCGTTGAACGGTGCAAGGGCTTTGATTTGCAAGCATCTATAGATGTGCTACAAAATACGCCACGAACGATAAAAAGTAGCATTATGACGGTCTCTTTAGTTTATATCTCTATTATCAACAGCATACTCTGCACAGCGGCCGTTCTTGTTCATTACAATGTGTTGACGCTACTTTCTGTCGGCATGCGACGGCTATCGTGCAAGCCCCATTTGCGGGTTTTGTTTGGGTTATTCGGCGCGATAGCGGGACACGTTATCGAGATATGGCTATTCGCTTTTGCTTACTATTTTTTAATACAGATCGGCGGTTTTGGTACGCTGCTTGGAGGCTTTGCTAATACGCTTCTTGATTGCAGTTATTTTTCTTTTATTACTTACACAACGACCGGTTTTGGTGATATTTATCCGCAGGGCGATATTCGTTATCTTGCTGGACTTGAAGCACTTATTGGCATGGTGATGATATCTTGGACGGCCTCTTTCATGTTTATAGAAATGCAGCGCCTCTGGGAAACTTCACCGCATGGAAAAAAATGAGGACAACCCCCCAATGCAAAAACTGCTACGAATAAAAGCCATGTTCCTGTTAGTATTCGCCACCACGTTTTTAATCAGTGGCTGCAACACAGTGCAGGGTTTTGGTGAAGATGTTGAGAAACTGGGCGGGCAGCGTTATACCGCCGCCATACTTTTTGCTCGACTGCGTGCATGAGAATCTGCGGCAGCACTTCTCATGGAGGGAACCGCGCTGGATGATAGCCGCTGCAACTCCTGCACAATTGGCATCAGTACGGCTTGCGGGTTTTTAAACCAGTCCGTTGACCAAATACGCCGCACGCGCCAGCCCAAACCCTCAAGAATTTCCTGCCGCAAGCGGTCGCGGTCACGCGCCGATTTTGCGCTGTGATAGGTCGCGCCATCACATTCAATAGCCATCAGAAAACGCCCTGGTTGGCTCGGGTCGCGCACGGCTAAATCCAGAAAAAAACCGGCTACGCCTAGCTGTGGCTCGCACTCAAAGCCGTGCTTGCTCAATGCATCCATCACTGCCACTTCAAAATCGCTGTCGGGCTGTTTGCCTGTGTGCTGGGTGTTGTGTAAGTGTCCGGTTTCGGCATATTCCAAAAATGCGTGCAGTGAACGCAAGCCTTTGCTACTGGTGGCGTTGATCAGCACATCGGATGCGCCCATCGAGGAAAAAACCTGCATGCGTTTTTTCGCGCGCGTAAACAGCACATTTAAACGTCGCCAGCCCGTTTCGCTGTTAATGGGCCCGAAACGCTGAAACACGTGCCCGCCCACGCTTTCAGAGCCGTAGGTCATGCCGATCACTATCACGTCGCGCTCATCGCCCTGCACGTTTTCCAGGTTTTTGATAAACAAGGGTTCATCAAGGCTCTGATTACGCGCATAGGCCTCGCGCAACAGCGGATTGTCTTTCAACTCGGCTTCCAGTTGGCGCTCAATTTCTTCGCTCTGCTTGACGTTCATTGCCACCATGCCCACGCTTTCTTGTGGGCGCTCCAGCAATTGCTGGCAGACATAACGCACCATCGCTTGCGCTTCCGTCGGATTGTGCCCTTTCTTGCACGCACCATCGGTCACTCGTTCAAAGCGGATGCCAAATTCTGCCGAGTGCTGCTGTGGCGAGGGAAATAAAATCAGGTCGTTATCGTAAAAATGTTGGTTGGAGAAGGCGATAAGCGAGGCGTGACGCGAGCGGTAATGCCAGCGCAGGCGGCGGGTGGTAAACATGGGCTGCACGACTTCTAGGATGCTTTCGGCCGCTTCCAGTGCCACGCTGTCGTCCTCATCCTCTACTGCGATACTGCGGCTAAAAAATGCCGTGGGCGGCAGTTGCTTCGGATCGCCCACCACCACCAAGCGCGTGCCGCGCGCTATCGCGCCCAGCGCGTCTTCTGGGCGAATTTGCGAGGCTTCATCCATCACCACCAAGTCAAACTGGAATAACCCCGCCGGCAGATACTGCGCCACCGACATGGGGCTCATCATAAAACACGGCTTTAAAGCCTGTACCGATTGATGTGCGCGTTGCAGCAGGCTACGCAGCGGAACGTGTCGCGTTTTTTTTGCGGTTTCGTGGCGAATCAAACCCATCTCGCTGTAAGTGCCGACTTTGCCGCTGGCATTGCCGATGGGCAGTTCTTGCTGTGCGGCCTGATAAGCTACTTTTTGGCGCTGGCTTTGCAATAGATCGCGATCATATTGTTGAAACTGGCTGCGCAGGGCATTTTGTTCGCCGCCGTCGAATTGCGCCAGAGCGGGATACTGCTGAAAAATCTCTGCGGCTAATTGCTGAAAAATCACCAGTTGAATGAGGTGGGGCAGGTCGTTCGCGTCTATCACCATCGCTTCTAGCGGCTGGGCAATGGCATCCAAACCCTGTTGGGTGAGCTTTTGTTTGACGCGCAAATAATTCAGCCATACCGGCAGCCAATCTTTGTGTTGTAGTGCTTGCTGATTGCGCAAACTCAATGCTTGTACAACATCTCCGCTGGTGGCACACCAAAGATCAATGTTGATGGTGCCCGCATCCATAAAAAGTTGCCGTGGTTCTAGGGTTTGCTGCAAGGCATTTTTTAAGGATTCAGCGCACGTTTGCAGACGCTGATAATCACTGGCATTACTCACTTGCTGCAGCGCCATTGTTAAAATGGCGTTTTCGGCGGCGCATTGAGTAATAACCAAAGAGCGTTGCAAAGCGGCAAATTTTTCATCTGAAAAAGAGCCCGCGTGTAATGACAGGTTCACTGCTTGCGGCACTAATTGCTGGGTGAAAGCCTGTGATTGCCATGCCGTGACAGCTTCTTTTACAGCGATCAACCTGCTTTGCCTGTCGGTTAAATCCGCCAAGCGTGCGTTGTGGTTGCTAACTACGCCGGTTAAATGCGCTAACAGCGTTTTTATCGTGTTGTGTAGTGCGATAAAGGTGCTGGCGAGATCGGCGTGAGTGTCATGCAGCGGCAAAAACTCACTGCATTGTCGGCTGATTTTCAAATGCCCTGCTTGTAGCGCCTGCAAGCGCTGGTGTAAATCTTGCCGCAAAGCCGCATCCAGCTGCGATGCAAGGGTGCGATCCATCGCCAACAACGCATCACCCATAGCAATGCGTTCGCCAAAGCCCAAGCCATATTCAGCGCGCACGGCTTTGTACCAATTGCGCAAAGCGTTAAGGCGCGGCATGTCGGTGTGTACGCCCTTAAAATACGCGCCCAGCAAGGGCCCGGCCTGCGCACGCGCATTGAGCGCTGCCAGTGCATCGGCGTATTGAATCAGGTGCGGCAATTCGTCCAGCAGTGTCGTGTTATTGACTTTCGTTTGTGCGGCAAGCAGTAATACGGCCTTGCGTGCCGCCCGCCAGCCACTGTTTGCCCATTTGAAAAGGCCGCCGCTGATGAGCGTGAGCTGATAATTTTTCAAAATGTGAGCCGCAGGCAGGCGCGCAATATCAAACAGCGTGTGCAGTTTTTGATACAGAGGAAGCAGTTGCTGCAAATGCTGGTTTACATCGGCCAGCAGTGCGTCCATGTCGGGGCTGTCAAATTCAGGCGAACGATAACGCCATAAGTCAGCAGGCAGAGCAGCAATCAGATGCAATAAAGTTAGCATCGCATCAATGCCATGCGCGCTGCTGCTGCAAACGGCCTGCAAAGCAGAGGGGATATGTGCCCGTATCCGCGCCATCGATTGGCTGTGTGTTGTCGCCAATGCCGCCAGTCGCTGTGCGTCTTTTTGGATGTTCGCCACCTCTCCTAGGTTCAGTGCCTCGCCCAGCCCCAGTGCAGCGCTATCTGCCGCCGCTTGCGTCAAAATCGCGGGCGTGGTGTCGCTACTGATGCCCGTTGGCGTGAAGAAGCCGCTTAATTCCGTCAACTGCTGATGAATGGTTTTGTACGTGTTCAGCCACGCGCTAAAGCCGGTGCTATCCGCCTGAATCAATGCTTGTTGCGCCAATAATTCGCCGCCCTGCAATTCGGGCAAACGGGTGGATGCTTCGATAAAATGGCTAATCTGGCTGATGCTAACTGTATCGCCAGCGACGATATGCAGTGCCTGCGTTTGTGTCTGCCACGCAGCATGTAATGATTGAAGCTGTTCCGTCCACTGCTGCAAACCCTGCATTAGGTGCTGGCTTTGCTCTGCCGTAAATGTCGATTGCGTCACGCCAACCCAGTAGTGTTGGCGAATATCGCCATTCGGTGCCTGTTCGGCTATCTGTAAAAACACATCGCGCAGCGTTTGTGCCACCTCCTGCAATTCTTTTTGGCGCAGCGGTGTGAAGTTTTCGCCGCTTAATCCGCTCATGGAAAGCTGCGTCAGATTCAATGCCGCATATTTATCTTTATAGGCTTCGTGCAGTTTTGTCGCGCGGTTAAAAATGGTGTGCAGGCTCAACGCAGTGGCAGCCCAGGGTGCGTTAATGTGCGCCACGTAATCATTAAGCTGGGTTTTACGGTTTTCCAAGCGAGCAATATCGACATCAATATCTGCCGGCAGGCGATAGTTGGACTGGGCGTTAATACGCGCCGCCAAATCCTGCATGATTTTATTTTTCTGCGTTTTATGGCTGTGCAACTCCAAGCAAAAATCGCCTAATCCTGCACGGTCTAAACGGTTTTTCACCACGTTCAAGGCGGCCATTTTTTCCGCGACAAACAGCACTTTTTGGCCATTGGCAATGCAGGCGGCAATTAAATTGGTGATGGTTTGTGATTTACCCGAACCGGGTGGCCCTTCAATCACCAGGCTTTTGCCGCCACCGCGTGCATTGCCCACGGCATCAATCAGGGCGCTGTGCTGTGAGCTGTCTGCGTCATAAATCAATGGAAACAACTGATGTACATTGTCGATTGTGTCTATCGCATGCTCGTTGGCATAACCGGCACTGACGGACTCGCCAGACAACCCGCTGCCAAAAAACTGCTGTACCACGGGATGATTTTCAATGCGGTTGTCGGCAGGCCACGCATCGGGATCGAGGTCTTGATACATCACCTGTTTGGCGAAATTCAATAACACCAAACTGGCTTGGCGACGAATTTTCCAACGCGGTTGATGGCGCAATATCGATTGTTGCAGTAATTCAAAATAGGCTTCAGGGTTGAGCGCTTCGCCTTCCTGACCCAGCACATCCGGCAGCGCCAGATGAAAGTCATGGTGCAGCTTTTCGCGCAAGGTGACATTGTTTAACAAGCCGTCATCTTTAAGCTCGATACTGTATTTATACAGGCTGTCGCCCGCTGTGACGCTGCGCTTCATTTGCACCGGCAGGGTAAATAGAGGCGCGAGGTTTATTTTTTCTGAGTCGTCACTTTCAAACCACTCTAAAAACCCCACCACCAAATACAGAATATTGGCACCACTTTCCTCAATCGCTTCCTCTGCCTTGCCTCGCATATGGTGCAAACGCGCATCTAAATCGTTGGCGTATAACAAGGTTTGTAGATGGCTGTCATGATGTTTTTTGGGGGCGGTTTGGGGGTCTTCTGGGTCTGCAGCCTCGGGTAAGTCATAGTCCACGGCCATGCCAAGGTGTTTTGCCCACTGCTCCGCGCTGGGTAGCCCTCGTTTTTGCGGATCGCTCTCGGCTACGGCCTCCCCCGGCGCAGCACTAGCATCGTCATCAAACAGCGTCCTTTGCAATTCGCCGCTTGTATTGACTGCCGCATTTAGTGCCATATGTGACTCACGCTCTGTAGGTTTTGGCACAGCGATGAATGTCAGCGGCTTACCTTCTTGCAGCAAGGCCACAATAGCGTCAGGCATTTCATCAATAAGACGTACACAAGCGGCGGTAGGGTGTCTGTAATTGAGCAGCGGATTGCGTCCACTTAAATCCAGCAGCTTATTACGCACGGCCGCTAGTGCGTCAAAGGCAAAATCACTCATACTCGTTTACTCCACTGTCACGCTGCTGCCAACTTGCACGGTTTATCTATGTCGGCACTTGTCATTGTGACGGCAAGGCAGGGCGCGCTACACCAAAAACAGTACCTGCCTTTAATTTAGGCAGGCAAGTGCGGCCTAATTTCAGCATAAAGCCATCATTGTGCCGCTTGATTGATCGATCAATTGCTGTCGACAAAGGCGCAGGCAGTATAAACAGTGTATAAAAGAGCGGCTAACGAAAAGCTATTGCATTATTTTTTGAGGGCGCGCGCGGGGAGAGAAGGAAGGTTCCCGCCCAGCGCACACGCTTGCTCTACTTTGAAACGGCGGCGCGAGGTGTAGCGGTCGTGCCGTACATGGTGTTGTTCAGCGACATCGCTTTCAAGGCATTAAAGGCATCATGCAGCTGATTGTCTTTGGCCAGTGCCGTTTCAGCCTCCGCCGCGTCGGCATTGTCTTGTGCTTGCTTGGCTTTTTTGCTTTTCGTTTTTGCGTTTTCCGGCGGGGCGTTTTTGTTCACCAAGTGCCGGTCAAGATCGGCCTCTGCCGCGAGTATTTCAGGGCGCAGCGCAGTGACTGTCGCGCGCTCGACGACAATATCTGGCTTGATGCCTTCCGCCTGAATAGAGCGACCGCTGGGCGTGTAATACCGCGCTGTTGTGAGCTTGATGGCTTGGGTGTCGCTGATGGGAATCACCGTTTGTACCGAGCCCTTACCAAAGCTTTTGGTGCCCATTAGCACGGCGCGGTGATTATCCTGCAAAGCACCAGCCACAATTTCCGAGGCGGAGGCGGAGCCGTCATTGATAAGCACAATTATCGGCGCGCCTTTCAGTAGGTCGCCGCCGGCATGGGCACTGTACTGTGTGTTGCTGTCGGGTAAGCGCCCTTTGGTGTAGACAATGAGCCCTTTATTTAGGAAGGCATCGGAGACATCAACGGCACTTTGCAACACGCCGCCTGGGTTGTTACGCAAATCCAGTACCAAGCCTTTGATGGGGCCTTTTTTCTGTAATTGCTCGATGGCTTTTTTCATTTCGTCTGGCGTTGTGGTTTGAAATTGGGCAATGCGCAGGTAGACAAAGCCGGGCGCCAGCATTTTATAGCGCACGCTTTTGACTTTAATCACTGCGCGCACCAGCCTGATTTCGAGTGGCTTTTCCACTTTTTTACGCAGGATGGTTAACACAATAGGCTCGCCCGCCGCGCCGCGCATCATGTTTACCGCCTCATCCAAACTCATGCCCTGTACCGACTTGTGACCAATTTTGACAATCAGGTCGCCCGCTTCTATGCCGGCACGGCTGGCGGGCGTGTCGTCGATTGGCGCAATCACTTTGATCAGACCATCAAAGGGAGCCACTTCAATGCCCAAGCCGCCGAATTCGCCCGAGGTCATGGTTTGTAGTTCCGTAAAATCTTTTTCATCCAAAAAAGAGGAGTGCGGATCCAATTCGCCCAACATGCCGCGTATGCCATTTTCTAGCATGGTTTTATCGCCCACTGCTTCAACATAGGCTGTGCGCACCACATCGAACACGCGCACAAAGGTGCGCAGCTCATCTAAGGGTAAGGTGCCTTTTTGTGTCGCCACCGTTACCGATGGGTTAGGCACAACCTGCGCTTTTTTGTTGACGACGGGGCTTGTCTCTGTGCTGACGGCGGCATAAGCAGCAGGGGCAAGTAACAGCACGGACATGGCGGCAATTGCCGCCAGGAAACGCGATTGTTTCCACATGAAAAACTCCTAAAAACAAAAACGGGTGGCGAAAAAAAGCAGCAAGCGGCTTAACAAAAAACGGTCAAAATAAATATACCCAAGGATGCTAACGCAACTGCCTTCGCTTATACACCCTAGATGCTGGTTCACTATTTGCTGTGTCGGCTTTTACAGTGCCGCAAAACGCGCATCTAGCTTGCGTGGGCGTTGTATTTTCCGTTTCAGCATTATCATGCGGCGCGTCAATTCACGCCACGATTTTTGTCGGGAGCTGTTAAAGTGCGCAAGCGGCAACGCTTTTGTTTTTGCCGCCACAACGGAGAATCGTCGGTGCCGTGGCAGCATTATTTCTATCATTAAAAATACGGCTTCTTGCTTGTTTGCGGCGTTCGTTTGGCGTGCGCTTGGCTGTTGTGTACGGCGGCCTGTTTGTTTTCAGTATTGCACTTATCCTTTTCTTAACGGTGTTGCGACAGTCTGCCTTGCTGGCTGAAACCGTTAAAAGCTGGGGGGAGTCGACCGCAGAACAATTGGCACAATCCAGCTTAGACGCGGTTGCATCGCATAACGATATTGCGCTACAGGCGCAGTTGTGGCGTTTGCTGAAAACCCCGGGCGTGGTCAGTGCTGCGCTCTACGATACGCAGGATGCGCCGCTTGCACAGGCGGGCGCTACACAAAACGAACTGTACGGTCGCGCGGGGTTGCATTGTTATTCCGCCGCCTTGGCGTTGGGCGATAAAGCGCTGGGGCGTGCGGAAGTGACTCTCGACACGTTGCGGCTTGAGCAGGCGCATGGTGATATGTATGGAATTGTTGCTGGCATCTCTGTTGTGGCACTGCTTTTTGTGTTTATAGCGAGCTACCGTTTTGGCCGGCAGGTGGAGCAGCGACACAAAAAGCTGTCCCAACAAGTGCTCGATGCCATGCCCGCTGCCGTCATTTCTGCGGCGCTAGGTACAAAAGATGCCTTTTCCGCTGCTTTTCCCGCTAAAAACGTGCCGCTTGATTCGCCAAGTTTGGCTGCGTTGCTGGCCGCCCTGAAGGCATTTATTGCTCGGCTACAACAGGGTACTCTGCCTGCGGCCAGTGCGGCTCGTACACCACATTTGTCGGGGCTGGCGTGCGTCTATATTTTGTTAGAGTGCCGTAATTTGAGTGTGTTACAGCAGCAGATTAGCCGTGCGCGTTTGCGTCAGTTGTTGGAAAAATTCCAGCAGAGCACTGATCGCGTGTGCGAGGGTTATGGTGTGTTGCGTGAGGCGGCAGCCGGTGCTGCGCTCAAAATTATTTTTCCTCTGGAGGATGCCACACAAACCGCCGTTGTTAGCTTGCAGGCGGCCAGTTGTGCCTATGTGTTGGCGGGTGTTTTGCGTGACGGCATTGATTATGGCATTAGCATTGATTGGCGCATGGCACTGGATTGTCACACGGCTAACCACAACGAGTTTTTGCGCAATGCACAGCGTAGCGATGACGAGCAGCGCAGTCATTGGCTGTGCGGGCAGATACAGGCCGGCCAGTTTGCGTTTAGTGCAGAGTTGGCGGCCTTATCTGCACAGCAAGAGCACATCAAGCTTATGGATAGCAACGCCGCCGATGGCCGCCGGTTTTACCGCTTGATGTCTTTTAGTGAGGAGCATCGTCGCGGGCTTGATCAGCAGATAGAGCGTCTGCGTGCGGCAAGCCCGGAGTAACGGCATCAAAACATTTTTTTCAGTGTGTTATCGCGGTCAATAAAGTAGTGTTTAAGCGCGCCGGCTACGTGTAAACCCACAACGGCAGCCGTGGTGTAGGCTAGAAATTCGTGTGCTTCAAATAGTGTTTTTCGTAACTCTTTGGGCAGGTCGATGAGTGCGGGTACTGTCCAGCCGCCCAGTACAAGCAACTTGTCGCCCGACATAAAATAACCCAATACAGGAATGGTGATTACCGCAGCGAGTAAAAACCAGTGCACCAGTCGGGCGGCCGTCGCCTGCCAGTGCGGCATGGGGACAAATGCGGGTTTTAGCAGCACAAGATACGCAGACAGTTGTGCCAAACCCAATGGAAATAATAACAAGCCAATCGTGCGATGCAGCTCTTTTAATGTGGGTTTAATGGCTGCTTCGTGATCCATTTCAGAGAGCGTCCAGCCCATTATGATCATGGCAATAACCAGCGTAGCAATTAGACTGTGCAGTGTGCGCATCAAAAGAGGGTATTGCTGCATAAATTTCCCCTTAAAAAAGTATTACTGTTTTCTGGTGGGTTCGGTATTTCTTACTCCTTCTATACTTAGGGTTAGCTCTACCTTGAAACTGTGGTCGCCCAGCTGGTATTTGTAGCCATAATCTCTGGTGTCGATAGTGAATTTTCCTTCAAAGCCGACACGGTACCCTCCCCAAGGGTCAGCGCCTATGCCCACTTTTTCCACGGGAAGGCGGACTGTTTTTTCAACGCCATTGAGCGTTAAAACGCCAGTGAGTATGCCTTTTTCGGCATCGCCTTGGTAGCCTGTACTGCTAAAACTGGCGTGAGGGTGTGTGGCGGTCAGCAGATATTTTTTGCGTAGATGTGCGTCGCGTTCAAAATTGTTGCTGTCGAGGCTGGCAACGTCCACATCAAGCTGTATTTTATTGTTTTTCGGTGTTTTGGGGTCGTAAACCAAGACCCCGCCGGTAACATCAAAGCGCAGATACAACCAACTAATACCTAAATGCTGCGTGCGTGCTTGCACAAAGCTGTGTGTGGGATCCACGGTGTACTCGCTGCTGGTTGGCACGTTGGCACCATTGGCCTGTGCAGCAAGCACGCTCAGCCATAATGTTATTGTGAATAATCCTTGTTTAAGCACGGTTTTTCCTCGGTGAGTGACGTAGCATTTGAGTTCAATTGTACGTTGGCGCATGGCTTTAATATCGCCTGTCGCCAGATTTCTGTAGTAAGCACATATCCTGCGTGACCATTTTACGGATGGTGACAGGGGCGTTATTATCTTTGGGCATCGACCTGCGGTTATGCCGCTGTTTATGGTGCGTGCTCGCTTCGGGCTTCCAGACAGGAGGCGAGCGCGGTATATTATCAACCCTTATTTGACGCAACCACAGGGATACACAGATGAAAATACGTACTCTAGCCATAGTGGCCGCCGGCGTACTTGCGCTCACAGCGTGTAAAGACGACGAAAAGGCGGAGCAAAAAACAGCGGCTTCGATGCCCGCTGCTGCATCAACCGGTGGCTTGGCAACACAGGAGCAGAAGGTGAGTTATATCCTCGGCATGAACATTGGGGGTCAGTTTAAAGCAAACAGCGTCGCCTTAGATCAGCCGAGTTTTATTGAGGGTATTAAAACCGCAACTGACGGCAGCGAGCCCAAGTTGAGCAAAGAGCAGATACAGGAAGTGATGACCGCTTTCCAAACAGAAATGCAGAAAAAACAGCAAGAAATGGAAAAAAAGCAAAAACTAGATATGGAAGCTAAAGCGGCTAAAAACAAAAAAGAAGGTACAGAATTTCTTGCAGAAAATAAGAAAAAAGCCGGTGTAATCACCACCGCCAGCGGCTTGCAATATCAGGTTCTCGCAGAAGGCAAAGGGGCTAAGCCGAAAAAAACCGATACAGTGACAGTGAATTATCGCGGTACCCTGCTGGACGGCACAGAGTTTGATAGCTCCTACAAACGCAACGAGCCTGCTACTTTCCCCCTGAACGCAGTTATTCCTGGCTGGATTGAAGCGTTGCAATTGATGCAAGTTGGCTCCAAGTGGAAGGTCTTTATTCCTTCTGATCTGGCGTACGGCGCAGGCGGCACGGGGGGCACTATTGGCCCTGACGCAACACTGGTTTTTGAAGTCGAATTGGTAAAAATTGGTGAGCCGCCCGTGGCAGAAAAGCCAAAAAACGGGGCTAATAGCACCGATAAGATGAAAGAAAAAGAAGCGGTTAAAGAGCCTAAAAAATAGTGTCTGAATAAACACCGTTAACCGATTGAAAAGCCGACGTTAAGTCGGCTTTTTTGTGGGCGACATTATCGGCGCATTCGTCACCTGATGCGACAATGCCGTTTGTTGGGGTATGGTGTCAATGTGCCAATGTTTAATAGCCCACGCTATAGCTAATCGCATAAACAACAAGACAGGCATATACTAATCGGATGAGCTATAGTCAAGACCTTAAAAAACGCGTGTTGTTGCATATCAAAAAGGGTAGCGGCAAGACGGAAGCAGCAGCATTATTTTCTGTTGGACGCA
>JAYVJM010000062.1:0-22698 GCA_043769275.1 Cellvibrionales bacterium | reverse complement strand
CAACACACCAAACGCTGTAGCTAGATTAGGCGTGTTCATAATTGAGACGATAACGTTGGCAGTTGCCTGATGGTTTGGTGTCCAGAATTGACAGCACATATCATCTCACGCGATGCGCAGTTATGCTTACGCACTGCTTCTCAAAGCTGGCCAACTGGATCCCAATTTGATCGACCAAGCCAAGCTGGCAGATATCAAGGGCCGGCTCATGGGTACAGGCCAAGACGGCAGAGTGCCCTTTACCTGTAGCAGTGTTCTTTTCGACAAGATGAGAGACTTTATTGTTAAAGAAGGAGAAAGCAATTTGTTTCTAAGGCAGCATTACATGGAGGTTCTCCCTCTCGCTTGGCACTAGGCGAGCGACGGAAGCAGGGGGGGCGCACGCGCTGGGCGACGAAACCATTGCGAATACAGCGAATACAGCGACTGCAGGGTTGTTTACCCGCTATAATCGCGGCCTATTTTTATTTTTCGTTTTTGAGCCCAGCAGTGTTTGGGCTTTTTGGGAGAATCACTGGCATGCATAACCGCTACCCGCTATGGAAGAATTTGCTGATTGTTGTTTTGATCGGCTTGGGATTGATTTACGCGGCACCCAATCTTTATCACCCAGATGCCGCGATTCAGATTTCCGGTGAGTCGGCTTCTGCGCAAATGGATCAAGCTGTGGTTGATCGAGCAGAGGCTGCCTTGGCATCGGCTGGCATCAAGGTAAAAGCCGCCGAGTTTACTGAAAGCGCGGTGTTGATTCGCTTGGGTGATCGTGAACAGCAATTGGTAGCCAAAGCGGCGGTAGAGAAAGCTTTGGGTTTGGGTTATGTCGTTGCGCTTAATTTAGCGCCGACGACACCAGACTGGTTGTCAGCATTTGGTGCCAAGCCGATGAAGCTGGGGCTTGATCTAGCCGGCGGCGTGCATTTTTTGCTGGAAGTGGATACATCCACGATGGTCACTAAAAAAATAGAGGGTTATGCCGCTGAACTGCGCCGTAATCTGCGCGAAGCGGATTTAAAAAACCGCCAGTGGACGGTACGTGCGGAGGGCGACACGATTATTGCCCGCTTCCCAGATGTTGCCGCACGGGCGGAAGGGCTGGCCGTTATCCGCGATAAGTTTGGCGACTTGCAGCGTCAAGAAGAGGAGTTGAACGGACAAGCTGTGGTGCGGCTCTCTATGTTGCCCGCGGCTGTACAAGAGTTGGCCAATTATGCTGTGGCGCAAAATATTGTGTCTTTGCGTAATCGCGTTAACGGATTGGGCGTGTCGGAACCTTTGGTGCAAAAGCAGGGCACTAACCGCATTGTGGTGGAGTTGCCTGGCGTACAAGATTCCGCGCAAGCCAAGCGCATTATTGGCAAAACAGCCAACCTGGAATTTCGTTTGGTGGCAGATGCAAAGACTCCCGCTTCGCAGCAAGAGCGTTTTGCTTTTCGTAATAAGCCAGGACAAGAAGTTGAGCTAGAAAACGCAGTGATTGCGACGGGCGATCAGGTTACCGATGCTCGCTCAAGCTTCGATCATCAAACCAACTTGCCTGAGGTGAGCATTACTTTAGATAGTAAGGGCGGCGAAAAAATGAATCGCGCCACGCGTAATAATATCGGCAGGCCGATGGGTGTGTTGTTTATCGAAAGCAAAAGCGAATTGCAGAAGCAGCGTCAGCCAGATGGCACTGAGACAATGGTGCGCGTGCGTAAAGTCGAAAGTAGCCTTATTAACGTAGCCACCATTCAAAGTGCGTTGGGCGTGCAATTTCGCATCACGGGTCTTGATAATGTGGCAGAAGCCTCTGAGCTTGCGCAATTGTTGCGGGCTGGTGCTTTCGTCGCGCCGGTTGATTTTATTGAAGAGCGCACAATTGGCCCTTCATTGGGTGCAGACAACATTGAGCGCGGTTTCCACGCCACGCTGTGGGGTTTTGTCGCCATTGCGGTTTTCATGATCATTTACTACCAGTTGTTTGGCGTGATTTCCGTATTGGCACTGAGCTGTAACTTGGTTTTCTTGGTGGCTTTACTTGGCTTATTGCAGGCGACGCTGACGCTGCCGGGTATTGCCGCGATTGCTTTGGCATTGGGTATGGCCATTGATGCCAACGTGTTGATCAATGAGCGTATCCGCGAGGAGTTACGTGCTGGCGCGGTGCCGCAAGCGGCGATCATGACCGGCTATGAGCGTGCGTTTGGTACGATTGTCGACTCCAACGTCACAACCCTCATCGTGGGTTTGATGCTGCTGATTTTTGGTTCAGGCCCCGTGCGGGGTTTTGCAGTAGTGCATTGCTTGGGGATTCTCACCTCTATTTTCTCGGCCGTCGTGGTTTCGCGCGCCTTAGTAAACCTTATTTACGGCAAACGGACACGCCTACAAACGCTGGCCATTGGTCAGATATGGAAGCCCAATCTTGCCGCCATCAGCAAACAGTAAAGGGGAATAGAAATGGAATTTTTCCGCATCAAGCAAGACATTCCCTTCATGCGTCACGCACGGGTTTTCAACGTGCTGTCGGTGATTGTTTTTTTATTGGCTGTCTTTTTTCTGATTACACGAGGCCTACACCTCTCGGTAGAATTTACAGGGGGCACGCTGGTTGAGGTGCGCTATAAAGATGCGGCCAATCTTGAAAAAATACGGCAGGCCTTGGAGAAAAGCGGCTTCGATGACTTCTCAGTACAAAATTTTGGTTCCCCACATGATGTATTGATACGCGTGCCGTTGAACACGCAGCAAAATACCGCGCAAAAAGAGGGTGATAGGGTAATGGAGTCTCTGTCTGCCGCTGAAAGGCTGACAGAAATGTCGGGTGTAACACTACAGCGCGTTGAGTTTGTGGGGCCACAAGTGGGTCATGAGCTGGTAGAAAACGGCGTGATGGCACTGTTGCTCGTGATTGTCGGCATGGTGCTGTATCTGTCTGCGCGTTTTGAGTGGCGCTTTTCTGTGGCGGCCATAATTGCGAACTTACACGATGTCGTCATTATTCTTGGTTTTTTTGCTTTTTTTCGTTGGGAGTTTTCGCTCTCAGTATTGGCGGCGATTTTGGCTGTATTGGGTTACTCGGTGAATGAATCCGTTGTGGTTTTTGACCGCGTGCGTGAAACCTTTCGCAACAAACGTGATCTGACAACACCGCAAGTGTTAGACCATGCGATTACCAGCACTATCTCGCGCACCATTATCACGCACGGGTCTACTGAAATGATGGTGCTGTCCATGCTCATTTTTGGTGGTGAAACGCTGCATAATTTTGCGTTGGCACTCACTATCGGCATTCTTTTTGGTATTTACTCCTCTGTGTTGGTCGCGTCACCGCTGGCCATGTGGCTTGGTGTCTCGCGTGAAGCCTTGTTGCCCAAGGTGTACAAAGAAGAGGGTGAGGGAGAGTTAGTGGAGTAAGGTCGCGTCAAGCTAAATGAGGCGCTAACGATGATTAAAACTTACAAGGTCGCCGTAGTAACCGGTGCGTCTTGTGGTATTGGCGCAGCGGTGGCGCGCAGGCTGGTGCAGCAAGGCATCAAGCTAATTTTAATTGCGCGTCGTGAAGATAAGTTGTCGCAATTGGCGCAAGAGTTGCGCGTATACGCTGCCTGCCATGTGATTGCCTGCGATGTGTGCGATCACGCAAAACTGCAAGCGGCACTTTCGGTTCTGCCGCCTGAGTTTTCAGCCGTCGATATTTTGATAAACAATGCAGGCATCCCCTTGGGTTTGGAGCCGGCACAAAACACATTGTGGCAAGACTGGCAGCAAATGATTGCCACTAACTGCACGGCACTGGCCTTTATCACGCATTTATTGCTGCCTAGTATGGTTGCTCGAAATTGTGGCCATATCGTTAATTTAAGCTCTATTGCGGGCAGCTATCCCTATTATGGGGGCAATGTTTATGGTGCGACAAAAGCCTTTGTGTCGCAGTTATCGCGCAATTTAAAAGCCGATTTATTGGGTACAGCCGTGCGCGTGACGAATATTGAGCCAGGCATGGTGGGTGGCACAGAGTTCTCGCAAGTGCGTTTTAAGGGTGATGAGCGCAGTGCAGAAAATGTTTACAAGGGTGCCGACCCCTTGCTGCCGGAGTCGGTAGCCGAATGTGTGGCGTGGGCAATAGCGCAACCGGCTTACGTCAATATCAACAGAATAGAATTGATGCCTGTATGCCAAGCACCCAATGGCTTGGCAGTGCATCGCAACTCAAGTGTAAAAAATATTCTGGCGTGATAACGGTATCAAAATAGGATGCTCAGCCCTAACGTCGACCCTTGTTGTACGATGTCGAATAAAAAAATCGCCATTGCGGTAATCCACGCCTAACGCGGATAGCCCGCTACGATGGAGCATGGCCTGTCATTGCGTAGCCAAAGCCGCTGAAAGTATCCGGCGTTGAGCTGGATGCTACCGCGTGAGCCTAGTACGACAAACACACCTGACCACATGTCGAGCATCGGCAACATGTAATAATGACGTGAGCCAACAGTAAAGCCCATGATAAGTGTGTTAATCGAAGATCCTGTCGCTTCCTGCTTGCCTTGGTCGGCTGTCGGTATTTGCAGAAGATGTGATAGTGTTTGCGTTGCATTTGACTTCATTTGTTGAAGTTTGTTTGAGGTTTTGTATCGGGTTAAATGGCAGCTAATTATGTGGGCAATCGTACCCGTCAAAAACCTGAACGCCGGTAAAGGCCGACTAGCTCCAAACTTACCCCCCGATGCACGTCGAGCCTTGGTGTGTGCGATGTTGCGCGATGTGTTGTCTGCGCTTACCCGTTGCACAGCAATCACCCGTACAATTCTCGTGACTCGCTGCCCAGAAGCTGCGCGGCTGGCGCATCGGATGACACTTCCCGTTCTCAATTTAAGCGAGGATCGCTGCCTTAACAGTGGGGTCTCCGCTGCGGTTGATGTGCTCTCAATGTGCGGCGTGCAGGAGGCGATGGTATTGCATGGCGATTTGCCGCTGGTTCGCAGCGAAGACATTAGCACGGTTGTGTGCGCTCACTATGCCGGCAAGAATGACGTTACTCTGGTGCCAGATAATGACAATATCGGCACAAACGCCATGCTGCTAAAACTGCCTACTGCCATGCAGTTTGCCTATGGCAACAATAGTTTTTTGAAACATAAACAGTATGCGCAGGCACTGAATTTACGTGTACAGACCTTGCACAATGCGCGTATCGGCAACGATATTGATCTATGGCATGATCTGAAGCCGATATACTCTCGGCCTGCGCCAACGCATTTTTCTCAGTGGTTAGCGCAGCACGGTGCGTTGTGTGGCTGGCCTGTGCTGGCGAAAACTGTATAGCTCTTCGCGCGAATATAACGCGCTGGATTTTGAGTAAAGCATGACAAATAAACAGGACAACATTTCCTCGAATAATGTAACTGCACGGGTGCTTTCCGGCGAAGTCTTGAGCGATGAAGACTGTCTGCGTTTAGTTGATTGTGTTGATACAGAAACACTCGCCGCTTGCGCTTCAGCTTTGCGCGATCGCGGCTTTTACAATGTTGTTACATACTCCAAAAAATTGTTTGTGCCACTCACCCACTTGTGCCGCGATGTTTGCCACTATTGCACGTTTGCGCAAACACCGAAAAAAATCACCGCTCCCTTCATGAGCATCGAAGAAGTGCTCGATGTGGCGCGGCGCGGCGCGGCTATGGGCTGTAAGGAGGCTCTTTTTACACTGGGCGAAAAACCGGAACTGCGCTACAGCGCAGCCCGCAATGCGTTAGCAGAAATGGGTTACAACACAACGCTAGATTATTTGTTCGATGCTGCGAAAGCGGTTTTCAAAGAAACAGGGCTGCTGCCACATCTAAATCCAGGCACCATGACGGCTGAGGAAATGGCGCGGTTGCGCACGATTTCACCTTCAATGGGCTTGATGTTGGAAAGCGCCTCTGCGCGTTTATGTGAAAAAGGCCAGCCACATCACGGATCACCCGATAAAGAACCCGCTCTGCGATTGGCCACACTCGCTGAAGCAGGCAGGCAAAAAATCCCCTTTACCACAGGCATTTTGATTGGCATAGGTGAAACACGCCGCGAGCGCATGGAATCTCTGCTTGCCATACGTGCGTTGCATCAACAGTACGGCCACATTCAAGAAGTTATCGTCCAGAATTTTCGCGCAAAACAAGACACGAAAATGGCGCAAGCACCGGAGCCGGATTTAAATGAATTGTTGTGGACGATAGCTGTTGCGCGCATTGTTTTTGGTTCAGAAATGTCACTGCAAGTACCACCCAATCTAAGTCCTGGCGTGCTGGAAAAAATAGTTGATGCGGGCATTAATGACTGGGGTGGTGTGTCGCCACTCACGCCAGACTTCGTCAATCCAGAAGCCCCGTGGCCACATCTGGAAAACCTGTTTGAAGCCACGGCTAACGCTGGAAAATATTTACACGAACGCCTAACGGTTTATCCGGAATTTGTGCGTGATTACAAAACATGGACGGATGCGGTTTTTCACACACGGTTATTGCACCTTGTCGACAGCGATGGTTTTCCTCGTACCGATAACTGGAAAACCGGCAGCGGCGAACACCCGCCACCCGAAATCTTGCAACAGATCGAGAAACAGCGTAGTTACAGAACAGCTTCGCCAGACGTGTGCCATTTGCTAGAAAAAATTAATGCGGGACATGCTGCCACTGAACAGGAAATTGTGCGTTTACTGCGTGCACGCGGCGATGATGTGGGTGCCATTTGCCACGCCGCCGATACATTACGCCAGCAGACCAATGGTGACACGGTGACTTACGTTGTCACACGCAATATCAATTACACCAACGTGTGTTATTTCAAATGCCAGTTTTGCGCTTTTTCTAAAGGCAAGTTGAGTGAAAATCTGCGTGGTCGCCCTTACGATATTTCGTTGGCAGAAATTCAGCGTCGCGTGACGGAAGGCTGGCAGCGTGGTGCTACTGAAGTGTGTATGCAAGGCGGCATTCATCCCGATTACGACGGCAATACATACATCGAAATTTTACGCGCTGTTAAGGTTGCGCAGCCGGATATACATATTCACGCATTTTCACCGCTGGAAATTTGGCAGGGTGCAGTCACGTTAGGTGTTCCGTTACTGCATTTTTTACAGCAATTAAAAGATAACGGCTTAGGTACATTGCCTGGAACCGCAGCGGAAATTCTCGATGATGAAATTCGCGCCATTATTTGCCCAGATAAAATAAAAACAGATGAATGGCTTGATGTGATGGAAACTGCGCACGGCATAGGCTTACGCTCGACGGCGACCATTATGTTTGGCCATGTTGAGCAGTACAAACATTGCGCGCGCCATTTTTTGCGCTTGCTTGAGCTGCAAAAACAAACCGGCGGATTTACAGAGTTTGTGCCGTTGCCGTTTGTGGCTGAAGAAGCACCGCTATATTTGAAGGGTCGCGCACGTAAAGGGCCAACCTTTCGCGAGTGTGTATTGATGCATGCCGTAGCGCGTTTGGTGTTGAGCCCGCACATTAAGAACATACAAGCGTCGTGGGTGAAACTGGGCAATCGCGGCGTGCAAGCGTGTCTTAATGCGGGCGTGAATGATTTAGGCGGCACGTTAATGAACGAAAGCATCACCCGCGCGGCTGGAGCTTGCCACGGCGAAGAAAACTCGCCTGAAACGCTGGATGCGATCATTCATGCTGCGGATATGTTTGTCGGCAGACCGCGATTAGCAAAACACCGTAGCACGATTTATGCAGATGTTGATGCCGCGCACATTGCGCGCTCTTACGGTGCCAGTGCGTTGGCTCCTTTGATTAATGATGTGGTAGAACGGCCTGTGCGTAAAAAAGAGCAATTGATTCGCTCAGCAGTGTAGTGCTACTCGCTGTTTATTTTGTTTGCGGCACAGCGTGCTCGGATGGCATAATGCCGGCCAACTGTGCGAAAGTGGCGAAATGGTAGACGCACTGGATTTAGGTTCCAGCGGGGCAACCTGTGAGAGTTCGAGTCTCTCCTTTCGCACCACAGTATCTTATTGACAGGACGGGAAGTCAGCCATCAGCTTCTCAACAACAAGGCGCAGTGCAGAGCGGCGCTCTGCCTCATTCGCGCGATCACTAAGAATTCTACTGGCTGAGTGATACCAAATAAGCTGTTTGTCTTTGTTGAATGCGCCAAAATATAGAGTGCCATTCTGGTACGGAAGCATTTCATCATGCGGCGGCCTTAATCCTTCGAATACCGGCGTGTTTCCGTCTCGGCCAAAGACCCACCGAAATCCAAAAGGATTGGCTTCCGATGCGTGGAGTGATGGCGTGTTAACAGCAGCTTCTTGTTCGCGAATAACTACGCGATAGTCAAGCACAAAGTCAGCGGCGGTACCTGTTTCTGCGCGCTGATAACCCTTTTCCGCCAATATTTTATTCACGGACTCGAATAGCACGCGATCAAATTCTGTGAAATGTCCACCCTTTGGCTGTTTTTTACCTAAGGCGGAAAAATCCCAGCGATAGGTTTTCAGTGCTTTCGCATCAAACGGTGCGTCCGTTGCGTAACTCTCAATGATTGTGCTGTGATTGATTGAGCAGGCACTGAGGCAGGCTGTCAGCATGAAAAAAAACAGCAGCGCATGTCTGTTTTTTATGGAAAATTTCAGTCTTGTGTTTTTCATCTTTCCTGTGGCCCCTCAGTTTGCTGCGGCTTCTGTGGTATTTCGATCGTCACAGGTAGCCACTTGTGGATAATGGCATTCATTTCGCCACTCTGCTTCATGATTTTTAACTGTGCATTGACGCTATTGAAGAGCGCAGTCTGATTTTTGGCTATAGCCCAAGCCAAGTGCTCTTCCGTCAAGCGGAGGTTGAGGCTGATGATATCTTGCTTTGTTTTATCACTGGCGAGTGCCCAGCTTGTCGGGGCATCGTGTATTAGGAAGTCTACGTTACCTTTTTGGAGTTTATCAACAGCCTGCGTGGCACTGTTGCATTGCGTAATGTTCGCAAAACTCAAATGCTTACGGGCAAATGTTGCGCCGGTAGAGCCTGTCACAACGGCGATTTTGGCTCTAGGGAGAAAAATGGCATCTTTGTGACCCAAGCGAGACGCATCGTTAACGCGAAGCATGATCACTTGGCCGGCATCAAGATAGGGATTTGTAAATAGCACCTGCTGGCTGCGTGCTGGGGTGATAGAAAGGCCGGACATAATGATGTCAATATTGCCGGTTTGCAGTGCAGGAATTAAATCGGTGAATGGTTTTTCGACAAAAACCAATTTTCGATTCAGTTTTTTAGCGAGCAACTGCGCCGCGTCAACATCAATTCCGGCAAGTTTTCCATTGTCGCGGTACACCAATGGAGGGTAATGGGGTGAAATTCCAACGCGCAATTCAGGTGCGGTTGATACCGCAGTGTCAGTACATGCAGTTAGAAAAAGCATACATATAGCCAGCAGGCACATTTGAGTTTTGGGGTTATAGAGATTCACTTTGTGATTTCCATAAGGTGCGGCTGAAGGGGTGCAGACATGATACTACCCCTTCTGTTTCTTATCGTGAACCCGCATGTTTTTATTCATTCATTCCAGCAGGGTAGATATTCTGACGGCTTCCGCTGTAAGGTACTCGCGTTTTTTAGAAAGAGGGTTCGGTTATTACCATGCAAACCATTGAGCAGTTTTTAACCTCTGTACGTTGCGGTGATGTTGAATTTGAAGATGCCATTGGTGTAATTGACGCACATTATCGTTACGAGCCTGCCGCGTTTCGCAATGGAGTCGGTTCCGATGTTATTTGCAATGCGGCTGGCACGAATGAGGGTTCATGCCGTATTTTTGCGTTTGCGCAGCAGCAGAAGCTGTCGCAGGCGGAGACGTTGACTTGTTTTGGTCGTTTTTATCGTGAGGTTCTAGCGGAGCCAGAAGGAACAAGTCATGCCAATATTCGCCGCTTTATGCGTGATGGTTGGGATGGAATTCATTTTGCTGCTTCGCCTCTTATGTTGCGCGGTAGCGAAATTTTTTGATCAGCTTACCTTGTGCGTTGCGTTTTTTTTGTGACGGGAGGCTTTTATGACAGACACGTTATTCTCAAAAATTATTCGCGGTGAAATCGCCGCGCCGCGTGTGTATGAAGATGAATTCTGTATTGCGATTAACGACATTGCGCCTAAAGCACCTGTACATATTCTTGTGATTCCAAAAAAGCCAATTCCTCGACTTGTCGATACAGGAAGTGAAGATCAGCTTTTGCTGGGTCATTTGATGTTGGTCGCGCAAAAGTTGGCGGTGGACGCTGGCACAGGTGAAAGTTTTCGCCTGTTGATTAACAACGGAGCAGGCGCAGGGCAAACGGTTTTTCATTTGCATCTGCATATACTTGGTAAGCAGAGTTTTTCCGAATAGTGGCCTCTAATACGACGAGTGGATTACTTTTTTTTGATGAGTTGCGCTTTCAGCAGGCGCTGACGACGGAAAATCCGATCACTGTATTTCGTGATGCTATTGCGGCTGCAAATACGCATCTCGATAATCGCTTCTATGAAGGCGAAGATGTGCGCACGCTGGTTACCGAACGTGCGCGCTTCGTCGATAGGTTGCTGCATTACGCGTGGATTAATTTTGCGATAGGCGATAACGCGGCACTGCTTGCTGTGGGTGGTTATGGTCGTTGTGAGCTGCATCCGCATTCCGATATAGACGTATTGATTTTGCTCAGCATAGAGCCTGACGCGAATCAACGAGAGCGGATTGAACGCTTTATCACTTTTTTGTGGGACTTAAACCTTGCCATCGGTCATAGCGTTCGCACGGTTGAACAGTGCATTCAGGCCGCCTCTGATGAAATAACTATCGCTACCAATCTTCTGGAAGTGCGCACGCTGGAAGGCGATAGCGACATGTATATTGTTTTGTGTCGAGAAATTCATGCGCGCAATATTTGGCCAAGTCATGATTTTTTCTACGCAAAATGGCAGGAGCAGCGTGAACGCCATGCCAAACACAACAACACCGAATATAACCTTGAGCCAAACATTAAAAACGCGCCAGGCGGCTTGCGTGATATTCAAACTATTTTGTGGATAGCTAAACGTCATTTTAATATAACGAGGGTAATGGATCTTGTTCGGCTCGGTTTTCTTACCGAAAACGAATACGTTATTTTGCGCGATAGTGAGAGTTTTCTTTGGCGCGTGCGTTATGGGCTGCACTTGTTAGCAGGTCGACACGAAGAGCGTTTGTCGTTTGACTATCAGCGAACGCTGGCGCGTAACTTTGGTTATCAAGACAATGCAAGCAGTCTTGCTGTTGAGCAATTTATGAAGCGTTACTACCGCGTAGTAGTGGCACTGCGCGAACTGAACGATGTATTGCTGAATTATCTTGACGAGATTTTGAGCGATGACGGTAATGTTGCTGAAATTAAAAATATTAACCGTCGATTCCAAACACATAACAACTACATTGAAGCAAAGTCAGAGACGGCATTTAAACAGGCACCCTTTGCGCTATTAGAGATATTTGTATTAATGGGGAAAAACCCGCATATCAAGGGTGTGCGTGCCTCGACAATTCGTTTGCTGCGTGAAAATCGCTACCTTATTGATGACGGTTTTCGTGCTGACATTCGCAATACTTCACTTTTTATGGAGCTGATGCGCTCGCCAACTGCGTTGGTTACGCAGCTTCTACGCATGAAACGCTATGGAATACTTGGCCGTTATTTGCCGGAGTTTGGCCACGTTGTTGGCCAGATGCAGCACGATTTATTTCATATTTATACTGTAGATGCGCACACGCTGGCGTGCATTAAAAACATGCGTCGTTTTGCGCACCCAGAAGCCGTTGAAAAATTTCCGCTGGCCGCTGAAGTGGTCAAAAAGCTGCCGAAAATAGAGCTGCTGTATATTGCGGGTCTTTATCACGATATTGGAAAAGGTCGTGGTGGCGACCACTCACAATTAGGCGCGGTGGATGCCCGTGCTTTTTGTGAGCGTCATGGTTTGGGTCGGCGCGATACAAATCTTGTTGCGTGGCTGGTGGAAAGCCATTTAATGATGTCTAGCGTGGCGCAACGGCAGGATATTTCAGACCCTAATGTGATTCATAATTTTGCATTAAAAATGGGTGACCAAAACCATCTTGATTATCTTTATGTATTGACGGTGGCAGACGTTAATGCAACCAATCCAGATTTATGGACGAGTTGGAAGGCTTCACTAATTCGCCAGTTGTATACAGAAACCAAGCGCGCATTGCGGCGAGGTTTGGAAAACCCAGTCGATAAACAGGAGTGGGTAGAGGAAACTCAGCAGGCAGTTATTGCACAATTGTTTGCGCAGGGCTTGTCGGAATCGGTCGTGCGTCGTGTGTGGGCTGGTCGCAGCGAAGATTATTTTTTGCGCGAAACAACAGCTGATATTGCTTGGCATACACAAGCCATTGCCGGCCACCATAATCCTGATGAGCCTTTGATTTTGATTCATGATCCTCAAGATGGTCTTTTTGAAGGCGCTACGCAAATTTTTGTGCGTATGCGTACGCATAAAAATGCTTTTGCTGCCGTTGTGACGTTACTCGATCAATTGGGTTTAAGTATTCAAGATGCACGTCTGTATAGTTCCAGCGGCGGCTATACCCATGACACCTATTTTGTTTTAAATGAAAACCGTGCGCCTATTGGGGATGATGTCGAGCGAAAAGTGCAAATTTGGCAAACTTTGCACGATGAGCTTGCGCACAAAATTGACAATTTCCCCTCCATTGTTCAGCGCCGCACCGCACGTGAGTTAAAGCATTTCACGATGCCGACACGCACGCGGCTTTCGAATGACATCAATAGCACGACCACTGTTTTAGAGGTGATTTCGCCCGACAGGCCTGGTTTGTTGGCGCGTATTGCGCGTGTGTTTGTGGCTTTTGGTCTGCAGTTACATAACGCTAAAATCGCTACGTTGGGTGAGCGTGTTGAGGATGTGTTCTTCATCACAGACTCCAATAGAAAGCCGTTGTCTGATCCTGCATTATGCGCAGATTTGCAAAAAGCAATTTGTGAACAATTGGACAAGCAGGTGATCGAAACCTCTTCTGTATAAATATACCAATGCGAAAACTAAAGATTTGATGAGGTACGGCTACGTGATGAACCCTTATTTGCTGCAACTGCATGCTTATCCATTCGAAAGGTTGGCCACGCTGAAAGCGGGCACGGTACCGCCTGCTTCACTGACGCACATCGCGCTTTCTATTGGCGAGCCACAACATCTTGCGCCGGATATTGTTGTGCAGGCGCTAATAAAAAACATGGATGGCTTAAGTAAATATCCAACGACGAAAGGTATTCCTGCATTGCGTAAAGCTATGGCGCAATGGTGTACGCGTCGTTTTCATCTTCAAATGCCGTTGGATGCTGATACGCAAATTTTGCCGGTCAATGGAACGCGGGAGGCATTGTTTGCGTTTGCGCAAGCTGCCATAGATAAAAGCAATGTGAGCGATGGGCAGAAACCCATCGTGATATCACCTAATCCTTTTTATCAAATTTATGAAGGCGCTGCATTTTTAGCGGGTGCAGAGCTATATTTTGTTAATTGCATCGCCGAGAAAAATTTCTTGCCGGATTTCAGTGGTGTGCCAGCAGAGATATGGCGGCGTTGCCAATTGGTTTTTATCTGCTCGCCTGGCAATCCAACGGGTAGCGTGATGGACGTTTCGGCGATGCAGCAGTTGATTGCACTGGCTGATGAGCATGATTTTATTATCGCTAGCGATGAATGTTATTCCGAGCTGTATTTTGATGAAAGCCTTCCGCCAGCGGGTTTGCTACAGGCGTGTAGCTTGATGGGACATCATGACTTTAGGCGTTGCGTTGTTTTTCACAGCCTCTCAAAACGCTCTAATTTGCCTGGCTTACGCTCTGGTTTTGTGGCGGGAGACGCTAAAGTTCTAGAAAGGTTTTTGCTATACCGCACCTATCATGGCTGCGCAATGCCGGTGCAGCACCAGTATGCAAGCATTGCTGCATGGCAGGACGAAAATCATGTTATCGAAAATCGCCGTTTTTACACCGAAAAATTTGATGCGGTCTTAACCGTCCTTGATGGTTGTTTAGATGTATGTAAGCCAAGTGCTGGGTTTTATTTGTGGGCAAAAACACCGGTAACAAAAACGCTAAAGAATGATGCGGACTTCGCACTTGCGCTGTTTGCGGAAACCAATATCACGGTTTTGCCTGGAAGTTTTCTATCGCGCGATACGCAAGAAGGAAATCCTGGTGTGGGATATGTGCGCATGGCGTTGGTCGCGTCGTTAGCTGAGTGTGCAGAAGCTGCTAATCGCATTAAAGCGTTTATGACGCGACACTTAAATTGATACAAATTTTGACGTAGAAAAAACGATGTTGAAAGCTGAACGCGCTATATGGATAGACAAAAAATTGGCGGAATTATATCCGGCTCCGCCCATTCCGCTGGATCATCGAGATTCTTACTCCTTGCTAGTGGCTGTGTTGTTGTCGGCGCAATGTACGGATGCGCGTGTGAATACGGTAACGCCTGCGTTGTGGATGCTGGCAGACAACCCGTTCGATATGGCTAACGTGCCGGTTGATGTTATACAGGGCGTTATTAGGCCGTGTGGCCTCTCGCCACAAAAAGCGAAAGCAATTCAGGGTCTTTCAAAAATTCTAGTTGATAAACATCAGGGCATTGTTCCTGCGGATTTTTCTGCGCTGGAGGAGTTGCCTGGTGTTGGCCATAAAACGGCCAGCGTGGTTATGGCGCAGGCGTTTGGCGTGCCGACTTTCCCCGTTGATACGCACATTCATCGCCTAGCGCAACGCTGGAAGTTCACACGCGGCAAAAACGTGCGTCAGACAGAAGCCGACTTAAAGCGGCTTTTCCCTCGCGAACGCTGGAACTCGCTGCACTTGCAAATTATTTACTATGCCCGAGAACACTGCTCTGCACGCGGCTGCGATGGTCGAAAATGTTTGATCTGCCGTTTTTGTTTTCCTCAACGAAAGCTGCCATTAACTGTGCAAAAGGCCTGAGCTTGCATTCGCAGTACGTGTTTTTTTTTGCGGGTCAAAATTCCTATTGTTGACTGTAGTTTTTATCACATTAAAGAGGTTTTTTTATGGGTTTTTGTATTGGTATAGGTGTTGGCACCCAAAATAGTTTGGGTGAATGGCTGGAAGTTTTTTATCCTGAGCCTTTTTTACATCCATCGGCTGATATGCAGGGTGCTGTCGCCAAGATGCTGGGCTACGACGGTGGGAATCTGGTGGCCAGTGTTACACCATCACAGTGCGCGAGCCTCTACGGTATTCTGCTGAAACAAGGCCATGATTTTCTTTGGCTCAAGGCAATGGAGAATAGTCAAGCGCCGTTAGCCATCACGATTTTAGAAGCAGATGCCGCGCCTGTCTCTGTGCCAGAGGTGTATTTAAAGCTGCATTTATTGTCGTACCGTTTAGTCAAGCCACATGCGATCAATTTAAGTGGGATTTTTGGGTTGTTGCCGAATGTGGCATGGACAGATGAAGGCGCCATTGATTTGCGTGAATTGACTGCTCGCCAATTGCAAGCGCGTTTGGGTGGGCGTGTTCTGGAGGTGTCGTCTGTTGATAAATTCCCCAAAATGAGCAACTACATTGTGCCGTCTGGTGTGCGTATTGCGCACACAGCGCGGGTGCGTTTGGGGGCTTATCTGGGTTCTGGTACCACCATCATGCATGAGGGTTTCGTGAATTTTAATGCGGGAACGGAGGGGCCTGGCATGATTGAAGGGCGCATTTCTGCCGGTGTTTTTGTCGGTCGTGGCTCGGATATTGGCGGCGGCGCATCGACGATGGGTACGTTATCGGGCGGCAATAATGTCGTGATTTCTCTAGGTGAAGATTGTCTTCTTGGCGCGAATGCCGGTGTGGGAATTCCCTTGGGTGATCGCTGCACTGTGGAAGCAGGCTTGTATCTCACGGCGGGTGCCGTGATTACCTTGATCGACAGCGCAGGCCAAGTCGCACGCAAATGCAAAGCGCGTGAGCTGGCTGGAAAATCTGATTTGCTGTTTCGTCGGAATTCCATTAACGGTGCGCTGGAGTGCTTAAGTAACCAGTCGGCTGTTGAGCTTAACGCGGTATTGCACGCGCATAACTGAGGTTTTTTCTGCACGCGACGGATGTGGTTAAAAATAACTTTCCGATTTGATATCCCCCGTTCGTGTTGAGCCTGTCGGGGGCACGCCCTTCGACAGGCTCAGCACGAGCGGAAAGTGTCATGCGCCCATAAACGCACTGCCCCCGCGCAGTCGAAACTGGCTACAATGCGCGCCTTACACGTTAGGACACATGAATCATGTTGCTCGTCGATCTTTCCAAAATGGACATCAAGCGCAGAAAACAGTTGCGCGCCAGTGGTCACAGCCTTCATCCATTGGTCACTGTGGCGGCTAAAGGTTTGGCCGATACGGTGATAGCCGAAATTCAATGCGCTCTGCATGATCACGAGCTAATTAAAGTTAAATTTCAGGTGGCTGATCGCAGTGAGAAACAGGCACTGATTACACAAGTGTGCGCTGTGTGTGATTGCGCACTGGTGCAGCAAATCGGTCATGTTGCGCTGCTTTACAAAGCCAATCCAGAGGCCAAGCCTAATTTGAGTAAAGCCCCCCGCGGTTGACGGTTTGCGTTCCTGTGTTCTTTGCCCATCCCGATGCCAAAAATGATTCCCCCCATTGGTATTACCTTTTGTTGAGGACAACGCATGAGCATCAAAACGCCAACGCTAGAACTCGCATGCCAGTTAATTAACCAAAAATCCGTGACACCAGATGATGCAGACTGCCAGCACATTTTGAAGCAGCGTCTAACGGCCATTGGCTTCGATTGCCGTGATATGCCGTTTGGTGATGTTAAAAATATTTGGGCTGTACGTGGCAAAGAAGGCGCTACTTTTTGCTTTGCCGGTCACACCGATGTGGTGCCAAGCGGTGACGCGCAGCATTGGCACAGTGCGCCGTTTGAGGCAACGATCAAAGGCGATTACCTGTACGGACGCGGCGCAGCCGACATGAAAGGCAGCATTGCGGCAATGGTTATTGCCTGCGAATCTTTCGTTGCTAAAAATCCAGATCACCTAGGTCGCATTGCTTTTTTAATCACGAGTGATGAAGAAGGTGTTGCCGTCAATGGCACGCAGAAAGTCATTGAGCAATTGCAAAAAGAAAACGCAGTAATTGATTGGTGTTTGGTGGGTGAGCCTTCCAGCAACAAGCATTTAGGTGACACGATTAAAAATGGCCGCCGTGGTTCTTTGAGTGCGAAATTGACGATTAATGGAATACAGGGGCATATTGCTTATCCGCATTTGGCCGATAACCCCATTCATAAGGCGGTACCTGCGTTAGCTGATTTGGTGGCAGAAGTGTGGGATACCGGCAATGAGTTTTTTCCTGCCACCTGTTTTCAAATGTCCAATATTTACGGTGGCGTGGGCGCGACGAATGTCATCCCTGGTAGCGTTGATGTGTTGTTTAATTTTCGGTTTTCAACTGCGGTGACAGAGCAAGAATTGCGTGCTCGCACCGAGGCGGTTCTGCATAAGCATGGCCTGCGTTATGAGATCGAATGGACGTTGGGCGGGCAGCCATTTTTAACGGCGAGTGGTGATCTTGTGGACGCAACCGTTGCGGCTATTCGTGATATCGCTGGCGTGGATGCCGAGCTATCAACGGCGGGCGGCACGTCGGATGGGCGTTTCATTGCGCCAACGGGTGCGCAAGTGATCGAGCTTGGGCCGGTCAATGCCAGCATCCACAAAATTGACGAAAACACGCATGTTGGTGAGTTAGAGCAGTTGTCGTTGATCTACGAAAAAATTCTGCACAGACTTTTGGGAAAGAGATAGCGCGATGAATTGGCGGAAGGCGTTAGGACGGAGCTTTCAGGAAGCGCTGCTCGTACTGATGTTTTTCACGCGATTGCCGGTGTCTCGTTGGGTGTATTACGATCCTGATATTGCTTGCAAGATAGCGCGTGGTTTTCCATTGGTTGGTGTGCTGGCTGCCGCCGTCCAGTTTGCGTTGCTGGCGGGTTTTTCGCGTGTGTTGCCGTGGTGGCCGTCTGTGATTCTTAGTGTCGCATTCAGTATTTTGCTCACGGGCGCACTCCACGAAGACGGTTTTGCTGATGCTTGCGATGCTTTTGGTGGTGGTCACGGCCGTGAACAAGTGCTTGTGATCATGAAAGATTCCTGTTTAGGCACGTACGGTAGTTTGGGGCTGGGTTTGCTGCTGGCGAGTAAAATCAGCCTGCTGGGCTGCTTGTCGCTGAAGATAGCATTGCCCGTTTTACTGGCGGCGCATGTGCTCAGTCGTGCAGCATCTGCCTCTTTATTGCTTTCGCTGGATTATGCCCGAGCAGAAGACCTCACGGAATCAACCGGAAAAATACCGCATCTGACCTTTTCAGGGTCAGATGCGGTGTTTGTCTTATTGCTCTGTGTGATATTTATGCTGTGGTTACCCATTGGCACATGGTTGCCTTTGAGTCTTGGTTTGCTATTGCTTCGCACGTTGTGCGGCCGTTACTTCAGGCGGCGTATTGATGGCTATACCGGCGACTGTTTAGGTGCTGTGCAGCAGCTTGCTGAACTTTGGGTGTTGTTGGTTTGTGTGGCGGTGGTGGGGTAAATAGCTGTTACCTTCCTTTTCTAGGTGCCTTGTTTAGCACGGCTTGCATTCAAATCCAAAGAAAATAATTTACTGCGCATGCTTTTGCGGAACTCCTGTGGCGTGAGGTTGCAGAATTTTTTAAATAGCGTTGAAAAGTGATGGCTGTCTTGATAGCCCACACGGTAAGTCACCTCACTGATGCTCAAATTGCTGTTTTTTAGAAGGTCACGCGCCTGCTCTATGCGCAGTGCTTGCAAATATTGCAGAGGGCTTTTGCCGCTTGCATTTTTAAAGCGGCGATTAAAGTGGCGCAGGCTCATGCCAAAATTTTGAGCAACTTGTGCCAGTTGAAGCGGTTCCGCGTGATGTTGATGCAGCCAAAGCTGTATATGCAAAATAGTCTCGTCGGCATGGCGGGTATTGTTATCTTCGCGGTAGCTGATGTCGTTGTAAGCTTTGCGTGCCTCATAGGAAAAATGTCTCTCAACATGCGCGGCAATCGCCCCACCAAAAAAATGCCGAATAAAGTGAATGGTGAGATCAGCCAGCGCGTTGATTGATGCTGCGCAATACAGGTGGCCTGCGTGTGTAATGAAGTGCTGCCGCTTTACGTCGACCAGCGGATAGATTTTGGCAAACGCATCCAGATAAAACCAATGCGTAGTGGCGGGGCGAGCATTGAGCAGCCCGCTGGCAGCCAGAAGGCAGACTCCTGTACCTACGGCACCAATCAGCGCGCCACTTTGATGTTGTCGACGTAGCCACGGTAACAACGCGGCATTTTCGCGCACGGTGGGTTGCGGGTCACGCCATAGCGCAGGCAGATAAATCAGATCGTAGATCGTGTCATCGAGCGTGTGGTGCGCCTGTATAGGCAGGCCACAACGGGAGGTTACTTGTGTTTTCAGCCCGACAAAATTGAGGGTGAATGGCATGAATTTTCGACGCGAGCGAGACATATCCACTGCCGCGCGCAACATTTCATTAGGCAAAGTAATGCTGGTGGCCAGCAATTGTTCGCACAGCACAAAAGCGACTTTCATTGGATGACTTGCATGTACATGAAAAATGGCCTGAATGACAGTTTTGATGGCCATTTTGCTGTTAATGCTGGGGCGGGGCAAGGCTAGACTAGCCGACGTTTTAGATGGCGAGATTTCAGACTTATGTCTTTTTTACCAGTTATTGTAGGTTTTGGTGGGATCAATGCAGCAGGTCGCGCTTCTTTTCACCACGCCTACCGCCGAATGGTGCTAGACAGTCTGCCGCAGGCCGCCCGTCAAGAAACATTGACGGGCTTGTCGACGCTGATGAATCTTGCGCATTACAACAACGGCTGTTTTCTGGATATAAGCGGTTCGCGCTATGCTGCTGACGATTTAGCAAGCCGCTTCGGAGAGGCGGTTACGGCGGGTACTCTTGTGCGCCGCATAGAAGCGGCTTGTTTTCCTGTTGAAGCCGCGCCTTGGCAAAAAAGTCTCACGATGTCCCCTGTCGGTGCGCCCATTTCTTTTGTTACACAAGAGCGGCAACTGCCAGAGCCGTTGCCATCGGGCTGGAAAGTAACGCCCATTGACACCAGGCAAGTTCGTGTTGATGTCGTTGAGAGCTGTGACGTTTTTGTGCCCAGTCAGAGAATATTGCCCGTACAAGCTGCTGGTCAGTTGCCCAGTGGTTTTGATCCTAGTCGTCTTTATAACTCACGAAATCACCCGCGCGGCTTGCAAATGACGGTTTATGCGGCATCTGATGCCGTGCAAAGCATGGGTTTTAGTTGGGCGGAAGTAATGAAAAAAGTCCGGCCAGATCAAGTGGCGGTTTATGCCGGCAGCGCGATGAGTCAACTTGATGGCAATGGTTCGGGCGGCATGATGCAAGCGCGATTGTCGGGAAAACGTGTGACATCCAAGCAGTGTGCGCTGGGCTTTTCTGAAATGCCGGCGGACTTTGTCAATGCGTATATTTTGGGATCAGTCGGCCCCACAGGTTCGAGTGCCGGTGCCTGCGCGACATTTCTTTACAATTTGCGCATGGGCGCTGATGATATCAAAAGCGGTCGTTGTCGTGCGGTGCTGGTTGGCACCAGCGAGGCACCGATTTTGCCCGAAATTATAGAAGGCTACGCAGCGATGGGCGCACTGGCGACAGACGATAGCCTGAACAAAATTGATGGCACGATGCAAGCCAATCATCGCTGTGCTAGTCGCCCATTTGGAGAAAACTGTGGTTTTACGCTGGCGGAATCCGCTCAATTTATTGTGTTGATGGATGACGAACTAGCACTGGAAATGGGCGCGACCATTTATGGCGCGGTTGGCAGCGTATTTGTAAATGCCGATGGCCACAAAAAATCAATTTCCGCGCCAGGTGCGGGTAATTACATAACGGTGGCTAAAGCACTGGCATCGGCGCGTGCGCTGTTGGGCGATGAATCTGTGGCGCGGCGTAGTTTTGTGCAGGCACATGGCTCCAGTACGCCCCAAAATCGCGTGACTGAATCGCATATTTTAAACGAAGCCGCCAAGGCTTTTGGTATAGAAAAATGGCCAGTAGCTGCGATGAAAGCTTTTCTTGGGCACTCGATAGGCAGCGCAGCAGGTGATCAGATCACTGCTACGCTCGGCGTGTGGCAGTATGGATTTATCCCGGGCATTCACACCATCGACAAGCCAGCAGGTGATGTTTTTGCTTCAAATTTGCGTATTGATCCCCGCGATTTGGAAGTGGGAAGCAAGGGCATTGATGTTGCTGTAATCAATGCGAAGGGGTTTGGTGGTAACAACGCATCGGCAACGATCATTGCGCCGCATATTGTGGCTGGCATGTTGCGAAAAAAACACGGCGCAACAAAACTGCTAGCTTGGAACGGGCGCAACGACGCGGTGGTTGCATGTGCGCAACAGTATGACCAAGATGCGGTACGCGGGTTGAGCCAGCCTATTTATTTGTTTGATCATGGTGTGGTTGACTGCGACTCCATCGCAATCAGCAAAGACAGCGTGACAGTTCCTGGCTTTGCTGAGGCGATCAAGCTGCCCGCTGTGGCAGATTATCCCGATATGATCTGAGCCAGTTTGAGCGGTATTTTTAGGTCAGCCGATAGTTAGTCAGGAGATGAGACGTGTCAGAACAGGAACCCCCCCCCCTTGTGGATCATGACGACAGCGTGCTGCCAATAGGCGAGCATGTAGAGGAGGTGTCTGAGGGCGGCCAGAAGGTGCGCCATCGCGGTATTTACCTCCTGCCGAACCTATTTACAACAGGCGCGTTGTTTTGTGGGTATTACGCCATTATCGCCGGCATGCAACACCGATTTGAAAGCGCAGCGATAGCGATTTTCATCGCCATGGTGCTGGACGGCTTAGACGGGCGCATAGCACGTTTGACCAAAACACAAAGCGCGTTTGGTGTGCAGTACGACAGCCTTTCAGACTTGGTGTCCTTTGGTGTGGCACCGGGGCTGGTTATGTTCAACTGGGCGCTGGTTTACGTAGGTAAATTTGGTTGGTCTGCCGCATTTCTCTACTGCGCGTGTGCTGCGTTAAGGTTGGCGCGTTTTAACACACAAGTAGACACTGTCGATAAACGTTACTTTATCGGCTTGGCCAGTCCGGCGGCGGCGGCGGTGATCGCGGGAACCGTGTGGTTAGGCAGTGACATACAGGTTGAGCAGGGATGGGTGCCGATAGCACTGACTGTATTGACAGCAATCACAGGTTTATTGATGGTTACGAATTTGCGCTATTACAGTTTCAAAGGAATAGATTTCAAAGGCCGCGTGCCCTTTATTTATATGTTGGCGGTGCTGCTCATCATCATGTTATTGATATGGTCTACAGCGGAAGCTTTGTTGAGCCTAGCCGTAATCTACGCGTTGTCGGGGCCTGTACTGCACTGGTATACACGTAAATCTGCCGCTAAGTGATTGATATTGTAATTTTGTGGCGAAAAGATGGAAAAAGTGAATTAGTTCTTGCGTGAAATTTTTTTATCGTCATAATGCGTGTCCGGACAGAGCGATGCCCCTGCCGAGTTTTTTAAGAAGCGAATCAGACAATGCTTGTGGGTACT